>NZ_BAABHS010000018.1:0-183876 GCF_039542225.1 Yinghuangia aomiensis | reverse complement strand
CCCCCGAACGGCCTTGCACCCCATGCCCCACATGCTCGTCACCCCCGTGAACCCCGCCGCCGCCACCGCTATGACGCTCCGTCACCCGAACGGCCCCACGACCGGGACGGGCGCGCGTGCCGAATCCGCGCGCCCGTCCTGCACTACGCACGCCCGCGCGCACTACCCGCACGGCGTACGCCCCCTGGCGTTCTGGACAGACGGCCCCGAGATCGCCACGATGCTGGGCACAGAGACGCGCGCAGAGACGACGAGTTCCGCTGAGGGAGGTCCCGGGTGTCACGCGAGGACGACCCGTCGGCCTCCGGTCCGGACCGGCAGCCGCCGGAGCCTCCCGCCGACCCCGCGGCGGAGTCCCGGGGCGGGCACGCCGACGAGCCGTCCGACGACGACGGCCCCGCACGCGTCCCCGAACAAGCCCGCCGCGTCGACGCGTCCGGCATGGTGCCCGGCCAGCGCACGGCCGACCACCGGCGCGGTCCTTTCCCGACGCCCCGCGGCCGCGAGTCGTCCGGAACCGGCCCGGCCGGTGCCGAGTCGGCCGACCCCGCAGCGCCCGGTGCCGTCGCGGCCCCCGTCGGGCCGCGCGAACACCCGCTGCCGGGCGGCCCGTCCGACCCGGACGGCTCCGACGGCTCCGACGGCCCGCACGCACCCCCCCAAGTCCCCGCAGCCGACCCGGCCGACGCCTCCGACGCCCCCGTCGCGGCCGAAGCGCCGGCCGGAGTCCGGAGCCGTCTCCGCCAGGACGGTCCCGGCGACGGCAGCGGCGACGCCGACCACCAGTCGGCCGACGGCCGCCGCGACGACGGCCCGTCGGACTCGTACCTGGCCGACCGGGTCCGCGAAGGCGACGACGCCGCGTACGAAGTCCTGTACCAACGCCATGTGGTCGCGGTCCGCCGGCTCGCGCGCCTGTGCACCCGCACCAAGGAAAACGCCGAGGACCTGGTCGGCGAGACGTTCACCCGCACGCTGCATGCCCTGCGTTCCGGCCACGGACCCCGCGAGGCGTGCCGCCCGTACCTCCTCACGACCGTGAGGCGGGTGGCGGGCGACTGGGCCCGCAACGAGCGGCGGGTACTGCTGACCGACGACGTCGCGGCGTACGAGTCGACCGACGAGACGCCCGAGGATCCCGCGGTGGCCGCGACCGACCGGCAGTTGGCCGCCAAGGCGTTCCAGGAACTCCCGGAACGCTGGCAGGCGGTGCTCTGGTACACCGAAGTCGAGCGGGAGCCGCGCGACCGCGTGGCCCCGCTGCTCGGCGTCAGCCCGAACGCGCTGTCGAAGCTGAAGGAACGCGCACGCGACGGACTGCGCGAGGCGTACCTGAAGGTCTACGTGGAGAGCGGACTCCCGCAGGAGTGCCGCCCGTTCGCGAAGAAGTACGGCGCGTTCGTGCGGCACCGCCTCGGCGACCATGCCGAGGACAACATCCGCGCCCACCTCGACACGTGCGACCGCTGCCGCGCGGCGTGTGTCGAACTGGCAAGTGTCAGTACGTGCATGCGCGTCGTCGCCGAAGGCATGCTCGGCGCGGCGGCCCTGGCCTACCTCGCGGCGGCGGCAGCGGCCGCCGCCGCGGTGGGGGCGGCGGTCGCGGGCCGGACCGGCGCGGCGGGCGCCGGCGCCGCGGCAGGTTCGGGCGGGTCGGGCGGCGCGGCAGCCGCCGGCGAGGGCGGCTCGACGGTCGTCAAGGGCGCGGTGGTCGCCGGGGCGGTCCTCGCGATCGCCGCGGTGGCCTGGGCGTTCACCGGCGGCGGGGACCACGATCCGGCGAAGCCGGTCGCGGCCCCGTCGCCGCCGCCGTCCGCCGCCCCGGTGGTGCCTCCGCCGCCGCCTCCGGCCGCGACGCCGCCGAAGCCGGAACCGCCGAAGACCACGCCGCCCAAGCCGACTCCGCCGCCGCCCCAACCGTCCAGCCCGCCCCCTCCGGCACCGAAGCCGCCGGCGGTCAAAGCCGATCCGAAGCCGGCACCTCCGACGCCGCGCAAGCCGACGGTCAGCGTCGGCCCCACCCGCATCGTCGTCGACAACGGCAAGGTCCGGATGGAGTGCACGGGCGAGGAAGTGCCGGGCAAGGGCATGCCGTGGTGCAAGCACGTCACGCTGACGGTCCCGACCCGGCCGGGCAACCCGAACCAGCCCGCGAAGAAGCCCCCGGCGACCGGCTGCCGCGACTTCGGGCAACCGGGCCGCCCGGGGCTCACGCTCTGCCGCAAATAGCGGCACGGAAAGCCGCACAAGGCCCGCTCAAGAGCCCGCACCCGGTGCGGGAGCCGGCGACAGCCCCCGCCACTCCGGGGGCACCCCGCGTCAGTTCACCGACGAGTACGCCACGACCCCGCGCCGGACCGCCTCGATCGCCTTGCGCGCCGTGGCCCGCACCGTGCCGTCCTCCGGCGCCGCGTCCGCGATCTGCCCGAGCACGTCCACGAGCTGCTTCATCCACCGGACGAAGTCGCCCGCGGGCAGGTCGGATTCGCCGAGCACCGCGTCGAGCCGCTGCCCGGAGGCCCAGTTGTACGCGGTCCACGCGAACCCGAGGTCCGGTTCGCGCAGGAAGTCCAGGCCGTGCTGGTCCTCCAGCGCGTCCAGGTGGCCCCACAGCCGCACCATGTCGGCCAGCGCCGACTTGGCCGCGCCGCCGGGCATCCGCGGCGCGATGGCGTCGTCGGGCATCCGCGCCTCGAAGACCAGTGCCGAGGCGCACGCGGCCAGTTCGGCGGGCGTGAGGTCCTCCCACAGGCCCTCGCGCAGGCATTCCGCGGTGAGCAGGTCGAGTTCGGCGTAGATCCGGGCGAGGCGGCGGCCGTCCTCGGTGACCGTGTCGCCGGTGAGGTAGCCCAGATCGGCGAGCATCCCGCACACCCGGTCGAACGTGCGGGCGATCGTGTGGGTGCGCCCGCGCATCCGGTTTTCGAGCTGCTTGGTATCGCGCTGCAGCCGGTGGAACCGCTCGGCCCACCGCGCGTGGTCCTCGCGGTCGTCGCAGCCGTGGCACGGGTGCTGCCGGATCGCCTGGCGCAGCCGGGCGATCTCGGGGTCGTCCGCGGCCGCGGAGCGCCCGCGCCGGGGCCGGTCGGGGTGGATGTGCCCGGCCTTCGCGCGCAGTGCGGACGCGAGATCGCGGCGCGACTGCGGGTTGCGGGCGTTGAACGAGCGCGGGATGCGCAGGCGTTCGACGGCTTCCACCGGGGTCGGGAAGTCGATCGACGCAAGGCGCCGGGCCTGCCGGTCCGCGGTGAGGACGTAGGGGCGCGGTCCTTCCGGCCCTTCCGCCATGCCGGGGTCGAGGACGACCGCGAGCCCCGCGTACTTGCCGGTGGGCACGACGATGACGTCGCCGGGCCGGAGCTTCTCCAGCGCCGCCGCGGCGGCGGCGCGCCGCTGGGCGACGCCGTCCCGGGCGAGCCGGTTCTCCCGGTCCTTGAGGGCGCGGCGCAGGTCCGCGTACTCGTCGAAGTCGCCGAGGTGGCAGGTCATCGCCTCGCGGTAGCCGGCGAGGCCTTCCTCGTTCTTGCGGACCTGGCGGGCGATGCCGACGACCGACCGGTCCGCCTGGAACTGCGCGAACGAGGTCTCCAGCAGCTCGCGCGAGCGGTGCCGTCCGACCTGGCCGACGAGGTTGACGGCCATGTTGTACGACGGACTGAACGACGACCGCAGCGGATACGTGCGGGTGCCCGCGAGGCCGGCGAGGTGCTTCGGGTCGAAGCCCTGGTGCCACAGCACCACCGCGTGGCCTTCGACGTCGATGCCGCGGCGTCCGGCGCGCCCGGTGAGCTGGGTGTATTCGCCCGCGGTGAGGTCGGCGTGGGTCTCGCCGTTCCACTTGACGAGCTTCTCCAGCACGACCGACCGGGCGGGCATGTTGATGCCGAGCGCCAGTGTCTCGGTCGCGAAGACCGCCTTCACGAGGCCGCGGACGAAGAGTTCCTCGACGACTTCCTTGAACGTCGGCAGCATGCCCGCGTGGTGCGCGGCGATGCCGCGCTGCAGCGCTTCGAGCCACTCGAAATAGCCGAGGACCTGGAGGTCTTCGTCGGGGATGTGGCCGGTGCGCGACTCGACGATCGATTTGACCTGGGCGCGCTCGGCGTTGGTGTTCAGCCGCAGCCCGGCGTGCAGGCACTGCTGGACGGCGGCGGCGCAGCCGGCCCGGCTGAAGATGAACGTGATCGCGGGCAGCAGTCCCTGCGCGTCGAGCTTTTCGATGACGTCGACGCGGCTGGGCGTCCACACGCGGCGGCGCTGCGGGGCGGCGCCGTCGCGGTTGTTGCGGCCCTTGCGGTACTTGTCGTACGGGCGGCCGGTCCGCTCGTTGGTCTCCCGCGCGAGGCGCACCAGGTCGGGGTTGACCTCCTGGTGGTTCTCGTCGGTGAACAGGTCGTAGACCCGGTTCCCGGCCATGACGTGCTGCCACAGCGGCACGGGGCGGTGCTCGGAGACCACGACGGCGGTGTCGCCGCGCACCGTGGCCAGCCAGTCGCCGAACTCCTCGGCGTTGGAAACGGTCGCGGAGAGCGACACGAGGGTCACCGACGGCGGCAGGTGGATGATCACTTCTTCCCACACCGCGCCGCGGAACCGGTCGGAGAGGTAGTGCACCTCGTCCATGACCACGTAGCCGAGGCCGTTGAGGGTGTGCGAGGACGCGTACAGCATGTTGCGCAGCACTTCGGTCGTCATGACGACGATGGGGGCGTCGCCGTTGACCGAGTTGTCGCCGGTCAGGAGGCCTACCTGGTCGGCGCCGTAGCGTTTGACCAGGTCGGTGTACTTCTGGTTGGACAGCGCCTTGATGGGCGTGGTGTAGAAGCACTTGCGGCCTTGGCGCAGCGCGAGGTGCACGGCGAATTCGCCGACGACGGTCTTGCCGGAGCCGGTGGGCGCCGCGACGAGGACGCCGCGGCCGGATTCCAGGGCGCGGCAGGCCTCGTCCTGGAAGGGGTCGAGGCCGAATTCGTACTCGTTGCGGAAGGCGTGCAGCTCGGTGCGCTCCTCGGCCTGCCGGGCGCGGGCGGCCGCGTACCGCTCGGCGGGCGACGGTTCGGCAGAGCCGGGGAGCCGGTCCGGTGCTGTCATTCGGACCACCCGCTCTTCGGTCGCGCGCTGTTCAGGACGTCGGAATCGCGGCCCGCGCCGCGGCAAGGATCGAGAGGCATCTCACCCAGCAGGTTACCGGGCGGCGTCCTGGGATGTGATCACGTTTTCCCGGGGTGCGGGCAGCACGGGAGCGAGCAGCCGCAGGGCGCCGGGGACGGTCGTGGCGGTCAGCGGCAGGGGCGCGATCCGCTCGCCGTCGGCCCATGCGGTCACCTTGGGCGCGGACAGGGCGACCACGGAGGCGCTGTAGGTGGTGACCGCGGGGTGGTCGACGTGCCGGCCGCTGTAGGCGCGCGGCAGGACGCGCAGCAGTTCGAAGCGGCCGCAGGCGCCGACGACGGTGATCTGGAACATGCCGTCGGTCATGTCGGCGTCCGGGCAGATCTTCATGCCGCCGCCGTAGGAGGTGCCGTTGCCGACGGCGACGAGCATCGCCTCGACTTCCACGGTCCGCCCGTCGAGTTCGAGTTCGTACGGGACCGGCTTGAGCGCGGGCAGCTCGGCGACCACCGCGCGGTTGTAGCGCATTCGGCCGCGCGGCCAGGTCATGGCGTTGGCGCGCTCGTTGACGCGCGAGTCGAACCCGGACGCGATGACGGTGCCGAACCAGCGGTCCTCGGCGCGGCCCAGGTCCAGGGTGCGGGTCCGGCCCGCGGCGATCACCGGGATCGCGGCGTCGAGGTCGCCGACCGGCAGGCCGACGCTGCGGGCGAAGTCGTTGCCGGAGCCGATCGCGACGATGCCCAGCGGAACGCCGGTGCCCGCGACCGCCTGGAGCGCGAGGGACACCGTGCCGTCGCCGCCCACCGCGACCACGGCGCCTACGCCACTGCGGACTTCGGACCGCAGCATGCGCAGCGCGGCGGCCGGGTCGGGGACGCGGATTTCCCGCACCGCCAGGCCTGCGGCGCGCAGCCCGTCGGCGACGGGGTCCGCGGCACGGGCGGCGCGGCCGCGCCCGGCGGTGGGGTTGACGAGGAGGGCGATCTCACGGGACACGCCCGGCACAGTAGTGCAGGGCGTGTCCTCCGCGCTGTGGGGCGGCGCACCGGGCTCGTGAGCCCGGTGCGCCGGGTGGTGCGTGGGGTGGTGCGTCGGCTGTGCCGTCAGGCCCCGCGTCAGGTGATGTCGTCGGCGTGGACGGAGTCCGCTTCACCGTTCCGCTGGACCGGGGTGGTGCCTTCGAGGCGCGCGGTGTCCTCGACCCGCGCGGGCGTGAGGTCGAGCGAGGACGCCTCGTCGTCGTCGAGGTCGCCGCCGAGCACTTCGGCGCGGCGCCGGCCGCGGCGCTTGTCGTTTATCGCCGCGACGAGGATCGCGAGCCCGTACAGCACGCTGATCGGCACCGACAGCAGGCACATCGTGAGCGGGTCGGTGGTCGGCGTGGCCACCGCACCGAACACGAAAATGCCCATGACGACCCAGCGCCACCACGCGATCATGTTCTTCGCGGTGATGACGCCGCCGAAGTTGAGCAGGATCAGCACCAGCGGCAGCTCGCACGCCAGACCGAAGACGGCGACCATGCGGACCAGGAAGTCGAGGTACTCGTCGAGGTCGATCTGGTTGTTGGCCTCGCCGATGGTGAAGCCGAGCAGCGCGTCGAGGGCGTGCGGGAGGATCGCGTAGGAGAACCACGCGCCCGCCACGAACAGCGGCACGCCCACGCCGACGAACGCCAGCGAGTACTTCTTCTCGTGCTTGTGCAGACCCGGGGCGAGGAACGCCCACAGCTGGTAGAGCCAGATCGGGGCAGCGGCGATCACCCCGACGGCGAAGGAGACCTTCAGCATCGTGGAGAAGGGCGACAAAACGCCCTTCTGCACCAATGCCGGGCACTGGCTCGCTCCGACACCCTTGACGTCGAGGTCACAGACGGGGCGGACCAGGAACTCCGCGATCTGGTCGTAGAAGAACAACGCGACCACGGTGACGGCCAAAATCGCCAGCATCGATTTGACCAGCCGGTTGCGCAGTTCGCGCAGGTGGTCCATGAGGGGCATGCGCCCCTCGTCGTTCTTGGGCGGACGGGCAGGCTGGTTGCGCCTAAGCCCTCTGACTGCACTCACCTGAGGGCCGACTCCGGGGGGCTCGGCGCGTCAGCGGCGGTTGGCGTCGGGCTCGCCCACCGGGCGGGCCTGCGACACCTCGCCGGGCGCGGACTGGATGGTCCGCGGCGCCTCGGGGGTGCTCGGCTTGGCGGCGTCACCCGCGGCGGCGTCGTCGGTCTTCATCGCCTTGGCCTCGCTCTTGAGGATCCGCATGGAGCGGCCGAGCGCGCGAGCGGTGTCCGGCAGCTTCTTGGCACCGAACAGGAGCACGACGATGACCAGGATCAGGATGATCTCGGTGGGTCCAAGCCTGCCGAACATAGTTGCTACCTCATAACCGGGGGGTTGATGGGTCCGATCGTACGCCGATCAGTGTTACGCCCGTGCAACGCAATCGTGGCGAACACCGGGCGCTTTCGGAACCCACGAGATGTGCCGTGTTCACGTCCGCGCCCCGTCGGAGTGTCGGGGCGGCCCGACACCGGGGCGGCGGCGCAGGGCCGGGGGGCCCTAACGGCGGGCGCCATGCGGCGTGTCAGAGTGCGGCATTCGCCCGTATTGGGGATACGGAGATGTCCCGTAATCGTACGGATCGACCGCATCTCGCAAGTCTTCCGCGGCGCGCCCGATCCGGTCGTGCGCGTCCCCGGCGGCCCGGCCGAAGTGACGTACCTCACCCGCAAGGCGGAACGCCAGTCGTCCGATCACCGCCAGGCCCGCGACCACCAGCACCAGCGACAACGCGAGCAGCACCCACAAAAGCATGCGCCGACCCTACCTGCGGAACGGGTCCGCCCCGGCACCGCGCGGGTGCCGGGGCGGACTTCCGGTCAGCGCGCCACCTGCATGGACGAGACGCCGCCGCCGGACAGCAGTTCGACGATCTTCTCGCCCGCGGGCCGGCGTACCGATTCGTCGCACGCCGGGCAGCTGAACGTATAGAACGACTTGCTCGGCAGGACCACCAACCGCAGCTGGTCGGCGGTCAGCTCGACCAGCCCGCAATCGGGACAGCGTGCCGTGAACGTCGCCACCTGGGAGCCTCCTTGCCCGAGGGAATGCCCGAGGAATTGCCGAAGGGTCGTGCAAAAGGTGACCAAGCCGAAGCGGGATGGACGAAATCCGGCCGTACGGACGACGAAGCTACGCGAGGAGCCGGTGCGGAAGATAGGCCGTCCGGCGCCGGATCACGCGCCCGCGTACGCCTCGAGCGCCGCCAGGGCGGTACCGCGGACCTCGTCGGCGAGTTCGGCCGGCGCGACCACGCGGCCGTGCTCGCCGAGCCGCAGCGCGAGCCGGCGCACCACCGACGGGTCCGGGGTGCGCAGCGTCACCCGCAGGCCGCCATCGGGGAGTTCCTCAAGGCTGTCGCACGGGTAGTACTCACGCACCCAGCGGCCGCCGGGACCGAGTTCCAACACGACCTCGATGTCGTCCGGCGAGGCCTGCACAAGGCCGTCCTCCGGGTCGAACGGCGCGACCGTGGGCGGCTCGGACGCCTCGTCGAGGATCTGCGCGGACACCACGCGGTCCAGGCGGAACAGCCGCCGGTCCTCCGCGGTGCGGCACCAGGCCAGCAGGTACGGACGGCCTTCGACGAGGAGCAGCCGCACCGGGTCGACGATCCGCTCGGTGACCTGGTCGCGGCGCGGCACGTAGTAGCTGAGCTTCAGCACGCGCTTCTCGGCGATGGCGCGGTCCATCGTCGCGAACGACGACTCCTCGGCCTCGAACTCGATGCTCACGTGCGCGGCGACCTCGGCGGCCTCCCCCGCGGCGTCCTCCAGCTTGGCGGTGACCCGGCCGAGCGCCTCGCGGTCGCGGTCGCGCAGCCCGGACAACCCGGCCAGCGCGCGCAGCGCGACAAGCAGCGACAGGGCCTCGTGCGGGGCCAGCCGCACCGGCCGCACCGGCGCGTCGGCGTTGTCGAGCCAGATACGGCCCTCGGAGTCGACGTGCGGCTCCAGCAGGTCGTCGGCCATGAAGCTGGTGCCGCACATGTGCAGCGTGCCCAGGTCGGCCTCGATCGCGTCGATGCCCAGCCCGAACGCACGCGCCACGTCGTCCAGCCGCGCGCCCGGACGCTCGCGCAGGTAAGCCACCAGCGACAAAAGCCGCCGAGTGTCGTCCAGTGCGTTGCTCATGCGCCTACCTCGCTCGCGTGTGCGTTGTCCTCCGCCGGCAGGCCCGCGGCGGCGCGGAGTTGCCCGACGACCGCGGCCCGCAGCTCCGGCGGGTCCAGCACGACGACGTCGGCGCCGAACTCGGCCAGCCAGCTGTGCAGCCCGTGGCCGTACGCCAACTCCAGCTCGTCCCACGCCTCGTCGACCGGTTTGACGGCCGTCGCCCGGGCCCGCAGCGGGAACCCGGCGCCCGCGCGCACGCGCAGCCGCGCGGTGCCTTCGCCGCCCTCCCCCGCGAACCGCGCTACCTGCTCCCGGATGTCGACGTTCGCCGGGACCGGCGCCCGGAGCTGCTCGCGCAGGATGCGCGGCTTCGGCTTGTCGAGCACGCGTTCCAGCCGGAACACCCGCTGCTCCTCGCGGTCGCGCGCCCAGCCGACCAGGTACCAGCGGCCGCGCCAGCAGCTCATGCCCCACGGCTCGACGACGCGCTGACGCGCCTCCGCGGCACCCGAACTGCGGTAGCTGAACTGCACGGGGCGCTTGGTGCGCAGCGCCTCGAGCAGCGGCCCGAATGCCGACTCCCGCGCGGTGACCCGCGGTTCGACCGAGGTCAGCGGCGCGGTGTCGATCTCCACGCCCGCGGCCTTGAGCTTGTACAGCGCACCGGTCGCGGCGCCGGAAAGCGACGACTGCTGCCACGCGCCCGCGGCCAGCGCCAGCGCGGCGGCTTCCTCGGGGTCGAGGTCGACCGGCGGCAGCGTGTTGTGCTCGGCGCGGATCCGGTAGCCGTCGGCCGATTCGACGAGCGGGTCGTTGGCGCCGGTCTCGATGGTGAAACCCAGCTCGCGCACGTCGTCTTTGTCGCGTTCAAACATGCGGTCGAACGCCTCGTCCGAGGTGCACAGCCGGTACGACTCGATCGACGTCCGCAGCTCCTCCTTCGTGACGTACCGGCGCGCGGCGAGCAGGCACATGACCAGACTCACCAACCGCTCCTGCTTGGGGATCGCCATCCGTTCCCGCCCCTTGGGTCCTGTCCCGTCCGTCGCCGGAACCGCCGGTCGGGCTACACGGCTTGGTTCCGCCTTGACCGTACCGCGTCCGCGCACCCGGCGTCCGCCCGGTCACCGCAGGCTGTGGACGAACCGCCCGTCACCGCACGGGAAGCGCACAGATGGAGCACGGAGGGAGAGGGAATGGCATACCGCCCCACGGTTCCACTAGTGTCACCGCCCGTGATCACGTGGCGGCGCGGTGAGGTCCTCGAAGTCCGGCGGGCATGGCGCGGCGCGGTCGAATTGACCGTGCGCCAGGAAGGCACCGGTGACCCGGTGCGCGCGCTCGCCTACCCGGCGCTGGTCGGCGACCCGGCCGTCGGCGACACCGTCCTGCTCAACACCACCGCGCAGACGATGGGCCTGGGCACCGGCGGATACGCGCTCGTCGTGGCCCTTCCCGAGCGGCTCCCCGCGGACCCGCCACGCGGCCCCGGCCACCTGGTGAAGACCCGCTACACGCCGCTGCAAGCCGTCGTGCTCGGCGTCGACGAGCAGGACTCGCCGCACCACGAGGTGCTCCGCGACGCCGACGACCTGGGCGCCATGCCGGTCGTCGTCGCCGACCTCCACTCTGCCGTCCCGGCGATCTGCGCCGGAGTGCGCGCCGTGCGCCCCGGAACCCGCATCGCCTACATCATGACCGACGGCGGCGCGCTCCCCCTCTGGTTCTCCATGACGGCCGCCGCGCTCCGCGAGGCCGACTGGCTCACCGGCACCATCACCGCGGGCCAGGCCGTCGGAGGCGACCTCGAAGCCGTCACCGTGCACAGCGCCCTGCTGGCCGCCCGCCACGTCCTCGGCGCGGACCTCGCGATCGTCACGCAGGGCCCCGGCAACCTCGGCACCGACACCCGCTGGGGCTTCTCCGGCGTCGCCGCGGGCGAAGCCGTCAACGCCGTCGCCACGCTCGGCGGCCACGCCGTCGCCGCCCTGCGCATCTCGGATGCCGATCCGCGCGAACGGCACCAAGGCGTCTCGCACCACAGCCTGACCGCCTACGGCCGCGTCGCCCTCGCCGCCGCGGACGTCGTCGTCCCGGAACTCGACGAGCCGCTCGCCTCCCGCGTCGCCGCCGACGTCGCCCCGCTGCGGGCCCGCCACCGGGTCGTCGCCGTGCCCGTCGACGGCCTCGACCAGGCGCTGCGCGACGTGCCGGTAAAGCTGTCCACGATGGGCCGCGGCCTCGACGAGGACCACGCCCACTTCCTCGCCTCGGCAGCCGCCGGGCGGTACGCGGCATCGCTGCTCCCCGCCGCGGACTGAACCCGCGCCACCCTGCGACGCCCTGCACAGCCCTGCAAAGCCCTGCACAGCCCTGCAAAGCGGAGAACGCGAAACCGCCCGGCGGTGCCGAAGCACCACCGGGCGGCCGCGTGTCCGTCCCCTCCTGATATCCGGAGGGACCGGACTTACTTGCCCTGGATCGCGCGCAGGTCGCACACGAAGATCAGCGTCTCGCCGGCCTTGATCAGCGGGCTCGGGCTACGGTCGCCGTAGGCCTGGTGCGGCGGGATGACCAGCTTGCGGCGGCCGCCCACCTTCATGCCCAGCAGGCCCTTGTCCCAGCCCTCGATGACCTGTCCGGCACCGGCCGTGAACTGCAGGGCCTGGCCGCGGTTCCAGCTCGCGTCGAACTCGTCGCCGGTGGAGAACGAGACGCCGACGTAGTCGACGGCGATGACATCGCCCGCCTCGACGACCGGGCCGGTGCCCTCGACGATGTCGGTCTTCTCCAGGTCCGCCGGCGGGTTGCCGTCCGGGAAGTCGATCTCGGGACGCGTGCTCGTGTCGATGTTGCTCATCGGTAGTACTGCTCCTCGCTACACGAAAACTGCCGACGCACACTCTGTCAGCCGAGCGGCTCCGCAACGAAACGCGCCCCGCCGCACGGCGCGGCGTTTTCCGCCGCACCGCGCCACGGGGCGCGGCCAGGAGTCCCGGGTGGGATCAGCCGTTCGACACCGCCGCGGTGCGCAGGACGTCGAGCACCAGCACGAGCGTCGCGTTCGCCGGCACCCCGGCCTGCTGGTTGCCCTCCGCACCGAACGCCTTGTCCGGCGGGATCACCAGCATGACGCGGCTGCCGACCTTCACCCCGGCCAGGCTGTCCGCCAGCGTCTTCATCAGCGTCGTGTTGCCGGTCGCGAGCGACACCTGCGACGGGCCGCTGCCGCCCCAGCTCGACCCGAGGGTCTTGTCGGCGCCCCACACGTACTGCACGGTCTGCATCGTCACCGTGTCGGTGGCCGTCACCGCCGCGCCGGTGCCCTCGATCAGCGGCTGCTTCACCAACGCCGTCGGCGCGGGCTTGTCCTTCGGGAAGGTCAGACCCGTGATCTTGACGCCGTCGGTCTGCACCTTCGGCAGGTCCGCGTTGGTCACGTTGACCGCGGTGCCCTGCGCGCCGTCCGTCTTGCCGACGGTGTCCACGAGGTCGACGACGAAGACCAGCGTCTCGTTCTTCGCGATCTTCGGCGGGTTGCCGTCCGGGCCGTAGCCCTTGTCCGGCGGAATCGTCATGAGGAGGCGCGTCCCGACCTTCTTGCCGGGCATCGCCTCCAGCCAGCCCTGGATCAGGCCGCTGTTCAGGTCCTGCACGGTGAACGGCGTCCGGCCCGCCTCGAAGGAGCTGTCGAACACCCGGCGCGAACTCCACGAGACACCCTCGTAGTTGAACGTCGCCATGTTGTTCTTGTCGACCACCGGCCCCGAGCCCTCGGTGAGGACCTGCACCTGCATGTCCTTCGGCGGCTTGACCTTCTCCGGAATCGCGATGTTCGGCTGCTGCCCGAACGCGGAGTTCGCCGTCACCGCCCCGGTCGTGCTCACGGGCACCTGGCGGGAGGTCGTGTCTCCCTGGTCGTCCTTCGAGTCGCTGCCGCACGCGGCAGCGCCGAGCAGCAAGGCGGGGACGAGAAGCAGCGTGGCTAGGCGGCGCACGGTCTTCCTCTGCAGATGGCGGTCAAGGACCCGCACACTCTACGGGCAAGCGCCGTGTGAATCGCGTGAAGACCAAACCCGTTGCCGATCCGTACCCGACCGTAATCTTGCGCTCCGTGACCACCCCTGCACATACCGGGCGGGACGGCGGAAGCCACCCCTGCCCGGCAAGCGTCGGGGGCGGGTGCGTACCGTTGCGCAACGGTACGCACCCGCCCCCGACGCCCGCGCCGTCACCTGCCGGCCACCGGCGCCACAGCCGTCACCGGCCTCACATGCTGGCGATCAGCTTCTCCACCCGGTCGTCCACCGCCCGGAACGGGTCCTTGCACAGCACCGTGCGCTGCGCCTGGTCGTTCAGCTTCAGATGCACCCAGTCGACGGTGAAGTCCCGCCGCTGCTCCTGCGCCTTCTTGATGAACTCGCCGCGCAGCCGGGCCCGCGTGGTCTGCGGCGGCACCGACTTCGCCTCGAAGATCTTCACGTCCTGCCCGACCCGGTCGACCTGGCCGCGCCGCTCCATCAGGTAGTACAGGCCGCGCCGCCGGTGGATGTCGTGGTACGCGAGGTCGATCTGCGCGACGCGCGGCGACGCCATCGGCAGGTTGTGCTTGGCCCGGTACCGCTCGATCAGCTGGTACTTGATCACCCAGTCGATCTCCCGCCCGACCAGGTCCAGGTTGCCGGTCTGCACCGCGGTGAGCGTGCGCTCCCACAGGTCGAGGACCTGCTGCACGGTGCCGGTGCGGATCCCCCGCCGGTCGGCGAAGTCCATCGCCTTGGTGAGGTACTCCAGCTGGATCTCCAGCGCCGACGCCTCGCGGCCGTTCGCCAGGCGCACCTTGCGCTGGCCGGTCATGTCGTGGCTGACCTCGCGGATCGCCCGGATCGGGTTCTCCAGCGTCAGGTCCCGCATGACCATGCCCGCTTCGATCATCCGCAGCACGAGGTCGGTCGCGCCGACCTTCAGCATGGTCGTCGGCTCGGCCATGTTCGAGTCGCCCACGATCACGTGCAGGCGCCGGTAGCGCTCCGCGTCCGCGTGCGGCTCGTCGCGCGTGTTGATTATCGGCCGCGACCGGGTGGTCGCCGAACTGACGCCCTCCCAGATGTGCTCGGCGCGCTGGCTCACGCAGTACACCGCACCGCGCGGCGTCTGCAGCACCTTGCCCGCGCCGCACAGCATCTGACGGGTCACCAGGAACGGGATGAGGATGTCCGCCAGACGCGAGAACTCGCCGTGCCGCGCCACCAGATAGTTCTCGTGGCAGCCGTACGAGTTCCCCGCCGAGTCGGTGTTGTTCTTGAACAGGTAGACGTCACCGGCGATGCCCTCCTCGTGCAGGCGCCGTTCGGCGTCCACGAGAAGGCCTTCAAGAATGCGCTCGCCGGCTTTGTCGTGCACGACGAGTTCGGGCACGGAGTCGCACTCCGGCGTGGCGTACTCGGGGTGACTGCCCACATCCAGGTACAGCCGGGCCCCATTGCGTAGGAAGACGTTGCTGCTTCGGCCCCACGAGACGACTCGGCGAAACAGGTACCGCGCCACCTCGTCCGGAGACAGCCTGCGCTGCCCGCGGAACGTGCAGGTGACGCCATACTCGTTCTCGAGCCCGAAGATTCGGCGGTCCATGCAGCAACATTACGCCGCTGATGTGCCGTTCCGGGACAACTCGCGTGCGCCGAATCCGGCCGAGTTGATCTCGGCCGGAACCAGCGTGCGCCGGCCCGCCGCCAAGACCGCCAGCCCGAGCGCCGTTCCCACCCCGGCCACCGCGAACGCGCCGCTCACTCCGGCCATTTCTCCGGCGAACCCGGCGGCCGCCGTCCCCGCGGCCGCTCCGGTGCCCATCGCGGCCACCACCCAGGCGAACGCCTCGGTCACCGTGCCCGCCGGGGCAAGCTCGTCCACCAACGTGAACGTGCACGCGATCACCGGCGCCAAGAACACGCCCGAAAGCACCGCGAGGACCAGCATCAGCCACGGGGCGGGCGCCCACATCAACGGCAGATAGCCGACCGTCAGGCCCGCCATCAGCCACGGCAGACGCTCCCGCGCCGGGCGCACCCACCGGCGTGCGCCGTGCACCACCCCGCCGACGAACGCCCCCGTCGACATCGCCGCCATGACCGCACCCGACCACACGTCCGAACCGCGGTCGTCCGCGTAGGCCACCGCCGCCACACCCAGCACGCCCAAGGCCGTGCCTGCGAGCGTCAGCGACGCCAGCAGCACCCGAAGGCCGCGCGACCGCAGAGGGCCCGCCCAGTGCGGCGTATGCGCCTCGCCACGCCACACCCGCGACGGCCGGGCCGTGGCCACCACCAGCGTGCCCGCGATCCCCAGCAGCCCGGTCACGACCAGCGCCGCGGCCTCGGACGCCAGCGCGATCACCGCGACCACGAGCAGCGGGCCGACGGTGAAGAGAATCTCCTGCGCCGCCGCGTCGAGCGCGTAGGCGGCGTGCACCTGGTCCTGCCGCAGGACGGTCGGCCACAGCGCCCGCAGCCCCGACTCCAGCGGCGGCGTGGCAAAACCGGCCACCAGCACCGCGGCGACCGCCACCGGCAGCGGATGGACCCCGACCACGGCGAAGGCCGCATATGCCAGCGCCGACACCACCGCGCCGCCGATCAGCACACCCGTCTGCCCCCGGCGGTCCATCCAGCGGCCCAGCGCGGGCTGCCCGAGGGCGGTGGCCAGGCCGGAAAGCGCCGACAGCGTGCCCGCGAGACCGTATCCGGCGCCGTCCGCGCGCGCGAACAGCAGGATCGCCAGGACGCCCATGCCGTTCGGCAGACGGCCCAGCAGCGTCCCGCCGAGCAGCCGCGCGGCGTACTTGGCGCGGAAGAGATCCGCGTATATCCGCATGAGAGTCGACGCCTTCCCGCCCGGCAGATCATGAAGTCATACGTATGACTCCAGTTCAGTCTGGCGGCCCAGACCGCAGAGGGCAACCCGAATCCACGCCGACACTGCCCGGTAAATCCGCCAAGTCGCCCTACAGTGGCCCCAGCAACCGGCCACCGCCCCCGGTTTTCACCCCCCACACCCCGGGACCCACGAAGGGACCGCCGCCACCGTGCCCGACCCCGCGGACGCGCCGCCCCCCATCCCGGCCACCCGCCCCACCAGCAAAGACGTCGCGAAACTCGCCGGAGTCTCGCAGTCGACCGTGTCCCTCGTACACGCCGGAAAATGGGCCGGACGCGTCTCCGAACGCACCGTCCGCGCCGTCATCGACGCCAGCAACACCCTCGGCTACCGGCCCAACCAGGCCGCCCGCCACCTGCGCCTCGGCACCACCCGCACCGTCCTGCTCGTGGTCCCCGCCCTCACCAACCCGTTCTTCGGCGCCGTCCACACCGGCGCCTCGGAGACCGCCGCCCGCCGCGACTTCGCCGTCGTCATCTACCCGGCCCCCGTGCAGCCCGGCTACGAACTCGAACCCGTCGCCAGCCCCTTCGCGGCCGCCCACACCGCCCTGGACGGCGTCCTGGCGTCCTCCACCGCCGCCGACACGCTCTCCGGCCTCCTCGGCACCGGCACACCCGGCACCGGCCTCCCCCTCGTCATGATGGACAGCGAACCCGGCACCGGCGCCCCCACCGTCAACATCGACATCGCCGACGGCATGCGCCGCCTCACCACCCACCTCCTCGGACTCGGCCACCGCCGCATCGGCCGCGTCGTGTCCGACATCGACAGCTGGACCTTCCGCACCCGCGAAGCCGCCTTCCGCGAAACCCTGTCGGCCGCACCCGGCGCCGAAGCCTCCTACGCCCGCACCCCCATGGCCGTCCCCGAAGCCACCACCGCCGCCGGACACCTCCTCGACCGCCCCCGGCGCCCCACCGCCCTCGTCTGCGACGACGACGTCATCGCCGCCGGCGCCTACAAAGCCGCCCGCGCCCGCGGACTCCGCATCCCCCAGGACCTCTCCGTCACCGGCGTGGACGACCTCCTCGTCGCCACCGTCCTCGAACCCGAACTCACCACCATCCGCCTCCCCGGCCACCGCCTCGGCGAAGTCGGCATGGGCGCACTCCTCGACCTCCTCGACGGCCGGCAACCCGAAGACGCCGCCCTGCCCGGCGAACTCCTCGTCCGAGGATCCACCGCCGCACCGCCGACAAACGCCTGAACCACGGCACCGTCAAGCCGAAGGGACGACCAAGCCCCCGGACACGCGGACGGGCCCGCCCCCGGCCAGGGGCGGGCCCGTGAGTCCAAGTGCCGCAAAGGCACCGCGAACGCGCGCTACTCCTCCGACGTCTCCCCCGCCGCACCCGAACCGCCGTCGCCGTCGGCCCCGTTGCCGCCCTCGGCCGCGGCATCCGCCGCACCCGACGCCGACTCGCCCAGCAGACGCGCCAACTGCGCACCCACCACACGCTTGAACTTCCGCTTCTGCGACCGCGTCCGGTCCAGCACCGCAACTTCCAGCTGCGCCGCCGTGATCGTCCGCTTCTCGCCACTGCCGTCCCGCGACAGCACATCCACCGCGACCCGCAGCGCCTCGTCCAACGGCAGCCCCTCACGGTGCGACCGCTTCAGCTGCTCGGTGATCTGGTCCGCATTGCCGCCCATCGCGACATAGTGCTGCTCGTCCGCGATCGAACCGTCGTACGTCAACCGGTAGATCTGGTCGTCCGCGGGCGTGCTGCCCACCTCCGCGACGATCAGCTCCACCTCGTACGGCTTCTCGCCGCCGCTGGAGAAAATCGTTCCCAGCGTCTGCGCGTACACGTTGGCCAGACCACGCGCCGTCACATCATGGCGCGCATACGAGTAGCCGCGGATGTCCGCGTACCGCACGCCGCCGATCCGCAGGTTCTCGAACTCGTTGTACTTCCCGACCGCCGCGAAGGCGATCCGGTCGTAGATCTCACTCATCTTGTGCAGCGCCCGCGACGGGTTCTCCGCCACGAACAAAATGCCGTCCGCGTACGTCAAAACGACCACGCTGCGACCCCGGGCGATGCCCTTGCGGGCATAGTCGGCCCGGTCCGCCATGGCCTGCTGCGGCGACACATAGAAAGGCGTCGTCACCGTGGAGTCCTTTGCTGGGAGGAAATCAAAGCCGTCAGTCCACTACGTCCAGTGCGTGCCCCGCACGCCTCAACGCCTCAGCCCAAGGGCGCACTCGGACCGTTCGGACGCTCCAAACGCTCGCCGACCACCGACCGCACCACGGCGCCGACCTCGTCGTTCGACCACATGCGCAGACCCTCGTCCGTCACCACCGACACGGTCGGGAAGATCTTCCGCGACAGATCGGGGCCGCCCGTCGCCGAGTCCTCGTCCGCCGCGTCGTACAGCGACTGCACGCACGCCAGCACGGTCTGATCCGCGGTCAGGTCCTCGCGGTACAGCTTCTTCAGCGCGCCGCGCGCGAAGAGCGAACCCGAACCCACCGACGTGAAGCCCTGCTCGTCGGAACGCCCGCCGGTGATGTCATAACTGTAGATCCGGCCTTCGCCCGCATCCAGGTCGTACCCGGCATACAGCGGCACGACCGCGAGCCCCTGCATCGCCATGCCCAGGTTCCCCCGGATCATCTGCGACAGGCGGTTCGCCTTGCCCTCGAGGGACATCGTGGCGCCCTCGATCTTCTCGTAGTGCTCCAGTTCGACCTGGAACAGCCGCACCATCTCGACGGCGATACCCGCCGTGCCGGCGATGCCGACGCAGCTGTACTCGTCCGCCGGGAACACCTTCTCCATGTCCCGCTGCGCGATCAGGTTCCCCATCGTCGCGCGCCGGTCGCCGGCCATCACCACGCCGCCGGGGAACGTCGCCGCGACGATGGTCGTGCCGTGCGGCGCCTCCACCGTCACCGGCGTCGTCGGCAAGGTCCGCCGCGACGGCAGCAACTCCGGCCGGTACGCACTGAGGAACTCCGTGAAAGACGACGACCCGGGGGTCAGGAAGGCACCCGGTAGACGCCCGGTGCCACGCGTGTTGGATTCCACACGATCCCTTCCAAGTAGGCGGCGGCCCGGCGGAGCGCGTCGGGACGGTCCTTGAACTGGCCTAGGGCCGCATTGCAGTTGAAGCAGAGTAGTGCTCGGACCCTACCCGTTTCGTGATCGTGGTCCACGTGTTCGGCTCGAGCCACGAGACAGATCGCACAACGCCCGACTTGGGCCTCGAGCATCTCCTGATACCGCTCTTCGGTCAGGCCGTACTTGCGCTGAAGGTGGCCTGCCCGGCCGTCGACCGCCCGGCACGCTTTGCAGTGTGCCGCGAATCCGTCAGCACTCCTGCGGTGCAGATGCCATTCGGAGTGCGGCTTGATCGCCGTGCACCGGGGGCACCGCTTGTGCCCCGGCGGCACGGCGACCTTCGGCCTGACCGCAAACCCCTTTGCCGTACGGCGTTCCGCATAATATTGCGCGGAACATTCCCGGCAATACGATTGCAGGCCGTCGCGCAGCGATTTGTTCGCGGCAAATGCAGCACGCGTCAGGAATTCCTTACAGCGCGAGCATTTCTTAAGTGAGGGCAAATCGGACATTTGCCCTATTCTCCGCCTTTCTGGACAAACGAACGCACGAAATCCTCGGCATTCTCCTCGAGGACCTCGTCGATTTCGTCCAGGACCGCGTCGACGTCGTCCGTCAGTTTCTCTTGGCGTTCCTGCAGGTCGGAGGTCGCCTGCGCGTCGGTGGAGGTTTCTTCGATTTCCTCGGAGCGCTTATTCGTCCGGGCCTGTCCGCCGTTGTCCTTCGTGGCCATTTGACGCACCCCACCTTTTCTCTCGATCCCGCCCGGGAAGGGCACCGCCCCGGGCCGGTGTTCCGATCGAACGGCTCCGAAGAGCCAGGTGATCAGACACTACAAGCGTAGGGCGGCGGTTGTTCCCGAGCACGGGAATTCTCTTTGTCACATCCGTCGGTCACATCGGTTGCCTCGGACGGCCGGCTGCCGTGAGGTCCGGGGGAACCGGACCACCGCGCGCAGCCCGCGGGCGACATTCGGTGGTCCGGTGCCTCCACCCGCTTTCTTCCCCCACACGGCTCAGGTTCACCCGTCCGGCGAGGGGTTCACCTGGTCGGCGGCGAGCGGGCCGCGGAGCCGGCCGGCGGTCATCGCCCGGTAAGCGCGTTGACCAGTTCCTCCGCGGTGCGGCAGCGGTCGAGCAGGTCCTTGACGTGGGCTTTCGTGCCGCGCAGGGGCTCGAGGGTGGGGACGCGCTGGAGCGAGTCGTGGCCGGGCACGTCGAAGATCACCGAGTCCCAGGACGCCGCCGCGACCTCGTCGGCGTACTGCTCGAGGCAGCGGCCGCGGAAGTACGCGCGGGTGTCCTCCGGGGGCAGGTGCGCGGCGCGCTGGACCTCGGATTCGGCGGCGATGCGCTCGAACCGGTTTTCGAGGCGGTTGTAGAGCCCCTTGTCGGGCCGTACGTCGGCGTACTGGAGGTCGACGAGGTGGAGGCGCGGGGCGTCCCAGTCGAGGCCGTCACGGCTCCGGTAGCCGTCCAGGATCTGGAGCTTGGCGACCCAGTCCAGCTCGCGGGCGAGCGACATCGGGTCGGTCTCCAGCCGGGTCAGGACGGATTCCCAGCGGGTGAGGACGTCGGTGGTGACGTCGTCGACGTCGGCGCCGAAGCGGTCCTCGACGTACTTGCGGGCGAGTTCGAGGTACTCCATCTGGAGTTGGACCGCGGTGAGTTTGCGGCCGCTGCGGAGCGTGACGAGGTGTTTGAGCGAGGGGTCGTGGGAGACCTGGTGCAGGGTGCGGACCGGCTGGTCGACGGTGAGGTCGTGGGTGATGAACCGGTCTTCGATCATCGACAGGACGAGTGCGGTGGTGCCGAGCTTGAGGTAGGTCGAGACCTCGGAGAGGTTCGCGTCGCCGATGATGACGTGCAGGCGGCGGTACTTCTCGGCGTCGGCGTGGGGCTCGTCGCGGGTGTTGATGATGGGGCGTTTGAGGGTGGTCTCCAGGCCGACTTCGACTTCGAAGTAGTCGGCGCGCTGGCTGATCTGGAAGCCGTGCGAGGAGCCGTCCTGGCCGATGCCGACACGCCCGGCGCCGCACACGACCTGGCGGGAGACGAAGAACGGGGTCAGGTGGCGCACGATGTCCGCGAAGGGCGTGGCGCGCTGCATGAGGTAGTTCTCGTGGCAGCCGTAGCTGGCGCCCTTGTTGTCGGTGTTGTTCTTGTAGAGCAGGATCTGCTGGCCGCCGGGGACTTCCGCGGCGCGGCGGGCGGCTTCGGCCATGATGCGTTCGCCGGCCTTGTCCCAGACGACGGCGTCGCGCGGGTTGGTGGTTTCCGGGGCGGAGTACTCGGGGTGCGCGTGGTCGACGTAGAGGCGGGCACCGTTGGTGAGGATGACGTTGGCGAGGCCGACGTCTTCGTCGGTGAGCTGGCTGGCATCGGCGAGTTCGCGGGCGAGGTCGAAGCCGCGGGCGTCGCGCAGCGGGTTCTCCTCTTCGAAGTCCCAGCGGGCGCGGCGAGCGCGATGCATCGCGGCAGCGTACGCGTTCACCACCTGAGACGACGTCAGCATCGCGTTGGCACCGGGGTGTCCCGGTACCGAGATGCCGTACTCGGTCTCGATGCCCATCACGCGCTGGACGGTCATGCGACCCCCTCGACGTTCAAACCCTGGCCACTGCTTGCATTCACTTTAGGACGCTCTGCAATTGCTGTTCGGGCGACCGGACACGCTATCGAGCCTATGGCCGTCCGGGGTGGAGCGGGATAGGGACGGCGGGATCGGCGGTGCTGTCCGGTCGCGGGCGGAGTCCGGCCGGACACGCGCCGCCGCGGCCCACAGCTTCGTGTGGGCCGCGGCGGCTTGGTGTCACAGGTACTGGCCGGTGTTGGCGACGGTGTCGATGGAGCGTCCGGCGTCGGCTCCCTGCTTGCCGGTGACGAGCGTGCGGATGTAGACGATCCGCTCGCCCTTCTTGCCGGAGATGCGTGCCCAGTCGTCGGGGTTGGTGGTGTTGGGCAGGTCCTCGTTCTCCTTGAACTCGTCGACGCAGGCGGCGAGGAGGTGGGAGACGCGGATGCCCTTCTGGCCGTTCTCGAGGAACTGCTTGATGGCCATCTTCTTGGCGCGGCCGACGATGTTCTCGATCATGGCGCCGGAGTTGAAGTCCTTGAAGTACAAGGTCTCCTTGTCGCCGTTGGCGTAGGTGACCTCCAGGAAGCGGTTCTCCTCGGATTCGGCGTACATGCGCTCGACGGCGCGCTGGATCATGTTGCCGACCGTCGTGGCCTTGTCGCTGCTGTGCTCCTCGAGGTCGTCCTCGTGGAGGGGCAGGTTCGCCGTGAGGTACTTGGCGAAGATGTCCTTGGCGGCTTCGGCGTCGGGGCGCTCGATCTTGATTTTCACGTCGAGCCGGCCGGGTCGCAGGATGGCCGGGTCGATCATGTCCTCGCGGTTCGAGGCGCCGATGACGATGACGTTTTCGAGGCCTTCGACACCGTCGATCTCGGAGAGCAGCTGCGGGACGATCGTGTTCTCGACGTCCGAGCTGACCCCCGAGCCCCGGGTGCGGAAGAGCGAGTCCATCTCGTCGAAGAAGACGATGACGGGCGTGCCTTCGCTGGCCTTCTCGCGGGCCCGTTGGAAGACCAGGCGGATGTGCCGCTCGGTCTCGCCGACGTACTTGTTGAGGAGTTCCGGGCCCTTGATGTTGAGGAAGTAGCTCTTGCCTTGTTCGCCGTCCACGCCCTTGGCCTCGGCGACCTTCTTGGCCAGGGAGTTGGCGACGGCCTTGGCGATGAGCGTCTTCCCGCAACCGGGCGGGCCGTAGAGCAGGATGCCCTTGGGCGGCCGGAGTTCGTGTTCCTTGAACAGGTCCGGGTAGAGGTACGGGAGCTCGACGGCGTCGCGGATCAGTTCGATCTGGTTCCGCAGGCCGCCGATCTTCGTGTAGTCGATGTCCGGGACTTCTTCGAGGACGAGTTCTTCGACCTCGCTCTTGGGCACGCGTTCGTAGACGTAGCCGGAACGGGGTTCCAGCAGCAGCGAGTCTCCGGCGCGGAGGGGGCTGTCGAGCAGGGGCTCGGCCAGGCGGACGATGCGTTCCTCGTCGGTATGTCCGATGACGAGGGCGCGTTCGCCGTCTTCGAGGAGTTCCTTGAGCATCACGACATCGCCGATCCGCTCGAACTCCATGGCGTCGACCACGTTGAGGGCCTCGTTGAGCATGACCTCCTGGCCGCGCTGGAGGTCCTCGAGGTCGAGGTTGGGGCTGACGTTCACGCGGAGTTTTCGTCCTCCGGTGAAGATGTCGGCCGTGCCGTCTTCGTTTGCTGACAGGAAAGTACCGAAACCCGAAGGTGGCTGCGCGAGCCTGTCCACCTCCTCCTTGAGGGCCACGATTTGATCGCGGGCCTCTCGGAGCGTCGCCACCAGCCGCTCGTTCTGTGTGGTCAGACCGGCGAGGCTGGTCTGGAGCTCGACGATCCGCTCCTCCAGCATCCTCGTCTGACGCGGCGAGTCGGCGAGCTTGCGACGCAGGACGGCGACTTCCTGCTCAAGAAAGGACACCTGGCTCATGAGGTCGTCCGTACCCCGAGCCGGCCTCCCGCCACGGTTCATGTCGTCGTCGTGGGCTGCCACGGTCCTCACCTCCTCCTGGGAGCTGCGACGTCTCCGACCCTACCTGCGGCAGGGGGGGTTGAAACCCCTTGATCAAAAGACGGCCTGGGCGTGTCCGATCTTCACCCGCGCGATTGCCCCCACTGTTGTGTGGTGCCGATACCCACCCATCAACATCACGAAGCCGTCGGCGGTAGGGTCTCTTGGTCGGTTCCCAGCGTGAAATGGTGAAGTGCGAGGCCTGATGTCCACCGAGAATGACGCTCTTGAGGTGTGGATCGACCAGGATCTTTGCACCGGTGACGGAATCTGCGTGCAGTTCGCCCGCGAGGTGTTCGAGCTGGACATCGACGGCCTCGCATACGTGAAGGGCGAGGACGACGAACTGCGCACCGACCCGGGTTCCGCGGTGCCGGTGCCGCTGCCACTGATCACAGAAGTGATCGATGCCACACGCAAATGCCCTGGTGAATGCATCCATGTGCGGCGTGTGTCGGACGGCGTCGAGGTCTACGGCCCGGACGCCGGCTGACCCCGGACGGCAGCCGCAAGGCGCGCGCAGGCGATCCGCCGCGCGCGCCTTTTTTGTGTGTCTTGCCGGGGTTCTCCGGTTCGCCACGCCGCGCTCCGCCGGGTGCGCGGGCGTGCGGACGGGCGCGCCGGAGTGCTTCCGGCGCGCCTGCCGAGGGCGTTTTCCGGCCAGATCCGCTACGGGATCAACTGGAGGGTTTCTTCCTGGTCGGGGCAGCAGCGGGGCACGTTTTCCCCGGACCAGCCGAGCAGCGTCGCGGTGGCGTGCCCGTCGGCGACGTCCAGGCTCTTGACGATCCGGTCGTCGGCGGTGTCGAGGAGGGTGCGGCCGCGGTCGGGCCGGCCGTCGTCGCCGAGCGTGTAGGCGATGATCGCGTCGGGCGGGGTGCCCGCGCCGGTGGCGCACCGCACCTGGAGGAGGTGGACGCCGCCGGGCAGCGGCACGTTCGCGCGTACTTCGGTCGGCAGGCCGGCGCAGTCGAGGCCGTAGTCGACCGCGGACCAGTCGACGGCGACGTCGGCGAGCGGTTTGGCCGCGACCGGGTCGACACGCCCGGCGTCCGGGGCGGCACCGCGCGGTTGGGCGCCGCCTGCCGGCTGTCCCGTGTCGGGGGCTTGGCCGGTGCCGGGTATCGCGCCGTCGTTGCGTTCGTCCGGTGGGAAGACCGGTGCTTCGCGGTGTCCCTTCGCCGGTGCGGTGATGCCGGGCACGCCGCCGTCGAGGCGGCTGGCCGCCCAGATGGACACGGCGCTGATGCCGACGAAGACGATGATGCACGCCGCGAAGATCAGCACGACGGAGTTCTTGACGTCCGGTTTGGGGACGCGGGGCGCGGGGGCGCCGACGGCGACGAGTTCGCCGGAAGTACGGGGGTCCGGTACCGCGGGGGGCGCGGGGTGGACCGCAGTGGGTTCGAGGGCTGCTCCGGGGTCGGTGTCCGCTATTTCGGACGCGCCGTTTTCGTGCACGCCCCGGTCGTGCACGCCGTGTTCATCCGCCACGACCTGCCACGTTAGTGGTCTGCCGCCACACAGGAAAGGCCTGGCGGAAAGCGCTCGCGGGGCGTTCCGGCGGGTTCGGCGACAGGTCCGGACATGGCCGGAATCCGTGGGATGCGCCCGCTCCGCGGTCGATTCCGGTCGCGGTCCGGTGTGCGGCCGGAAAACGGCGAGGCGCCGCCGGATGCCGGCGGCGCCTCGCGGAAGCGGACGGGGAATCAGACCTCGGGTGCCTCGTAGTCCTCGCCGTAGGAGCCCTTGGAGGGGCGGCGGCGGCGCATCGGGGCTTCCACGCCGTCGGCCATGCGGCGGGCGGTCACCAGGAATCCGGTGTGGCCGATCATCCGGTGGTCGGGGCGGACGGCGAGGCCTTCGACGTGCCAGGTGCGCACCATCGACTCCCACGACTGGGGTTCGGTGAAGCAGCGCATGGCGCGCATCGTCTCGACGGTGCGGGCGAGCTGGGTGGTCGTGGCGACGTAGCAGCACACGAGGCCGCCGGGGACCAGCGCCTTGTGCACGGCCTCGAGGCACTCCCAGGGCGCGAGCATGTCGAGGATGACGCGGTCGACGTCGGTCTCGGCCAGGTTGTCCTGGAGGTCGCCGACGGTGAGCGTCCACGCCGGGTGGGGCCCGCCGAAGTAGCGCTCGACGTTGCGCTTGGCGATGTCGGCGAAGTCCTGCCGGCGCTCGTAGGAGGACAGCTGCCCCTGGTCGCCGACGGCGCGCAGCAGGAAGGTGCTGAGCGCGCCGGAGCCGACACCGGCTTCGACGACGCGGGCGCCGGCGAAGATGTCGGCCATGGCGATGATCTGCCCCGCGTCCTTGGGGTAGATCACCGCGGCGCCGCGGGGCATGGACAGGACGAAGTCGGGGAGCAGAGGCCGCAGCGCGAGGTAGTCGAAGTTCCCGGACGAGCGGACGACGGTGCCCTCGGGGGCGCCGATCAGTTCGTCGTGCGGGAACGATCCCTTGTGGGTGTGGAAGGACTTGCCGGCTTCGAGAGTGAAGGTGTGGTGGCGGCCCTTGGGATCGGTCAGCTGCACTTGGTCCCCGACCTGGAAGGGCCCGCGACGACGGGCGGCACCGGTCGGTTCGGACATGCGCCCAAGGGTACCGGTCGGCGGAGGGCCTTCGGTCCGGGGGCGTCGCTGCCCGTCCTCGCTGGTCACCCACCGCATACCATCGACGGCGTGAGTGATTCGGGCGGGCTTCCGCAGGGACGGGACGGCGAAGAGCACGGCGCCGGTTCCGGTGGTGTGCCGGGAGGCGCGGCGCCGGGCGGGCCCGCGGGCCGTCCCGTGGCGGGCGGGCCGACGACGGAGCGCACCGGGCCGGGTCCGGGCGGCGGGCTGCTGATGGGGCGCCCGTTCGGGGTGCCTGTGTATGTGTCGTCGTCGTGGTTCGTGATCGCGGTGGTGATCACGCTGCTGTTCGCGCCGACGTTCGAGCGCTTGTTCCCGCAGTTGGAGAGCTGGAAGTACCTCGTCGCGTTCGCGTTCGCGGTGCTGCTGTATCTGTCGGTGCTGGTGCACGAGTTGGCGCACGCGGTGACGGCCTTGCGGTTCGGTCTGCCGGTGCACCGGATCACGATCCAATTCCTGGGCGGCGTTTCGGAGATCGACAAGCCGCAGACGGCGGGCCGGGAGTTCGCGGTGGCAGCGGCGGGGCCGGCGTTGTCGCTCGCCCTCGCCGGTGGCTTCTGGGGCGTGGGCCTGGCCCTGGACGTCGATTCGCTGGTCGGGCGGATGGTCGCGCTGCTGGCGGTGTCGAACCTGATGGTGGCCGTGTTCAACCTGCTGCCGGGGCTGCCGTTGGACGGCGGCCGGATGCTGCGCGCCGGGGTGTGGGGGGCGACGAAGCGCCCGATGGCCGGTACGGTCGCGGCGTCGTGGGCGGGGCGCCTGCTCGCGGTCGCGGTGCTGATCGGTGCGGTGTGGTGGTCGCGCGAGGACACCGGGTGGATGCGCCTCTACACGGTGGTGTGCGGGGCGCTGATCGGCGGGTTCATGTGGACGGGCGCGGTGCAGTCGCTGCGTGCCGAGCAGTTGCGCGAGCGCCTGCCCGGGCTGCGGGTCCGGGGGCTGACGCGCCGCGCGATCCCGGTGGCGGCCGATCTGCCGTTGGCCGAGGCGCTGCGCCGGGCGGGCGAGGCGGGCGCGCGGGCGCTGGTGGTGGTGGATGCGAACGGTTCGCCGATCGCGCTGGTGCGCGAGTCGCGGGTGGTGAACACGCCGGAGCAGCGCCGTCCTTGGGTGGCGGTGGGCCCGTTGTCGCGGGATCTGCTGCCGGGGATGCGGGTGGCGGCGGAGTTGGCGGGCGAGGACCTGCTGGCGGCGTTGCGGGCGACTCCGGCGTCGGAGTACTTGGTGGTGGAGGCGGACGGCAGTGTGTACGGGGTGCTGGCGCGCAGCGATGTGGAGCGCGCGTTCCTGGACTTGATGCGGCCCGCCGCGCGCCGGTAGCCGGGTGCGCGGCGGGCCGTGGTGCCCGTTTGCGGGCGGGTTTCAGCGCGGGGTGAGGGTGACGGTGTAGGTGCCTCCGGTGCGGCCGTGGGTGGTCACGGTGAGGGTTTGGCCGTGGCGGTCCCAGTCGGCGTTGCGGCCTTGGACGGCGACGTTGTAGCCGCGGGGGTAGACGTCGCGTGGGACGGCTATTTCGGTGGGCCCGTCGGCGTTGGCGCGCGTGGTGTAGGTGAGTGTGTAGGTGCGGGTGGCGGGGTCGTAGCCGTAGGAGACCGGGTCGCCGGCGGTGGCTCGGGCGTAGGGCTGGACGAGCAGGTCGTGGTTGGGCTTGAGCTGCCCGTCGGCGGTGAGGGTGCAGTAGCCGCCGCCCCGGCACCATTGCCAGTCGGTCCAGCCGCTGGAGAAGCGGTCCATGGCGGCGGTCATGCGTGTGAAGTAGGTGCGCATGTTGGGCAGGGTCGGGTCGGGCGGGCCCCATTCGCCGACGATGACGGGCATGCGGTTGCGGGCCGGGTAGTCGGTGATGGCGGCTTCGTAGGCCTGGATGAAGGTGCCGTCGGGGTCGTAGTCGGCGCCGGCTTCCATGGCGGTGTCGTAGAAGTGCGGTGCGTAGGCGGCGTGCGGGTCGTCGATGGCGCCGAGCTGGGTGGGGACGCCGAGGCCGACGATGACGGTGGGTTCGACGAAGACCCAGTTGTCGCGGTCGACGAGGCGGACGGCGTCGGCGAGGCGGTTCCACAGTTCGGTGAGCTGTCCGGCTTCGAACCGGCCTGCGGCGGTGGGCAGGTCGGTGTCGGCGGCGAGTTTGCCGAAGGGCTCGTTCATGAGGTCGTAGCCGAGTACGGCGGGGTGGCGGCCGAGGGCGGCGGCGACGGTCATCCACATGCGGGCGTGCGCGGCGCGGAGGTCGTTGTCGGTGTAGAGGTGGTCGAAGGCCGTTTGCACGGACGGTTCGAAGTACTCGGAGAACCAGTCGCCCGGGATGGGTTCGTAGGGCAGGCCGTCGGTGCGGGTGGTCCAGGCGGGGATGCCGCGGTGGCCGTTGAAGGTGGGCCCGTAGACGTCCTGGTGGGCGTCGAGGACGACCTTGATGCGGTAGCGGTCGGCCCAGTCGAGGATGCGCCGCATTTTGGCGAGGTAGGTGCGGTCGTAGCGGCCGGGGGCGGGTTCGAGGTCGTCCCAGAAGAAGACCAGGCGGGCGAGGTTGAAGCCGCGGGCGGCCATGTCGCGCAGGTCGCGTTCCTGGATGTCGGCGAATGCGTCGGCGCCGCTGTGCCCCTTGTCGGCGAGGTTGAAGCCGCGCCATTGCGTGGCGCGGCCTTGGTCGTCGGCGATGTAGGTGCGGTTGCCGACGGTGACCCGGTCGGGGCGGTGTCCGTTGCCATGGCCGTTGCCGTTGCCGGGGTGTGCTTGCGCGGGGAACGCGGCGAGCAGGACCGCGGCCGCGGCCAGGGCGGCGGCGGTCCTGAGGCGGCGGTGGAGCGGGGTGCGGCCGGGAGGGTGCGGGGGGACGCGGGACATGCGCATGCACAGGGCCTTTCGCGACGGCGCGGACGGGGCGGTGGGTCACGAGCGGGACGGATGTTACTGGTGGGTGTTGGAAGTTCCCAGGGGTCCGGGCCCGCCCGCTCCTGTCCCCCGGGCTGTCCCCCGGGCCCCGTACCCTGGCGGCATGACCGAGACCGGAACCGAGACCACCCCCGCTGCCGGGCCCGATCCCGCCGCGCGCGGGGCGTCGCTGTCGCCGTCGCGCGCGAGCGACTTCATGCAGTGCCCGCTGCTGTACCGGTTCCGGGTCCTCGACAAGCTCCCCGAGAAGCCGAGCGCCGCGGCGACCCGCGGCACGGTCGTGCACACCGTGCTGGAGCGGCTGTTCGACATCCCGCGCGGCGACCGCACGCCCGAGGCCGCGCTGCGCCTGCTGCGCCCCGCGTGGGACGAGCTGCTGGCCAAACGCCCGGAGCTGGCCGAGCTGTTCGACGACGGCGAGGGCGGTGTGGCGGCGGCCGAGCTGGCCGACTGGCTCGGCGGCGCGGAGCAGCTCGTCGAGCGCTACTTCACGCTCGAAGACCCGAACATGCTGGAGCCCGCCCGCCGCGAGCTGTACGTCGAGACCAAACTCGACGACGGCCTGACGCTGCGCGGCTACGTGGACCGCCTGGACGTCGCCCCCACCGGCGACGTACGGGTCGTGGACTACAAAACCGGCAAGGCGCCGTCCGCGCGGTTCGAGGACAAGGCGCTGTTCCAGATGAAGTTCTACGCGCTCGTCCTGTGGCGCCAGTACGGCCGCCTGCCGCGCCGCCTCCAGCTCGTCTACCTGGGCAGCGGCGACATCGTGCGCTACGACCCCGACGAGCAGGACCTGCTGGCCGTCGAGCGGAAGCTGCGCGCCTTGTGGACGGCCATCCAGCAGGCCACCCGCACCGGCGACTGGCGCCCCAACCGGACGAAGCTGTGCGGCTGGTGCGACCACCAGGCGGTCTGCCCGGAGTTCGGCGGGACGCCCCCGGCGTACCCGCTGCCCGTGGTCGCGGTGACCGGCCCGGCCGAGACGTCGGCCGAGTAGCCGGACTCGAACGGCCTCAACCCGACTCTAACGGCCTCAACCGGACTCGACCCGACTCGACCGGCTTCAACCGGCGAGCCGCACCGCGCCGTCGTCGAGCTGCGCGTCGAGAGCGGCGCGCAGCCACGCGTCGGCGGCTCCCGCCGTCGGTTCGTCGCCCCCGCCGCGGATCTCGGCGACCAGGTCCCAGTACCAGTCGATTTGCGGATCCCCGGCGAGGTGGCGCCCGAGCCGGCGGCGGAACCCGCCGGTGTCCGCGGTCTCGTAGACGCGCGCGTAAGCGGCCACAAAACCGTCCAGTGCCTCCCCCGCCGCCGGGGTCTCCCCCTGCCGGATCCGCGCCGACGCCAGCGTGTAGGCCTCGGCCAGACCGTCGTAGAGCAACGCGAGCCGCAGCCGGTCGCCCCGGCGCTGCACCACGGCTTGCGCCGCGCGCTCCCGGTCCGCGTCGCTGCACGGGGCCGACACCGCGGCGTGGAGCCGCGCGAACGCCAGCACTTGCCCCGTCGTGGGGTCTTCCGGCGGGCTGGGCACGGCCGCGTCGAGGATCATCGCCCGCACCCGGGTCGGCAGCCGCGCGGGCAGCCAGCCGCGCCAGAAACGCTCGATGGACGTGGTCGTCGGCGGCGTGGCGATCGCGCCGACGAGCCGGATCCGTTCGGCACGTTCGCCCGGCGGGCAGTCGTGCACCAGGCGCAGCGCCGCCTCGCGCCACCGGAGCGCCGCGATATGGCCGCCGATATCCCGGAGTTGCCCGGAGATCACATCGTCGAGGACGTCCGTTTCGGCAGTGTCCCCCGCGTGTTCGCGTTCGACCACGCGCCGGATGTCGGGCAGCGCCAGATCGAGGGTGCGCAGCGCGCGGATGAGCCGGAGGCGGTCGAGCGCGTCGGGGGCGTAGCGGCGGTGTCCTCCGGCGCTGCGGGCGGCTTCGGGGAGGAGTCCGGCGTCGGAGTAGAACCGCACGGTTTTGACGGTGACGCCGGCCGCTTCGGCCAGCTCTCCGATGCTCCGCAGTCCGTCGGGCGACGTGCTCACGCTTGAACCTCCCTCAGGGGGAGTTCCTACCGTACCCGGGACCGCGGAGCTCCCTGCGGAGCCGTATCGGGGCTGCCGTGGTGCGCATGACCGCATGCCGTCCCGAGTGAGGAGCCTTCCCATGACCGCTTTCGTCCTCGTCCCCGGCGCCTTTGCGGGCGGGTGGCTGTGGCGCGACGTCGCGGCCCGCCTGCGGGCCGCGGGTGCCGACGCGTATGCCGTGACCCCGACGGGCCTCGGCGACCGCCGCCATCTCGCGCTGCCCGACGTCGGCCTGGACACGCACATCCGCGACATCGTCGAGGTGATCGACCACGTCGACGATCCGGGTGTGGTGCTGGTGGCGCACGGCTGCGCCGCGTACGCCGCTCTGGGTGCGGCCGCGCGCCGCGCGGGCCGGGTCGCCCGGGTCGTCTACGTCGACCCGGGCACGGTCCCGCACGACGGCGACCCGGCCGCGCTGGCGGTGCCCGACCAGCCCGTCCGCGAACGCCTCCTCGCCCCGCCCGCGCCCGGCTCCTCGTCGGCGTCCCCGGACGACCCGGCCTGGCTGCTGCCCGTCCCCGATGCCTGGTCCCGCTGGGGCAGCACCACGGGCCTCACCGACGCCGACCTGGCCCGTCTTTCCCGCTTCTCCGCGCCGCACCCGGTGGCCGCGCTCACGCAGCCGCTGCGCCTCGCCGAGGAGCCGAAGGACATGCCGACGACCGGTGTCATGTGCACGGCGAACGGCGCGAGCATCGACATCCTCGAAGGCGTGGTGCGGTTGGGCGACCCGCGCCTGGCGCGGCTGGCCCACCCCGACACCTCGTTCTTCGAACTCGACACGGGGCATTGGCCGATGCTGTCGCGTCCCGCCGAGTTGGCGGACGTCCTGCTGCGTGCCGCGGCCGGCGAGGGCCGCCGCCTCACCGTCTCCGGCTCCGGCGGGGAACCGGCGACCCATCTGCAGCCGTTCGTGCTCGACGTGCCCGACGCCCCGCGGGAGCGGATCGGCCGCGTCGACCTGTACGTGCCCGCGGCCGAAGGCCCGCGCCCGGCCGTGGTGCTCGTGCACGGCGGCCCCGTTCCGCCGGTGGCGCAGCCGACCCCGCGCGACTGGCCCGCGTTCGTCGGCTACGCCCGTCTGCTCGCCGCCTCGGGCCTGGTCGCGGCCACCGTCGACCACCGCCTGCACGACCTCACCGGCTACCCGGCGGCCGCGCGGGACGTCGCCGACGCGGTCGCGCTCGTCCGGGCCGACCCGCGCGTCGACGCGGACCGCGTGGCGTTGTGGTTCTTCTCCGGCGGCAGCCTGCTGTCCGCGGAATGGCTGGCCGCTCCCCCGCCGTGGCTGCGCTGCGTGGCGCTGACCTACCCGGTCCTCGCCCCGATGCCCAACTGGGGTCTGAGCGGCCCCCGGTTCCACCCGGCGGACGCACTCGCCGACGCGGGCGCCCTCCCGGTGGTCCTGACCCGGGTGGGCCGCGAGCAAGCCTTGATCGCGGCGACCGTCGAAGCGTTCCTCGACCGGGCCCGCACCCTGGGCGCGAACGTCGAGGTGGTGGACGTGCCGAACGGCCGCCACGGCTTCGAGACGCGCGACGACACCGACGAGTCCCGGCAGGCCCTCCGGGACGCCGCCGCAGCCGTCGCCGCGCACCTCGGCGGTGCGGCCTGGTAGGGCCTTCCGGCTACAGGGCGCCCGGGCGCACCAGACCGCTCTCGTAGGCGTACACCGCGGCCTGGACCCGGTCGCGCAGCCCCAGCTTCGTGAGCACGTGCCCGACGTGGGTCTTCACGGTCGTCTCGCTGACGAACAGTTCGGCGGCGATCTCCGCGTTGGACATGCCGCGGGCGACGAGCCGCAGCACCTCGACCTCGCGTTCGGTGAGCATCGCGAGGGTGTCCGGGGTGGGGTCCTCGGCGGCGGGCAGCCGGGCCGCGTACATGTCCAGCAGGCGGCGGGTGATGCTCGGCGCGAGCAGCGCGTCGCCGTCGGCGATGACCCGGATCGCGCCGATCAGGTCGTCGGCGGGGACGTCCTTGAGGAGGAACCCGCTGGCGCCCGCGCGGAGCGCCTCGACGACGTACTCGTCGAGGTCGAACGTGGTCAGGACGAGGACCCGGGCGGTCTCGTCGCCGCCGTCGCGGCCGTTGCCGACGATGCGGCGGGTGGCTTCGACGCCGTCCATGCGCGGCATGCGGATGTCCATGAGGACCACGTCGGGCTGGAGCGTGCGCACGAGTTCGACGGCCTGCTGGCCGTCGGCGGCCTCGCCGACCACGGCGATGTCCGGTTCGGCTTCGAGGATCATGCGGAACCCGGTGCGCAGCAGCGGCTGGTCGTCGACGAGGATCACGCGGATCGTCATGCTGGGTTCTGCTCCAGTCGGTCGGTTCGGTCGTCGTGGCGGCCGGTCCCGCCGGGGTCCGCGCCGGTCCGCGCGTCGGGGACCGGGTCGCGGGCGGGGTCCGGGCCCGCCGGGGGACGGGGCTCGGACGCGGCGTCGGCACCCTGCCGCACCGGGTGCGGCGTGTGCCGTGTCTGATTCTGCACGGTCGCCGCCCCGGGCGTGTGGGCGCGGTCCGCGCGGGGGGTGCGCTCGGCTGCGGGGCGCGGCCGGTCGGCCGGCGGCAGGGGGATGCGGGCGAGCACTTCGAATCCGCCGCCCGCGCGCGGTCCCGCGTACAGGCGTCCGCCGTACAGGGCGACGCGTTCGCGCATGCCGAGCAGGCCGTGCCCGGTGCGGCCGCCCTCCGACGCGCCCAGGTTGGCGGCGGCGCCGCGCCCGTCGTCGGCGACCCGGACGAGGAACTCGTCGGCCCGGTACCGCAGCAGGACGCGCGCCCCGGCGGGCCCGGCGTGCTTGAGGGTGTTGGTGAGGGCTTCCTGGACGATCCGGTACGCGGCCAGGTCGATCCCGGGCGGGAGTTCCGCGGGGACGCCTTCGATCGACAGTTCGACCTGCACGCCGGCCTCGCGCACCTGCTGCACCAGCACCTCGACGCCGTCGAGACCGGGCTGCGGAGCGTTGTGCCCCTCGTTGAGCCGCCGGGCCTCGGCGCCTTCCGCGTCGTCGGTGTTGCGCAGGATCCCGACCAGCCGGCGCATCTCGACCAGTGCGGCGCGGCCGGTCTGCTCGACGGCGGACATGGCTTCGCGGGCCCGGTCGGGGTCGCGGGCGATGGTGCGCTGCGCCGCGGACGCCTGCACGGTCATGACGCTCACGTGGTGGGCGACGACGTCGTGGAGTTCGCGGGCGATGCGGCCGCGTTCCTCGGCGAGTGCGGCGCGGGTGTCGGCTTCGCGGGTGGCCATGAGCCGGTCGGCGCGGGCTTCCAGTTCGGCGGTGTAGGCGCGGCGGAACCCGACGCTGCGGGCGAACGCCCACACCGCGAACAGCGCGGCGAGGTTCGCCAGCACGTCCACGAAACCGATGTCCCGGTCGCCCATCGCCAGCCACGCCATCGTGGTGGCCTCGGCGAAGAACAGCGCGAACGCCGCGGGCAGCCGGGGCCTGCTCACCGCCGCGCTGTACATGGCCACCAACTGCCCGAGGCTCGCCCCCGCGGCGCCGTAGTGCGCGCCCGCGAGCACCAGGAACGGCACGGTGACCGCGAGCAGCACACGCAGCGAATGCCCGGACCGCCACAGCAGCGGCAGCACGCACAGGATCGCCAGGACGACGCCGAACGCGTCGGGCTGCCGCCGCATGTCGCTGCCGAGGTCGTCGAGGAACAGGCCGCCGATGGCGAGCGCACCCAGGATGACGACGAGGATGACGTCCTGGGGGGCGGGTTTGCGCCACAGCGTCACGTCGCGCTGGCGCAGGTCGTCCAGCCACACCACGGCCTGGTCGCGCAGCCGCTGGGTGCGGCTCGCGCGCGGCGTGGGCGGCGGCACGGCCGCTGCGGGGGCGGCAGCGTCCGGGTGCGGAGCGTGGTCGGCGGGCGTCACAGGTCCACGGTAGAGGCTGTGACCAGGCGGATTCTCCCGGCGGAGCGCGGTCTCGTCCGCACGGATGACCGACGGCCGCACGCGGGTGCGACTTGCGGAGGAGCGGCGAGGGGCCCGTACTCCCGGCTCGGAAGCGCCGCCCGGGCCCGCCCCGCGCCGGGACGGGCGCCAACGGTGTACCGCGCGTGTGCCCGAGGTGCGCCGGACATGCAGAGGCGGACGGACCTTGCGGTCCGTCCGCCCCGGCTCCCCGTGCCGTACCCCCGTGGCGTCCGAAGGGACCGGTCCTCCCGGCGGCCGCCCCCGCGGCCGCACTCCCCGTTCCGGTCCCGCGGGCCCGGCTTCCGGCGGTCTCCCCACCACCGGACACCGTGCCCGTGACGCTCCGTCCGCACCCTGCGGCGCAGACCCCCGATCCCCGTCCGCCCCCGCGGACGGGACGCCTCCACAAGATCCCCCGTGGACCTTGTGAAAGCGGGACGGTGTCGCCACCGTCCACCGCGCCCCGGTGCCTCCACCGAAGTGGAACCCCCGTGCGCAGACAGTCTTGCGGCAACGCGGGTAGACGGTCGTCAGGGAAATCCCTCGACCTGCCGGCGACTCCCTCGGTCCCGGCCCGTGCCCGGTCCCGTCAGCCGGTGACCCCCGCCGGTGCCTCGGCGCCTCCGGCGCGCCGCCGGGCCAGCAGGTCGAGCATCGGCAGGTCGACGCCTTCCAGGGACGGCACGATCGTGCGCCGCGGCCCCGGGGTGATGTGGTTCATGCTCGGCACCGCGACCACGATGCAGCCCGCGGCTTCGCCGGACGCCACACCCGTCGGCGAGTCCTCCAGGACGACGCACCGTGCCGGGTCCACGCCCAGCCCCGCCGCCGCGGTCAGGTACGGCTCCGGGTGCGGCTTGGAGTTGACGACCTCGTCGCCCGAGACGGTCAGGTGGAAGTGGTGGGCGCCGAGCGACGGCAGGACGGCGTCGACGATGGCGCGGTAGGACGCGGTGACCAGCGCGAGCGGCACCCCCGCGGCGCCGAGTTCGCCGAGCAGCCGCTTGGCGCCGGGGCGCAGGTCGACGCCGAGGCGCAGGATGTCGACCATGCGCGCGTTGATGCGGCGCTCGAGTTCGCCGGGGGCGACGTCGATGCCGGAGACGTCGAGGAGGTAGGCGACGGCGGGTTCCATGGGGCTGCCGAGGAGGCGTACCGCGTGCTCGGCGCCGAGGTCGTAGCCGAAGTCGGCCATGACGGACACTTCGGTGGCGAACCAGCTGCGTTCGGTGTCGACGAGAGTGCCGTCCATGTCGCACAGCACCGCGTGCACGTCACCGCCGGGATAGGCGTCGATGTCGAGGGCCGTCATGGGCACCTGCCTTCCTGTCCGGGTGCCGTCCGGCCTTGCCTGCTCCCTGCGTGCCCCTCATGAGACTCGTGGGGCGCGGCGGCGGCCTTCCGGCGCTTGCGTCCCCTCCTTCACTCGCGTCACTCGCTGGTGATGGGCCCTCGATTGTGCGTGACGATGCGGTTGGAGGCAAGCGCATTGTGGCGCGCGTCGCGGGTGTGTAGGTGTGCCCGCGGTGAATAGATCGAAACGGTTACATCGACAGAAACCGGCCAGGGCTCGGGGAGCGCCGCGATGCGGTCGCGGAGTTCGGCGGGGTCGGTGTGCCAGGCGCTGGGCCCCATGCCGACGACGGTGGCGACGTCCGCGTGGGTGAGCGGCGCGCCGAAGGCGACGCGGGTGTCGCCGGCCGGGGTGAAGTGGTTCGCGAGGGCGGCGTCCAGGCGGGCCTTCTTGTCGCTGTCAACGCGCAGGAGGCCGAGGCGGGCGACGGGCTCGGCGAGGTGTCCGGCGTTCGGCGTGACCACGACGAGGCGCCCTGCGGGGTGCAGGATGCGGTGGAGTTCGGCGGGGTTGCGCGGCGCGAAGACGTTGAGGATCGCCGCGGCGGCGTGGTCGCGGACCGGCAGCGGCTGCCAGGCGTCGCACACCACGGCGCCGATGCGCGCGTGGGCGCGGGCGGCGCGGCGCAGCGCGTGCTTGGAGATGTCGAGGGCGATCCCGGCGCGCTCGGGCAGCGCGTCGAGGACGCGGGCGAGGTAGTAGCCGGTGCCGGCGCCGACGTCGGCGATGTGCCCGGGAACGCCGTCGCCGCCGGCCGGGTCGCCTGCGGCGGCGCGCACCGCGGCGGTGACGGCGTGCGTGACGGCGTCGGCGATCGGTGCGTAGTGCCCGGCGCCGAGGAAGGCGTCGCGGGCGGCGACCATGTCGGCGGTGTCCGCGGTGCCGGTTTTGGCGTCGCCGGCGAGGAGGCTGGTGTAGCCCTGGCGGGCGACGTCGAAGGTGTGGCGGCCGGTGCAGCGGAGGGTGCGTCCGTCGGCGTCGAGGCTCAGCGGGGCGGCGCAGTGGGGGCAGCGCAGGGCGTCGGCGATGTCGTGGAGCACGGGTGCCTTCGGGGCCGGGGATCGGGATGATCAGCGTACGGCCCGGCGGGGCGCACTGTTCTCACAGCACGCCCCCCGATGTGCGGGTCGGTGGTGCCCGGTTCGATCGTGCCCGGTTCAGCGGGCGTTGAAGTACTTCGCCTCGGGGTGGTGGAGCACGATGGCGTCGGTGGACTGCTCGGGGTGGAGCTGGAATTCCTCGGACAGGTCGACGCCGATGCGGTGCGGCTGGAGGAGTTCGACGATCTTCGCGCGGTCTTCCAGGTCCGGGCAGGCCCCGTAGCCGAGGGAGAAGCGCGCGCCGCGGTATTCGAGCTTGAGCATGCCGTCGATGTCGGCCGGGTCCTCGCCGGAGAAGCCGAGTTCGGCGCGCACCCGGGCGTGCCAGTACTCCGCCAGCGCTTCGGCCAACTGCACGGACAGGCCGTGGAGTTCGAGGTAGTCGCGGTAGGCGTTGTCGGCGAAGAGCCGGCCGGTGGCGCCGGACAGCTTCGAGCCCATGGTGACGACCTGGAAGCCCACGACGTCGACCTCGCCGGAGTCCTCCGGGCGGAAGAAGTCCGCGAGGCACAGGTGCCGGTCGCGGCGCTGGCGGGGGAAGGTGAAGCGGAGGCGTTCGGAGCCGTCCTCGTGCAGGACGATCAGGTCGTCGCCCTTGGAGACGCACGGGAAGTAGCCGTAGACGACGGCGGCTTCGAGGAGGTTCTCGGTGACGAGGCGGTCGAGCCAGTAGCGCAGGCGCGGGCGGCCTTCGGTCTCGACGAGTTCCTCGTAGGAGGGCCCGTTGCCGCCGCGGGTGGGCTTGAGGCCCCACTGCCCCATGAAGGTGGCGCGCTCGTCGAGCCAGGACACGTAGTCGGCGAGCTGGATGCCCTTGACCACGCGGTCGCCCCAGAACGGCGGCGTCGGCACCGGGTTGGTGACGGACACGTCGGAGCGCGCGGGCATGTCTTCCGGCGCGGTTTCCACGAGCGTCGCGGCGGCGACCTTGCGGCGCTTGAGCGGCGGGAGTTCGACGCCGGGGACGCCGCGCTTGACGCCCATGAGGGCGTCCATGAGGCGCAGGCCTTCGAAGGCGTCGCGGGCGTAGCGGACTTCGCCGGCGTAGATGTCGTACAGGTCTTCCTCGACGTAGGCGCGGGTGAGCGCGGCGCCGCCGAGGATGACCGGGAAGCGGGTGGCGAGGCCGCGCTGGTTCAGCTCCTCCAGGTTCTCCTTCATGATCACGGTGGACTTGACCAGGAGGCCGGACATGCCGACGACGTCGGCCTTGTGCTCCTCGGCGGCGTCGAGGATCGCCGACACCGGCTGCTTGATGCCGATGTTGACGACGTTGTAGCCGTTGTTGCTGAGGATGATGTCGACGAGGTTCTTGCCGATGTCGTGGACGTCGCCCTTGACGGTGGCGAGCACGATCGTGCCCTTGCCGTCCGCGTCGCTCTTCTCCATGTGCGGTTCGAGGTGCGCCACCGCGGTCTTCATGACCTCGGCGGACTGCAGCACGAACGGCAGCTGCATCTGGCCGGAGCCGAACAGCTCGCCGACGACCTTCATGCCTTCGAGCAGCGTGTCGTTGATGATCTCCAGCGCGGGCCGCGTGGCGAGCGCCTCGTCCAGGTCGGCCTCGAGCCCCTGGCGTTCCCCGTCGACGATCCGGCGCTCGAGCCGCTCGCCGAGCGGCAGCGCGGCGAGCTCCTCGGCCCGCGACGCCCGCACCGACTTGGCGTCGACGCCTTCGAACAGCTCCATGAAGCGGGCCAGCGGGTCGTAGCCCTCGCGGCGCCGGTCGTAGACCATGTCGAGCGCGACGTCGCGCTGCTCCTCGGGGATCCGGGCCATCGGCAGGATCTTCGAGGCGTGCACGATCGCCGAGTCGAGGCCGGCTTCGACGCACTCGTTGAGGAACACCGAGTTGAGGACCATGCGCGCGGCCGGGTTGAGGCCGAACGACACGTTCGACAGCCCGAGCGTGGTCTGCACCTGCGGGTACAGGCGCTTGATCTCCCGAATGGCGTCGATCGTCTCGAGCCCGTCGCGGCGGGTCTCCTCCTGACCGGTCCCGATCGGGAACGTCAGGCAGTCGACGATGATGTCCTCGACCGCGAAGCCCCAGTTGTCGCGCAGGTCGCGGATGATCCGGTCGGCGACGCGGACCTTCCACTCGGCGGTGCGCGCCTGGCCTTCCTCGTCGATCGTGAGCGCGACGAGCGCCGCGCCGTGCTCCTTCGCGAGCGCGGCGATCTTGGCGAAGCGCGAGTCGGGCCCGTCGCCGTCCTCGTAGTTGACCGAGTTGACGACGGCACGACCGCCGAGCGCTTCGAGACCGGCCTTGATGACCGCGGGCTCGGTGGAGTCCAGGACCAGCGGCAACGTCGTCGCGGTGGCCAGGCGGGTGGCCAGCTCGCGCATGTCCTCGGCGCCGTCGCGGCCGACGTAGTCGATGTTGAGGTCGAGCATGTGCGCGCCGTCGCGGGACTGGTCGCGCGCGATCTCCAGGCACTTCTCCCAGTCCTGGACCAGCATCGCCTCGCGGAACGCCTTGGAACCGTTGGCGTTGGTGCGCTCGCCGATCGCCAGGTACGAGGTGTCCTGCCGGAACGGGACCGACTGGTACAGCGACGCCGCGGACGGTTCGCGGCGGGCACGGCGCTGCGTGATCTCGCGGCCGCGCACGCGCTCGACGACCTGGCGCAGGTGCTCGGGCGTGGTGCCGCAGCAGCCGCCGACCAGGGACAGGCCGTACTCGCGCGTGAAGACGTCGTGCGCGTCGGCGAGTTCCTCGGGGCTGAGCGGGTAGTGCGCGCCATCCGAGGTGAGCACCGGCAGACCGGCGTTCGGCATCGCGGACAGCCCGATCTGCGCGTGGCGCGCGAGGTGCCGCAGGTGCTCGCTCATTTCCGCGGGACCGGTGGCGCAGTTGAGGCCGATGAGGTCCACGCCGAGCGGTTCGAGAGCGGTCAGCGCCGCGCCGATCTCCGAGCCCAGCAGCATCGTGCCGGTCGTCTCGACGGTGACCTGCACGAACACCGGCACGTTGGTGCCCGCGGCCTGGTTGGCGCGCTGGGCGCCGATGACGGACGCCTTGGTCTGCAGCAGGTCCTGGCTGGTCTCGACGAGCAGCGCGTGCGCGCCGCCGGCGATCAGACCGGCGGCGTTCGCCTGGTAGGCGTCGCGGAGAACGTCGTAGGTGGTGTGGCCGAGGCTCGGGAGCTTGGTGCCGGGGCCGATCGAGCCGAGCACCCAGCGCGGGTGCTCCGCGGTGGAGAAGCCGTCGGCGACTTCGCGCGCGATGCGGGCGCCGGCCTCGGACAGTTCGAAGATGCGGTCGGCGATGTCGTACTCGCCGAGGTTCGCGAAGTTCGCGCCGAAGGTGTTGGTCTCGACGCAGTCGACGCCGACCGAGAAGTAGGCCTCGTGCACCGAACGGACGATGTCCGGGCGCGACACGTTGAGGATCTCGTTGCAGCCCTCGTGGCCCTGGAAATCGTCGAGAGTGGGGTCCTGCGCCTGCAACATGGTGCCCATGGCCCCGTCGGCGACGACCACGCGGGTGGCGAGTGCTTCCCGCAGCTGTTCGGGGGTTGCGGATGTTGCAGTCATCAGGATTCTCCCTGGAGTGCGACGGCTGTCGGCTTGTGACCCCTGGCGGGCCCTCCGGTCCGCACGCGGGCCGGGCGAACAGCGTAACCGTGCGGCGCACGGAATCCGCGGGGCGTCCCACCTGATGGGAATGCCGTCGGCCTTCCCCTGGTTGCCGGTACGCGTCCGCGGCGTGCGCTGGCGGATGCCCGTTCCGGGTAGGAGTCACACCGGCGGGGACGGCACGCGACCCGCGGGATCGGCCGTCCGGCCCCCCGCGAGGCCGAAGCCGTAGGCTGGACGCGGTACACAAGGAATGGCAAAGAACCCGTGACACGCACGGGAAAGCGGATCCGGCGCAGTGGCGCCGGCGAGGAGGCACCGGCTTGATCGAGCTGGACGACATCCCCGAACTGGTGGACCCCGTCATGGTGGCCGCATTCGAGGGGTGGAACGACGCGGGCGACGCCGCGTCCGCCGCCGTCGCACACCTCGACCAGGTCTGGGGCGGCGAAGTCTTCGCAGCATTGGACGCGGAGGACTACTACGACTTCCAGGTGAACCGGCCGACCGTGTGGATGGACGGCGACACCCGGCGCATCACCTGGCCGACCACGCGCCTGTCCGTGGTCCGGGTCCCGGAACCGCGCCGCGACATCGTGCTCGTGCACGGCATCGAGCCCAACATGCGCTGGCGCTCCTTCTGCAACGAGCTGCTCGGCTTCGCCCACGAGCTCGGCGTGGAAACCGTCGTCACCCTCGGCGCGCTCCTCGGCGACACCCCGCACACCCGGCCGGTCCCGGTCAGCGGCACCACCTCCGACCCGGTGGTGGCCCGCAGCCTCGGCCTGGAGCAGACGAAGTACGAGGGCCCGACGGGCATCGTCGGCGTCCTCCAGGAGGCGTGCACGCATGCGGGCATGCCCGCGCTGACGTTCTGGGCCGCGGTGCCGCATTACGTGTCGCAGGCACCGTCCCCGAAGGCGACGCTGGCGCTGCTCCGCAAGCTCGAGGACTTCCTGGACCTGGCGATCCCGATGGGCGAGCTGACCGAGGACGCGCGGGCGTGGCAGCTGGGCGTGGACCAGCTCGCCGCCGAGGACGCGGAGGTTGCCGAGTACGTGCAGGCCCTGGAGGCGGCGCGCGACGCGGAGGACCTGCCGGAGGCCTCGGGCGAGGCTATTGCGCTGGAGTTCGAGCGGTATTTGCGGAGGAAAGGCGGGGAAGGGGGACCCGCGGCCGGGGGGTGACGGGTGCCCCGGGGAACCGCTTGCAGCCCTTGCGGCCCGAAGCGACGGCCCCCCTAGGCCTGTGGACAACCCCCGACACGCTCTGATTCGGGCGTGTTAGACCTAGGTGGTTGGGGGAGCCGTGGGCGGTATGACAATCCGATCAGCAGCGCGCACGTTCCGCTCGTGTCGCGGCGCTGGTGCCGTTCCCCGTCCGCCGCGCCCCGTTGCCCTCGTGCCGTGCCTCACACCGCCACCATCGCCCGCCCTCGTCCCACCCGCGCCGCTTGCTCCGCCAGCGCGTCCAGGACTGCCGCCAGGTGCGGATCGCTCTCCGCGCCGTTGCGCACCATCGCGCCGATGTGCCGCTGCGGCTGATCGCCCGTCAGCTCGCGGATCACGATCCCCGCGGCGGAGTGCGGTGCGGACGCCAACCGCGACGTCACGAGCCGCGGCACCAGCGCCACCCCCAGCCCCGCCGCGACCAGGCCGAAGATCGTCGTCCACTCGTCGGCCCGGTGCACCACGCGCGGCGTGAACCCGGCCGCCGCGCACGCCGTCGCCGTCAGCCGACTGCACGCGCCGACCGAACCCGACACCCACGGGTCGTCGCTCAGGTCCGCGATCGCCACCGCGCGTTCCCCGGCAAGCGGGTGATCTGCCCGCATCATCACATCGAGTGGATCGGCGAGCAGCGAGACGCGGGCGAACCGCGCGTCGTCCCCGACCGGCCCGTCCGGCGACGCGATCACGATCGCGAGGTCCGTTTCGCCGTGCACGAGTTCACCGTGGACGTCGGGCAGCTCCGACTCGCGCAGGATCAGCGACAGCCCGGGCCGCCGCTCGCGCAGGTCGCCGAGTGCGGGCAGGACGAGGCCGGTGATCGCCGACCCGAACGCGGTGACCCGCACCTCGCCCGCATCGCCGTCCCGGTACGCCGCCAAATCCGCGTTCACTCGTTCGAGCTGTGCAAACAGCTGATCGGCATGCCGCAGCAGGACCCGTGCGGCGCCGGTCAGCCGGACCCGGCGGCCGGCGGGTTCGAGGAGCTTTACGCCCGTCTCCCGGGCCAACGCCGTCAACTGCTGCGACACCGCCGACGGGGTGAGGTGCAGGGCTTCGGCGACGGCGGCGACCGTGCCGCGCTCGTCGAGTTCCCGCAGCACGCGCAGCTTGCGGAGGTCGAGGTCCGATGCGGAGGACATAGCGCAACTGTACGAGCCGCTTGGGCTTTTCCGAACACTTGTCCAGTGCGCCCGCGACCGGGTGAAGATCCATGATCTTGGACCTCCCGAAGTCCCTGTTGCGGGTCGCGACCGTACAGACCTCCTCCGCCCAAGGCCACGTCCCGGCGAACGTCGCAACCGTCACCCGCTGCGGGCTGCGGGCTGCGGTGCGCGTGTCGATGAAGGCGCGGGTTCATCTACTTTCGGGGCGGCCGGGGCTCGGCGCGGCGCAGCGGCGGTGGCTGCGGGCTGCGGGCTGCGGGCTGCGGTGCGCGTGTCGATGGATGGCGTGGGTTCACTCGGTCCGTCGCCGAGGTTGCCTCCCCGCTACGGGTTCGGCGGTTTCTTGCCGCGACAGCGCCGCGAAACCACCGGTGATCCCGTCGTCGGACTCCGTTGCCCACGCGCCCACCCCCGACGGCGATCCCGCCCCGCCCGCAGCCGCCCGCAGCCGCCCGAAACCGCGCATCGGCAGCGCGGAGTCCGAAGCGGCGGACCACCGCACCGCCACGGCTCGCCTCACGCCCCGCGAAAAAATCTCCAACTCCCACGGAACGAATCCGTCCCCCGCCTCCTCTCTCAGGCATCAGCCCCACCACGACTCCTGAAAGAGGTCCCGCCATGGCCGCCTTCGCGCCCCTCGCGTCCGTGTTGAGTTTCGCGCCGCCGACCCCGGCCGCCCGGCGCCGCGCGGGTGCCGCCGTGGCTTCGCTGCTGGTCGGCGACGCGGTCCTGCACGCGGTGTGGGCCACGGGCGTGACGTGGCCGGCCGACAGCACCGCCACGCTCTCCCAAGGTCTGCTCAACGCCGATGTGCCGTTCACTCCGCAGGTGCTGCTGCCCCTGGTGGCGGTCCTCACCACCGCGGCCACGTGCGTCTATGCGCACGCGCACGCCTGGGGTGGAGCCCGTATCCGCGCCCTCACCCACCTGGTGACCGGTGCCGTCGCCGTCGGCCTGACGGTGCGGGCGATAGCGGGCGTGGCCTGGGCGTTCGGTATCGGCGCCGACTCGGGCAGCACCTTCTACCGGCTCAACCTGCTGGTGTACACGCCGGTGTGCATCGGTTTCGGGTATGCGGCGGCACGCCTCGCCCGGGGAGGGAGGTCCCGGACGGCCGGGATGCTGCGTCGCGCGCGGGTCGCGGGAGAATGACCGCCACCGTGACCAAGCAGGTGCCGCCGGAGGCAGACCGTCGAGCCAGAGGCGTTGCCCTGGCGCGATCGGCCCTGCGCGGAGACACCCTCGCGATGAACGATCTGCTCGACCATCTCATCCCGTACGTCACCTCGATCTGCGGCCCCATCGCACTGACCAGCCGTCAGGATGCCGTGCAGGAGACCCTCGTCGCGGTCTTCCGCGGGCTGCGGCGCCTACACGAGCCGGAGGCCCTGTACGGCTGGGTCCGCTCGGTGGCGGTCCGCGAAGCCATACGGGTCGCCAAGCAAGACGCGCGCAGCAACCCCGCCGAACTCACCGAAGTACCCGCCGTCGGCGACCCGCAACTCGCCGCGGACATCGGCGACGTACTGGCACGTCTGTCGCCCGAGCACCGCGCCGTCCTCGTGCTGCGCGACATCGAAGGCCTCGACGAAAAGGAGGCGGCCGCCATGCTCGGCGTCCCGGAAGGCACCGTCAAATCGCGGCTGTCCCGGGCCCGGGCCGGATTCCGAAGGATGTGGACGTCGTGACCGTGGGAGACCCGCACGAGTGGAACGGATCGGAGCATCCGGACGTGGATCTGCCGTCTTGGCACGGCTCGGTGTTCGACCCGGTGGCCGAACTCGATCCGATCGAACGCCTGCGCATCATCACCGGCGGCATTCCGGGCGCCCGCGTTGTCGAAGGTGTCGTGGACGTCCCGTTCGACGAGGCGTGGGCGGTGATGGGCGACCTGGAGGACGGCTTCGGCGTGTTCCAGCCGGACATGCGGCACGTCACCGTCGTCGACCGCGACGGCGAGCACGTCGTCGCGGACGCCCGAAGCCGGTACGGGATGCGCGCTCGGCTGCGCGGCGTGCTGCGGCCGGGCTGGTGCTGGCTGCAAAGCCGGTTCGTCATCATCGGCATGGCCGCGACACCGTCGCCCGACGGCGCAACCACCCGCGTGGCACTGACCGGTGGCGTACGTGTCCCGGGCCGCGCCGCCATAGTCCCGCTCGGCACCCGCCGGGCCCTGCAACGCTCGCTGACACAGCTCGACCGCGTGCTGACCCGCGGCTGACGGGGCCACGGACCGCCGCGGGAGGCGGGCGGCGGGACGTAGCGGGGGCAGGCGGGTTGGGCGGAGGCCGGACGGGGCGCGGCTGGATGGGGGCGGGGCTGGAAGGGGCTGCCCGGCCCGAGAGCGGGCTGCCCGCTCCTCTTGGATGACCGCGGCCCGCTTGCCCGGTCTCCGGGTAGCCGAGTCGGCCGGTAGCCGGGCGGGAACGGGGCAGGCCCCCGTCCCGGGTCGGGCCGGACACCCCTGCGGCCTCACTGCCGCCCACCCAGTCGCCGGGTGACGGGGTGGCCGGGCAGTCGGGTGGCCAGGCAGCGGGAGCCGGGTGGCCAGGCGGCATGGCGGCGGGGCAGCGGGAGCCGGGTAGGCCAGGCAACAGGGCGGCAGGGCGGCAGGGGCTGGGTAGCCAGGCAGCCGTCAACCGGTCAACCAGGCAACCGAATGGCCGGCCTCCCCGGCTACCGGCAGCGCTCCCAAGTGCCGTCCACAGCCCACCTGATCAGCCGCGCGGCGACGGTCAGCCCACCGCCGCTCGCGGACCTGATCAGCCTGCAGAAGGAGCTCGATGCGGTCCCTCATCGCATCGCTGATCACCAAGCACACAGACACGCCCGATCAACGGGCCAGGCCACGGACGAGACACGCTCCAGGGCTGCTCGCTCAGCGCCACCCCACCCACAAGGTCAGCACCAACCGCCGACCACCTACAAATCCAGCACCAACCGCTCCCCCGCACACCGCGACACGCAGATCATCATCGTGTCGCCGACCGCCCGCTCCGCGGGAGTCAGGACGGTATCGCGATGGTCCGGAACACCCTCCAGGACATCGGTCTCGCAGGTGCCGCACGTGCCTTCGGCGCACGAGTACAGCACCTCGACACCGGCCGAGCGGACCGTCTCCAGGATCGACGCATCGGCCGGCACCGACAACGTACGACCGGACCGGGCCAGCACCAGTTCGAACGCGCTGCGAGGCTCGGCCCCGTCCTCCCCGTCGCCGTCGGCGGCGGCGGGCTGGAACCGCTCGGTCCGCAACGTCTCGTGCGGCCACGCCGCCGCGGCCGCGTCGAGCAGCGGTCCCGGACCGCAGCAGTACACCAGAGTGTCCGACGGCGCGTCGCCCAGGTGCGCGGTGAGGTCGAGCAGTCCGGTCTCGTCGTGCGGCGCGATGGTCACCCGGCTGCCATAGCAGGCGAGTTCGTCGACGAACGCCATCGACGTGCGGGTGCGCCCGCCGTACAGCAACGTCCAGTCGGCTCCGGCCGCCTCTGCCGCCGCGAGCATGGGAAGGATCGGCGTGATGCCGATCCCGCCCGCGACAAACCGATACCGCGGCGCCGGTTCCAGCGCGAAGCGGTTGCGCGGACCACGCACCCGCACCGGCGTGCCCGGGGTCAGGGTGTCGTGGACGAACGCCGAGCCGCCGCGCCCGGCCGGCTCGCGCAGGACGGCGATCCGCCACGTCGCGGCCTCGGCCGGATGGCCGCACAGCGAGTACTGACGAGTCAGACCATCCGCGAGCAGGAGATCAATATGAGCACCAGGAGCCCAGACCGGCAGGTCCGCCCCTTCGGGGTGACGAAGCGTCAGAACAGCGACCCCGTCGGCCGGTTCGACCCGCTCCGCAACGGCGAGCTGAAGGGTCGAGTCCACGACCGCAACAGGCAACGTCGACACACTCATCCCGTCACCGAAGCCGAAGCCGACGCGGATGCCGAGGACGAGGACGGGGGCGACGCGGAAGCGGATGCCGAACCCGGTGCCGACCCCGCAGCACTCGCCGACGCCCCGTCCGCCGCTCCGGCAGTCATCGCCGCCAGTACCCGTCGCGCCGCCAGAGCGCCGGCATCGATGTTGATGCTCAGCTCCTGGTACCCGTCCGGTTCGCTGTCGAGCGTGCGCTGCAGCAGGTTGAGTGCGTCGACGTCCTGGATGACCACGTCCCGGTTGAAGTCGTGCAGGAACGTGTCGAGTTCGACGTCGTCCGTGGCGAAGTCGCGGGAGACGGCCCAGAAGTCGTACACCTTGCCCGGGGCCGACGGCGTGATCGCGTAGGTGATCTCCGTGTGGTAGGCGCGCGTCGGGTCGCCGACCGGGGAGATGCGGCTGTGCAGGAGGTACAGGCAGGGGGCGAAGTACTCGATGTCCTGCCGGCGGGTGATGCGGCCGTCGATGCCGGTCGACCGGGCGTAGAACGGCGGACATGCGGCGTCGTCCATGCGTCGGCTGACCCGGACGATGTGGGCCTCGTCGTCGACGGACGTGGCAATCGGCGTCTCCGCGACCTCGGGCGTGCCGATGTAGCCGTTGTGCAGGTAGGTCTCGTGCGACAGATCGAGGAGGTTGTCGACCAGCAAGCCGTAGTCGGCGTCGATCGGTTCCATGCCGCGGACGGTCGACCAGCCGGGGCTGTCGAGGTGGCGGGCCCGCGGGATGGCCGTCGGGTCGGCGCGGTCCGGGTCGCCGATCCACACCCAGACGAGGGAGTCCTGTTCCACGACGGGGTAAGAACGCACGCGGGCGGTACGGGGGATGCGCGTCTGCCCGGGGACGCGCACGCACGTTCCGGTGGGGTCGTACGTGAAGCCGTGGTAGCCGCACACGACCGTGTCGTTCTCCAGGCTGCTCGCCGAGAGCGGGTAGCGGCGGTGCACGCACCGGTCGGCCAGCGCGACGACGGAGGCGCCGTCCTCGGTCCGGTAGAAGACGATCGGCTCGCCCAGGATGGTGCGGGCGAGCAGGTCGCGTGCCACTTCGCCGGAGTATGCCGCCACATACCACTGGTCGCGCACGAATGCCGTCATGTCGCCTCCCGGAAAGCCGAGTTCGAGGGTGTGGCGGCCAGCGTCCCGGTCGGTCCCGGGCGGCGACAACGGCTCTTTCGTCCAGCGAAAGTGTGCGGTCGGCCAGGCTGCTCGGGGGCAGGGAGATGCCGCACACCGCAAGCACCTGTCAGCGGGACACTGATGTGCGGTCAGCACGGCGGACGACCGAGCACGCGGGAGGTCACGCGGGCCGCAAGCCGTACCACCGGAACGAGGGTCTGGGGTCGGCACGGCGGACGACCGAGCACCCGGGAGATCCCACGGACAGCGCGCCGCACCACCGGAACGACGGTGTGCGATCAGCGCGGCGGACGACCGAGCGCCCGCGAGATCCCGCGCGCCGCGAGCCGTACCACCGGAACAAGGGTGTGCGCCGGCGTCGTCTCCGCCGGCACCACCACCGACACGGCGGCAAGCACGTCGCCGTGCGGTCCGTACACCGGAGCCGCCACGGACACCGCGTCGTCCGTGATCTGCCGGTCGCTGACGGCGCAGCCCGTCGCGCGGACATCGGCCAGCACGCGGCGCAGCAGCGTCGGGTCGGTGATGGTGTGGGGGGTGAAGGCGGTCAGCGGCCCGTCGCAGACGCGGTCGATGACGGCGGTGTCGGCGTGGGCGAGCAGCACGAGCCCGACGCCGGTGGCGTGCAGCGGCCAGCGTGCGCCGACGCGGGTGCGGACGCCGACCGCCGAGCGGCCGAAGATCCGTTCGATGTAGAGCACGTCGTAGCCGTCGCGGACTGCCAACTGCACGTTCTCGTGGGTGGTTTCGTACAGGTCCTCGAGGAACGGCAGAGCGGCATGCCGCAGCCCGAGGCCGCGTGGTGCGAGGGTCGCGACCTCCCACAATCGGAGCCCGATGTGGTACGTGCCGACTTCGTCGCGTTCGAGCGCACCCCAGGCGGTCAGCGCGGCGACGACCCGGTAGGCGGTCGGCAGGGCAAGGTCGGCGCGGCGGCTGATCTCGGTGAGGGTGAGCGCGGGGTGTTCGAGATCGAAGGCACCGATGACGGAAAGGAGGCGGTCGGCAGCCGAACGAGGCGCGAGTGGCGCCCCGGACGCATCACGCGTTGGGGAGGGCGGATCGGCCGGCCCGCCGCGCCGGGTCGCGGTCGCGTGCGCGGCCACCTCCGCAGCCACGACCGCGGCGGCCGTACGACGCAGTTCCAGCAGCTCCGCAACGTGCAGCCCAAGGGCGTCGGCGATCGCCGCCACGGTCTTGGCCGACGGCAGCGCATCCGCCCGGAACGCGGCGTGCACGGTGGTGCGGCTCAGACGTGCCCGGGCGGCCAGTCCCGGCTTGGTCAGCCCCGCGCGGGTAAGACCGTCGCCGAGCCGTCGGTGCAGCTCGTCCAGCGCCGCGCTGCGCTCGCCTTCCGGCTCGGTCACCGATCGGCCGCTCTCGGACCGGCACCGCTGCGCGGCGGAGCCACCGCCGCAACGGCCGTGTCCCCCACGACCACGGCCTCGTTCCCATCCCACCGGACCGAGTCGGCATCGCCCACAGCTACGCCCTCGGCCGCGTCCGCGTCCGCATCCCCGTCATCCCCGTCCAACCGGACCGAGCCGACGTCCCCCACGACCACGCCTTCGTCCGCGTCCAACCGGACCGAGCCGACGTCCCCCACCGCCACGCCCTCGTTCGCGTCCAACCGGACCGCGGCCAGGTAGGCGCGGATCGCCACCAGGTTCCGCAACATGCAGTCGATGCGTGCCTGGATGCGGTCGGCTTCCTCGCGGAGCAGTGCCGAGGTCTCCTCCGTCAGGCACTGCGGGTGCGGGTGCAGCTGCCCGGGCCGGTCGAGGAACGGCACGATCCGCCGGATGATCTCGGTGGTCAGTCCGCTGTCCAGCAGTCCGCGGATCTGGGTCACCCGCGCCACGGCGCTCTCGTCGTAGTCGCGGTACCCGTTGTCCGCGCGTTCCGGATGCAGGAGGTCCTGCTCTTCGTAGTAACGCAGCATCCGCGTCGGCACCCCCGTGCGCCGCGCCAGCTCGCCGATCCGCACGTGGCGCCTCCTGTTCGGGATCGTGGTCGGAGTCGGGGTCGCGGTCGGGGTGAAGGCCGGAGCGGTCTCCCGGTCTCACCAGTCAGCCATCGGCCCCCACGCGCCCGGCAAGCCGATCCGCACTTGCCTTCACACCGATGTCAAGGTTTCAGCATGATCCCATGCCCTCGCCATCTGCAAGCTCCCCGGCGACTCGGACCGATCCACGTCCAACCGATCCCCGTCCGAGCGACCCCCATCCGACCGACCCCACGTGGGTGGCTCCCCCGCAATCCGCTCCGACGGCAACCACCCCCTCACCCCCACGGCTCCCGCTCCCCGGCCTCCTGGCGCTGTTCACCGCAGCCTTCGGCGCCGTGCTCACCGAGCTGCTCCCCGCCGGACTGCTGCCGCAGCTGAGCGAGGGCCTGAACGTCTCGGAAGCAAGCGCCGGGTTCCTGGTGACCGGCTACGCGGCCGCGTCCTGCCTCGCCGCGATCCCGTTGACGTCGGCGCTCCGCGGTGTCCGCCGACGGCGCGTCCTGATCACCGCGCTGCTCGGGTTCGCGTTGGCCAATGCGGTGACCGCCGCGTCCGGAGCGTATGCCGTGACGTTCGCGGCCAGGCTGCTCGCCGGGGCCATGGGCGGCGTCCTGTGGGCGATGCTGGCCGGCTACGCCGCCCGCATCGCCCCGCCGGAGCGCCGCGGCGCCGCCATTGCGCTGGTGCTCGCCGGTATCACCGTCGCGCTCGCGCTCGGCATCCCTGCCGGCACCACGGCGGCGGCGTACGTCGGCTGGCGCGGCACGTTCGCTCTGCTCGCCGTCCTCGGTGTCTCCGTCGCCGCCTGGGCGCGGTGGAAGGTGCCCGACTTCCCCGGCGAGGCTGCCGCGGACCGCACCCCGCTACGCCGGATCGCAAAGCTGCCCGGCCTACGGCCGATCCTCGCGGTCACGCTGTTTCTGCTCCTCGGCCACCAGGCCGTGTACACGTATCTCGCACCGCTGTCGGAGCGCGCGGTCGGGGACCGAACGGGGGTGGTGCTCCTGGTGTTCGGCGGTGCGACCGTCGCCGGAATCTGGGCGGCCGGGCTCGTCGCCGACCGCCGTCCGCGTGCGGCGCTGGTCGCGGCGTTGGCGGGCATCGCCGCCGCGTTGACGTTGCTCGGGGCGGCGGGCGGGCTGCCGCCGGTGTTGTTCGCGGCCGTCGCTTTGTGGGGTGCCGCGTTCGGGGCCGCGCCGACGCTCGTCCAGACCGCGCTGGTGACCCTGGCGGGTCCGGACCGGGCCGATGCGGCGACATCGCTGCAGGCCACCGTCTACAACATCGGCATCGCCGCGGGCTCGCTCGCGGGCGGCGTGGTCCTCGGCTCCGCCGGGTCGGGGATGCTCCCGTGGGTGGCGTTGCCGATGGTCCTGGCAGCGCTGGGCGCGGTCGCCGTGGGCCGGTTCAGAACAACTTAGGCTGCGGCGCTTCCGGCGCACCTTCGATGGTCAGCATCCGCCACTTGGTGGCGACCCCGCCGTGCGCGGAGAAGCCGCCCGACGCCCCGCCCGCGGCGAGGACACGATGGCAGGGCACGACGATCGCGCACGGGTTCTGGCCGAGGGCGTGGCCGACCGCACGTGCGGCGCCGGGCATGCCCATGCGCTGGGCGATCTGGCCATAGGTGACGGTCTGTCCGGGCGGGATCGTCCGGGCGATGTCGTAGACGCGGCGCTGGAACGCCGGTACGCCGTCGAGGTCGAGGGTGATGTCGGCCAGGTCGACCGGTTCGCCGTCCAGCAGGGCGCGGATGGCGGTGATGGCGGCGGTGACGTCGGGCGGGGGCGCGGCGTCGGGGTAGCCGTCCGGGAGGCGCGACCGCAGGGTGGCGTCGTCGCGTTCGGGAAGGTGGACGGCGGTGACGCCACGCGGGCCCCACGCGATGCCGCACCGGCCTATCGCGGTGTCAAAGAGCGCGGATCCGCGTGGCGTCATGGTTCCAGTCTGCCGTTTCCTGCCGGGGATTTCCGCCGGAAAAGCGCCGCGGGTCAGGCGGCGCAGACGCAGAACTGGTTGCCGTCGGTGTCCTCGTAGACGATCCAGCCGCCATCGCCCTCGCCGTGGTGGGCCACGCGGACGGCTCCGAGGGACTCGACGCGGGCGGCTTCGGCGTTGAGGTCTTCCGTGTACAGGTCCAGGTGGAGGCGGTTCTTGCCGACCCGCGGCTCGGGCACGACGTGGATGCCGAGGTCCGCGCCCGACTTGGCGGGATCGACGAGGGATGCGTAGGTGTCTCCTTGTGAGCCGACCTCGTATCCGGTGACCGCGCGCCAGAACGCGAGGGCGCCCGCGAGATCGTTGGTGTCGATGCCGATGCCGCCAATACGGAGGGCCATGGAGTACTCGTTTCCGTGACAAGGCGTCCCGTCCGGGGACGACCAGAACGACGTAACCTTCTATTAGTGAACACTAGTTACCGTAACCAGCTAGCGTCAATAGCCGGTTAGAACGGGATGGCATGTCCGAGCACGACCGCGCAACCGACACCGGCCCCGGGACCGGGACTCCCGCTGCGACTCCCGCAGCGACTCCCCCCGCGGCCTCCGAGGACGCCGCCCCCGGCGCGCTCCGGCTCGTCGAGGACTTCGTCAACACCTTGAGCGTGGAGACGGGCACCGAGGCGCTGACCGACCCGGCCGCGCTCGCCGCGTGGCTGACCACGTACGGCCTGCTGCCGGACGGCGCCCCCGCCGGCCAGGCCGGACTCGACCGCGCCCGGATCGTCCGCGAAGGCCTGCGCGCCCTCCTCGCCGACCACAACGCCGCCCGCCCCGCCCTCGAAGAGCACGACGGCGACCCGTACGCCCCAGCCCTGGCCGCGCTCGCCTCCACCGCCCGTGAACTCCCGCTCGTCTTCGACCCGTATGCCGACCCGCCGCGCCTCGCCCCGGCGACGTCCGGCACCGTCGACGCCGCCCTCGCCCGGCTCCTCGGCCACGTCGCCGAAGCCGCCGCCGCGGGCACCTGGGTACGCATGAAGGCCTGCCGCATGTGCGCATGGGCCTACTACGACCACTCCCGGAACCGTTCGCGCGCCTGGTGCTCGATGGCGCTCTGCGGCAACCGCGCCAAGGCGAAGGCTTTCCGCGACCGCACCCGCTGACCGACCGGCGCCGCCGCCGCAAAGCACGCCGCGAGCCACGCCACACACCGGCGACGAACCACGCGACACGCCACCGCCACGTCCGAAATCCGCCAGTCACCTGTCCGTGCGACGACGCATGATGGACAGGTGCTCGACACTTTCACCGCTCGTTACCAGGCCATCAGCAGCCGCGACTCCCGGTTCGACGGCCGCTTCTACACCGCGGTCTCCAGCACGGGCATCTACTGCCGCCCGAGCTGCCCCGCCCGGACCCCGAAGCCCGAGAACGTCTCGTTCTACGGCACCGCGGCGGCCGCCCAGGCCGCCGGATTCCGTGCCTGCAAGCGGTGCCGCCCGGAAGCCAGCCCCGGCTCGCCCGACTGGGACATCCGCGCCGACCTGGTCGGCCGCGCCCTGCGGCTGATCGCGGACGGCGTCGTCGACGAAGGCGGCATCGGCGCGCTCGCCCGGCGGCTCGCCGTCTCGGAACGGCACCTGCACCGCCAGATGGTGGGCGAGGTCGGCACCGGCCCGCTCGCCCTCGCCCGGATGCGCCGGGCGCAGACCGCGCGCATGCTCCTCGAAGCCACCGACCTGCCGGTCACCCAGATCGCGTTCGCCGCGGGCTATTCGAGCGTGCGCCAGTTCAACGACAGCATGATGGAGGCGTTCGGCTGCGCCCCGCGCGAACTGCGCCGCCGCCACCGGCCGGCCGGGCCGGGTGCGGACGGCGAGGGCGACATCGTGCTGCGCCTCCAGCACCGCCGCCCCTACGCCGACGGTCCGCTGGTCGCGTTCCTCGCCGCGCGCGCCATCGGCGGCGTCGAAGAAGTCACCACCGACGAGGACGGCCGCGTCGCCTACCGGCGCAGCCTGCGCCTGCCGCGCCGCACCGGTATCGCCACCATCACGCCGCACCCGGACTCCGGGTTCGCCACGCTGCGGCTGCGGCTGGAGGACCTCCGCGACCTCACCGCGGCCGTGCAGCGCTGCCGCCGGCTGTTCGACCTGGACGCCGACCCGCAGGGGGTCGACGACGCGCTCGGCGGCGATCCGCTGCTGGGCCCGCTGGTCGCGGCCCGGCCGGGGCTGCGCGTGCCGGGGCATGTCGACGGGTTCGAGTTGGCGGTGCGCGCGGTCCTCGGGCAGCAGGTCACCGTGAAGGGCGCGCGGACGCTCGCCGAGCGGCTCGTCCGCAAACTCGGCTGCCCCCTGGCCGCGCCGGACGGGACTCTGACACACATGTTCCCCAGCGCCGAGCAAGTCGCCGCGGACGACCTCGACGGCATCGGCCTGACCACCGCCCGCGCGAAGGCGCTGCGCGGCATCGCGCAGGCCGTGGCGGACGGCGCGGTCGTCCTCGACCCGGGCGCCGACCGCGAGGAGACCGAGCGCGGGCTGCTGGCGCTTCCCGGCATCGGCCCGTGGACCGCGTCGTACATCGCGATGCGCGCGCTCGGCGATCCGGATGCGATTCCCGTGTCGGACCTGGGAATTCGCCAGGCCGTGGCCTCACTCGGCGCCGATGGCGACGCCAAGGCCGTGGCGCGGCAGGCGGAGCAGTGGCGTCCGTGGCGCGCCTACGCCGCCATGCACTTGTGGACGCACCTGTCCGCGTCCGCCGCCGGCACGAAGGACAAGGACAAGGACAAGGATCAGGGTCAGGGCCGGGACCAGGGCCGGGATCAGGACGCCGCGCGCCCGTTGGCGTCGTCGTAGGCGTCGCGTGCGGCCATCAGTTCGGGCAGGTGTGTCATCGCCCATTCGCGGCATGCCGCGATCGGCCCGAGCAGGGAACGGCCGAGGCCGGTCAGGGCGTACTCGACGCGCGGCGGCATCTCCTCGTACGCGGTGCGGGTGATCATGCCGTCGCGTTCGAGTGCGCGCAGCGTGTCCGTCAGCACCTTCGGGGTCACGCCGCGCAGCGGCACCTTGAGTTCGGAGAAGCGGCGCGGCCCGTCGGCCAGGCACACGACGACCAGGCCCGACCACTTCTCGCCGATGCGGATCGGCATGCCGCGCGCGGGACATCCCGGGGCGAACATGTCCGCGGAGAGCGGCGGCAGCGGGGCCGCGGCGGCGAACGGCTCGGCGTCAGGCGCGGATCCGCGGCCGTCCCCGGCGGGGGCGATGTCGAACATGAACCGAAACTAGCCCACGGACCCGCGTCGTGGTGCCCGGATTTCCGGCCTGTTCCGGATCGGAATCGTGCAGGTCGGCGCCGGTACCGTTGCGGTAACCGGCACCTGCGCGCTTAGCGTGCGCGTCGTTCGGCCGACAAAAGGTCGGCGTCGAAGGACGGAGTTCAAACCATGGCAAAGATCGTGGTGTTCGGGGCGGGTGGACATGCCGGGCGCAAGACCGTCGTGGAGGCGGCCGCGCGCGGGCACCAAGTGACGGCGGTGGTCCGCGATCCCGCCAAGTACGCGGACCTCGCCGCCGCGGCCCCGGGCGTGACGGTGGTCGCGGGCGACGTGACCGACGCGCTGTCGGTGACGGCGGTGGCCGCCGGGCACGATGCGGCGATCAGCACCGCCGCCCGGATGGATGTGCCCGCCGACGAGTTCTTCACGGCGGCCGCCCGCGCGCTGGCGGACGGGCTGGCCGCCGCGGGCGTGACGCGGCTGGTGGTGGTGGGTATCGGCACCACGCTGGAGGTGACGCCCGGCGTGCCGATCTACGACACCCCGGACTTCCCGGCGGACTTCCGGCCGTTCTCGCTCGGCCACGCCGCGGAACTCGACGTGCTGCGGGCGACGGACGAGCGGCTGGACTGGCTGGTGCTGGCGCCGCCGCCGGTGTTCCTGGACGACGAGGGCCCGAAGACGGGGGCCTACCGGTTCGGCGACGAGCGGGTGCCGGAGCACTCCGGCGAGTCGTTCGCATACGCCGACCTCGCGGCGGCGGTGGTCGACGAGACGGAGAACCCGCGGCACCACCGCGCGTTGGTGTCCGTCGCGTCCTGACCCGGGCCCGGGCCGCGCGCCTCGGCGACCCCGCGGAATAGCCGCCTCCGAACTACCGTTATGTTGAGCGTTCAACAAACTTGGAGGTGTCATGACCACCGCGAACACGACCGCACGCGGCATCGCGTCCGTCGCCGACCGGCGCATGCTCGGCCCGGACGCGCAGGTCGACGCCAAGGCGCTGGTCCTCGAACCGGGCAAGTGGGGGCGCCACGACCCGTTCCTGCTGCTCGCCGAGGACTGGTTCAGCACGGTCGGCTTCGACTGGCACCCGCACCGCGGGCAGGAGACCGTGAGCCTGGTCCTCGAGGGCGAGCTCGAGCACCGGGACAACCGCGGCGGCCAAGGCGTCCTCCGCCCGGGCGACGTGCAGTGGATGACCGCGGGGAGCGGGCTGTTCCACGCCGAGAAGGCCCACGAAGGCAAGCCCGTCCACATGCTGCAGCTGTGGATCAACCTGCCCGCCGCCCACAAGATGGACGAGCCGCGCTACCAGGACCTGCGCGGCGCGGCCGTCCCGGTGCGGCGCGAGGAAGGCGTCGAGGCACGCGTGTTCTCGGGCCGCTCCGGCGACGTGACGGGGCCGGCGGTCAACGTCGTGCCGATCACCATGGTCGACGCGACGCTCTCCCCCGACGCCGCGTTCACCCAGGAAGTACCCGGCGACCAGAACGGGTTCGTGTACGTCCTGACCGGCTCTGGCCGGTTCGGCCCGGACGCGGCACCCGCGAAGGCCGGCCAGGTCGTCCACCTCGCGCCGTCCACCGGCAGGGACACCGCGGACGAACTCCGGGTGGCCGCCGGCGGCGAGGGCCTGCGCTTCGTCCTGTGGACCGGCCGGCCGGTCCGCGAACCGGTCCAGGCCTACGGCCCGTTCGTCATGAACACCCGCAGCGAAATCGCCCAGGCGGTCGAGGACGTACAGTCCGGCCGTTTCGGTGCGATCCCCGAGGACTGACCCGGACGGTCCCGGCGACGGCTCGGCAGCTCCCACGGCGGCTGCCGAGCCGTCTTGCGTCGGCATCCGGCCTCGCCGAGCGGCGGCCGGTCACACCGCGGCCAGGGCAGTCCTCCGCGACTCCACGTCGCCCAACGCCTCCACCGCCGCCGTCACCGCGCCCTCGCTCGCCGCCAGCAGCGGCAGGCGCACCGCGGCGCTCCGGATCTCGCCGCGCGCCCGCAGGACCCCCTTCACCACCGCGGGGTTCGGTTCGGCGAACAGCCGCGCCGACAGCCGCACAAGACCGCTTCCCAGGGCACGCGCCCGCGGCACGTCGCCGCTCTGCCACGCGTCCACGACATCCACGAAAGCCCGCGTGGCGACATGCGCGGACGCCAGAATCCCGCCCGCCGCGCCGAGCGCCAGCAGCGGCCCGAGGAGCACGTCGTCACCGGCGAGCACCGCGAAACCCTCCGGCGGATCGGACAGCAGGTCCATCGTTTCCCCGTCCAGCACGCCGACCGCGTGCTTGATGCCCGCGACCCCGGGCAGCGCGGCCAGGCGGCGCAGCGTGCCCGCGGACAGCGGACGGCTCGTCCGGTACGGCACGTGGTAGACGATCAGCGGCACCGGGCTCGCCGCGGCCGACTCGGCGAAATGGGCGACGACTCCGTCCTCCGACGGCCGAGTGAAGTAAGGCACCGTCACCAGCGCCGCCTCCCTTGCCCCACCTCCGACCCGCCCGAGCGCCGCAAGTTCCGCGGCCGCCTTGCGCGTGTCGTTGGTGCCGACGCCCACGGACAGCACCACGCCGCGTTCGCGTGCGACGCGCCGGCAGGTGGTCACGATCGCCGCGCGCTCGTCGGCGTCCAGGCTTGCCGCTTCGGCTGTGGTGCCGAGGGCGACGAGCCCGGCGGCCCCGTTGTCGACGACCCGGTGCGCCAAGCGCTCCAGGGCACCGAGATCGACGGTGGCACCGTCGCCGGAGAACGGGGTGATCAGGGGAACGTGAATGCCACGCAGATCCAGGTCCATGCGTCGAGCCTGCGCGCCGCGGAAGCGGTAGGTCCAGTTCGCAATTGTGTACGTGAGCGTAAGCTGAACTGATGCTTGATGTCCGTCGCCTGCGCCTGCTGCGAGAACTCGCCCATCGGGGCACGATCGCCGCGGTCGCCGACGCCCTGTCGTACACCCCTTCGGCGGTATCGCAGCAGCTGTCCGCGCTCGAACGCGAAGCCGGAGTGCCCCTGCTGGAGCGGACCGGACGGCGCGTGGCGCTGACCCCTGCCGCGGCTGCCCTGGTCGCCCACACCGACGCGGTCCTGGCCCGGCTGGAGCAGGCCGCCGCGGAACTCGACGCGGTACGCGGCGGCCCCGCGGGGCCCCTCCGCATCGGTGCGTTCCCGTCCGCGGTGCAGGCGCTGCTCCCCGGCGTGCTCGCCCGGCTCGCCGCGGAGCACCCGGCCTTGGAACCGCGCGTCGCCGAGCTGGATCCGGCCGCGGCCACCGACCGGCTGCGTGCCGGCGAACTCGACGTCGCCTTGCTGCACCGCTACGACTTCGCCCCGGCGCCCGCGGCCTCCGGCGTGCAGACCGAGGCCGTGCTGACCGAGACCCTGTACGCGGCCGCGCCCGCCGACGCCCCCTTCCCGCCCGACCGCGGCGGGAACGCCGACGACCTGCGGCGATGGCGAGACGCCGGGTGGATTCTCGCCACGCCCGGCACGCTGTGCCACACCATGACCGTCCGCGCCTGCGAAGCCGCCGGCTTCACGCCGAAGGCCCGGCATTCCGTCGACGATTTCGCGGCCGTGCTGCGGTTGGTCGCGGTCGGCCAAGGGGTGGCGCTCGTTCCGGAGCTGGCCGTCGCCGAAGGGACGTCCGCGAACGTCGCCCTCACCGCGCTGCCGCTGCGACGGCACACCGAGGTCGCGTACCGCCGCGGCGCCGGGGGCCACCCGGCCGTCCGGGCCTTCACCACCGCGCTGGCCGCGTCCGCCCCCGCCGCGCTGCGTCCGGCTGCCGCCGACGCCGGGCTGCCCGGCGAGGGCTGACCCCGACCCGGCCGACCACTACGCGGCGGTCAGCCGCGGACCAGATGCCTGCTGATCACCACGCGCTGGATCTGGTTGGTGCCTTCGACGATCTGCAGGACCTTCGCCTCGCGCATATAACGCTCGACGGGGAAGTCGGTCGTGTACCCGTAGCCGCCGAAGACCTGCACGGCGTCGGTGGTGACCCGCATCGCGGCATCCGTGCAGAAAAGCTTGGCCATCGCGGCTTCCTTGCCGAACGGACGTCCGCTGTCCCGCAGTCGCGCCGCGGACAGGTACAGCGCACGGCCGGCCTCGACCGCGGTCGCCATGTCGGCCAACAGGAATTGGATGCCCTGGAGATCCGCGATGGGGGCGCCGAACTGGCGCCGCTCCCGGGCGTACTCGACCGCGGCATCCAAAGCGGCCTGAGCCACCCCGACCGCGCACGCGGCAATACCGAGGCGCCCGGAGTCGAGCGCGGACAAGGCGATCCGGAAGCCGATGCCTTCCTCGCCGATCCGCGACACGGCAGGCACCCGCACACCGTCCAGATGCACCAGGGCCGTCGGGGACGACCGCATGCCCATCTTGCGCTCGGGCGCACCGAAGCTGAGACCGTCGGCGTCGGCGCGGACCAGGAGCGTACTGATGCCGCGCGCGCCCGCTTCACCGGTGCGGACCATGACGGTGTAGAAGTCGGCGACACCGCCGTGCGTCGTCCACGCCTTGGTGCCGTCGACTGTGTACGCCTCACCGTCCGGATCGGCCACCGCGCGCGTGCTCAGCGCGGCCGCATCCGAACCGGACTGCGGCTCCGACAGGCAGTAGGCGCCCAGCAGTTCACCCGACAGCATGGCCGGCAGCTGCTCGGCGCGCTGCTCCGCCGTGCCGTAGGAGGCCATCGGGAAGCAGGCGAGGGTATGCACGCTCACGCCCAAGCCGACGGCCAGCCAGCCGGCGGCGAGTTCCTCGAGCATCTGGAGGTACACCTCGTAGGGCTGTCCCCCGCCGCCGTACTCCTCCGGGTACGGCAGGGACAGCAGCCCGGCCGCGCCCAGCGTGCGGAACACGTCGCGGGGGAACCGCCCCGCCTCCTCGTCGCCCGCCGCCCGCGGGGCGACCTGACGGGCCACGAGGTCACGCGTCAGATCGAGCAGCGCTTCGGCTTCGTCGGTGGGGAGGGTGCGCGCGACGGTCATCGGTGCGTCCTTCCGTGGTGCCCGGGTACGGGTCCTTCGGTGACTGGTGCGACGGGTGCGCCGGACGGGATTGCCGCCTGGTGGTGCGATCGTACGAGAGCCCTGCCCGCCAAGGCCCGAACCGCGCGCCCGGCCCCGCGCTTTCCGCTGCCGTCCCGCGCCTCGCGGACACGGACCGCGTCGCCTGCGCGGCCCGGGGCCCGCGCACCACCGTGCGGACTCCCGGGCCGCGCAGCCGCGGCCCCGCCGGATCAGACGACGATCGGCTCGTGCGGCCGGTGGTTGACCGGCTCGCCCGCGGTCTCGCCGCACACCACGATGTCCTCGATCCGGGCGCCGTGCTTGCCCGGCAGGTAGATGCCCGGCTCGATGGAGAACGCCATGCCCGGCTCCAGCACCAGCTGCGAACCGGAGACGATGTACGGCTCCTCGTGCGTCTCCAGGCCGATGCCGTGGCCGGTCCGGTGCACGAAGTACTCGCCGTAGCCCGCGTCCGCGATGATGTCGCGGCCGACCGCGTCGAGGGCTTCGGCGGTGATGCCGGGCCGCACCGCTTCCCGCTGCGCCTGCTGGGCGCGCTGCAGGACGGCGTAGTACTTCAGGTACTCCTCGGGCGCTTCACCGACGACGTAGTTGCGGGTCTCGTCGGAGCAGTAGCCGTCTTCGGTCGTGCCCCCGATGTCGACGACGACGGGGTCGCCCGCCTGGATGACCCGGTCGGACAGCTCGTGGTGCGGGCTGGCGCCGTTCGGTCCGGAGCCGACGATGACGAAGTCCACGCGGACGTGGCCTTCGGCGATGATCGCGTCGGCGATGTCCCGGCCGACCTCGCGTTCGGTCCGGCCGGCGCGCAGCCATTCGGGCACCCGCGCGTGCACACGGTCGATCGCCGCGCCGGCATCGCGCAGCGCCTGGATCTCCGCGGGGCTCTTGCGCATGCGCATCTCGCGGAGCACGTCGCCCGCGAGTGTCTGCTCGGCGCCGGGCATGGCGCGGCGGAAGTTCAGCAGCTTCTCGGCCCACATGTGGTTGTCGACGGCGACCTTCGCGACACCGTCGGGCAGGCGCCGGGCGATGAGTGCGTAGGGGTCGTCCGTTTCGGCCCACCCGGCGATGTCGATGCCGAGCCGCGCGGCCGGCGACGCTTCCGCGGCGGGCTTCTCCAAGCCCGGCACGACCAGGAAGGCGTCCCCGGCCGCGGGGACGACCAGGCAGGTGAGGCGTTCCAGGGGCAGGGCCTCGTAACCGGTCAGGTAACGAAGGTCCGCGCCCGGGCTGATGAGGAGGGCATCGACGCCGGCCTCGGCGGCCGCTTTGGCGGCGGTGGCGAGGCGGTCGGTGGGATACAAGTCCGTGTTGTGGCTCACAGGCCCAAGTTATCCCCCGCCGTGCCGGAACGGCCTGCTCAGAGGGATGCCGCACCCGGCCGCGTCGCCCCCGCCGGACCTCCGGCTCACCCCGCGGCGGCCCCGGAACGGGCGGTCATCGCGGTGGCGACGGCGTCCCACAGCGTGCTGCGGGCCCGCAGCGCGACGGTGACGGTGCCCGCGCACTCCCGCCACCGGCGGGCGTCGGTGCCGCACAGGTCTTCGAGCAGACGCAGCGCCATGGGGCCGTGTTCGTCGCCGTCCACCTCGATGTGCCGTTGAAGGTATTCGCGGAACAGCCCGAAATCGCCGTCGCCGGGAGCGGGTTCCGCACCCGGGTCGCCCTCGTCCAGGACGTGTTCGAACATGCGCGGCACCAGTTCTTCCCGGCCGAGCGCGAAGGCCGCGGCCACGCAGTGCACGGGGGCGTGCTCGACGATCCGCCAGGTATGCCGGACGAACGCGGCCGCCGCGGGCGGAGCGCCACACAGCTCGACGGCGTCCGGGACCGCGATCCCGTCGGCCAGCAGGTCGAGGAAGCAGCGCACGGCGGTCGTGTCGGCTCCGGCGGCGGCCATGGCTTCCAGGTACAGCTCGAAGTGGCTGCGCGGCCCGTTGCCGGTCAGGTCGCTCTCCTCGGTGAGCACGATCTCGTTGACCAGGCGCCGCGCCTCGGGGTTGCCGCGCGGCGTCCACGGGATCTCGACACACGTCAACTGCCGTTGCAGGACGGTGAGCAGCGACATGAAGTCCCACACCGCGAACACGTGGTGCTCCATGAACACGCGCACGTCGGCGGGCTCGGCGAGCTGCCGGTACATGGGGTGCCGCAGCACCCGCCGCCGCGCGGGCGACGTCTCGCCGAGCAGCCGCGTCACCCGGGGCGGCGCGGCGAACACCGCCGGTTCGGCGTCCACGACCGCGGCCACCGCGACCACCCCGGCCGGGGCGCCGGCCGGCACCAGCACGCCGCCGCTGCCGCGTTCCGGCAGCGGGTCGGTCCCGACCGCCGAGCCCCACCGGGTCCCCGACGAGAAGTCGGCCCCGGCCGCCGCGGGCCGCCCGGCCGTTGCCGCCGACCCGGTCGCGGGCACGGTGCCCGATTGGATGCCCGACTGGATATCGCCGTACGCGTCCACAGCTGCTCCCCACGCTTGTCGGTCCGGCCCCTCGGGACATCGGGGCCGAGCCGCGAGCCGGGACGGGAAGGCCCGACGACGCCCCGACTCGCGACGCCCCGAACGTAGGTGCGCCTGCGTGCACCCCTGGCCGGAATCCCCGAAACCCCCCGATTCCACCCGGTTCTCTGCCACGATGCGGTCCATCTGTGCCCGGCGGCGGCGGGTGCGCATGCGGGGTGCGCGGCTCGCCGGTCGCGCGTCGGCAGCTCAGATCGGGTCTTGCCGGGGCTCCCGCCTGGCGAGAAAAGCCCTCGCGGACTGTACCGTCCGGACGGTACAGTTCTCCGCATGAAGCGTGACCTCCTCCTCGACGCCGCCGAGCAGCTGCTCGCCGAGCGCGGCACCTCGGCCTTGACGCTGGCCGCCGTCGCCGCGCAAGCCGGCGTGAGCAAGGGAGGCCTGCTGTACCACTTCGGTACGAAGGACGCGCTGGTCAAGGCCCTCGTGCAGCGGCTCATCGACGAGTTCGACGCCGCCGTCGAGGCCCGGCGCGGCGCGGCCCGCGGGGACTACACGCGGGCGTACATCGACGCGACGTTCGAGATCGTCACCGCCGACGCGCCCGCGCGCCCGCGCCGACGATGGGCGGTCGTCGCCGCCGCCGCGACCGACGCCCAGTTGAGCGACCCGCTGAGCGCCGCCACGCGCCGCTGGCACCGCCGTCCCGACCACGAGGAGCTGGACCCGGTCACCGACCGCGTGGTCCGCCTCGCCGTGGACGGGCTGTGGGAAGCCATGGAGTACGACCCCGAGCTGTTCGACGCCGCCGAGTGCGAGGAACTCCGCATCCGGCTCCACGCGCTGCTCGACGACGCCGGGACCCGCATCGGCCGCACGCCCGCCACCGCGGGTGCGGCAGCCGCCCGCGGCGCCACGGACCGCGGACAACGCCCCGGCCACCCGCGCGTCGGCGTCGACCCCGGCGGTTCCGCACCCACCACCGGCTGACGCGCCACCGACGCTTCGTCACCACACCGGCACGGCGCATCCGGGCCGGCCGAACGGCCCCGCCGCACTACGGCGGCGTCCGCGACATCGGCCCGCGCATTCCGACTTCCGCCCGGTTCCGGGGCAGCTCCGGCGCGCCCCGGCCTCTTCGCCTCACCTGCGCTACGTCCCCCGGAAGGGGCACCCCCATGGCAGCCGACCAGGCTTCCTCCGCGATATCCGACGACCTTGCATCGACCGTCACGCCCGCGACCGGCGCTTCGATCGCCGAACACGCGGAGCCCTTGACTGCGCCCTCCACACCCTCCGCACCCTCTGCCCCCGCGACCGACGCCGCTTCCGCCGTGGACAGCGGGCTGCGCCGGGCGCGGATCGGCACCGCGGGAACGTTCGCCCTCGCGGGCGCCCTGTGCGCGGTGTGGACGGTCCGCGTCCCTGCACTCAAGGACAAGCTCGGCGTGTCCGACGGGCAACTCGGCTTGATCGTCTTGGCCTTCGGCATCGGCGGCATCGCCACGATGTCACTGATGGGCCGCCTCGTGGCGCGCTACGGAAGCCGCGCCCTGCTGCGCATCACCGTGACGCTGTCGACGATTGCCGTCGCCGCGATCGGCTTGTCCCCCAACCTCGGCACCGCCGTGGCGGCGGGCTTGGCCTTCGGCCTGGTGTTCGGCATCACCGACGTCGCGATGAACACGCAGGCGTCGATCCTCGAACAGCGCTACGGCCGCCCGCTGATGGCCGGCATGCACGCCGGCTGGAGCCTGGGTGCGGTCACCGGCGGTCTCCTCGGTGCGCTGGGCGCGCGGGCCGGGCTGGACTTCACGCAGTCGGTGGTCATCGCCTCGGCGGTGGGTCTGCCGGTGGCGTTCTGGCTGCGCGGCACGTACCTGCCGGACACGCCGGCCACGTCCCGCGTGGTCGGCCGCGGCGACGAGTCGCCCGCGACAGCCGGTACCGCCGAGACTTCGTCGGCGAAGGCGCGTATCCGGCTGCCCTTGGGCGTGTACGTCGCCGGAGCCATCGCCTTCTGCGCGTTCATGATCGAGGGCGCGGTCGCCGACTGGTCCGGCCTGTACCTGCGCGACACCCTGGGCTCGGCCGAGGCCATCGCCGCGCTGGCGTACCCGCTCTACGAAGGCGCGATGGCGATCGGCCGCCTCACCGGCGACCGCGTCACCGACCGCTTCGGCGCGCGGGCGGTGCTCACCGCGTCGGGTGTGGCCACCGCAGCCGGCATGGCCCTCGCCGTCGCCGCGAACGGCACGGCGGCGGGCTTGATCGGCTTCTTCCTCGTCGGCGTCGGCGTGTGCCTCGTCGTCCCGGTCGCGTTCTCCGTCGGCGGCGCCCTCGGCGGCAACGACACCACCCACGCGGGCGCAGCCATCGCCCGCATCGGCACGATGGCCTACACCGGCCTTCTCCTCGGCCCGGTCCTCATCGGCTTCCTCGCCGACGCTACGACGCTGCGCGTGGGGCTTGGCGTCACGGTGGCGTTGGCACTCGCGGTCGCGGCGGGGTCGCGGCTGCTGCCGCGGGGACGGCACTTGGCGGGGGGCGTTCAGAACCACTGACGCCCTTTACCGGGCCCTCCCTCCTCCGCCACCAGTCGGGCGCCGGTACCGCGTCGAAGGACCCTCCCCCGCCTCCTCCGCCATCGGGCAACCACCCCCGACGCCCCGAGTCTCCCCAACCCCCGTCTCATCCCGCCGTTTTCATCCCTCACGGCTGTGGACAACCCAGGCCACCACCCTCACGGGTGAACTTCCCGCCGGGTTGTCCACAGCCCGCGCTCACCCCTCCCCGAGTCCCCCCACGACCCCGTCCGCGCGCAGTTTCGCCACCTCGGCTGCGTCCAGGCCCCACCCCTCCAACAGCCCCGCCGTCAACTCCCCCGGTGCTCCTCCCGCAACCGAGGGCGTCCGCGAGAAGCGGGGTGCGGCCTCCGGCTGGACTGTTCCGTCCGGTGTGACGTACGTCCCGCGGGCCGCGTTGTGCGGGTGCCGTGCCGCCTCGTCCCAGGTCAGGACCGGGGTGACGCACGCGTCGGTTTCCGCGAAGACCGCCGTCCACTCGTCCCGGGTGCGCGACTTCAGCACCTCGGTGAACCGGGCGCGCAGCACCGGCCAACCGGCGCGGTCCATCTGCCCGGGCAGGTCTTCGCCGGACACGCCGAGGCCCGTCAAGAACTGCGCATAGAACTGCGGTTCGATGCAGCCCACCGCGACGAATCCGCCGTCCGACGCCTCGTACACGTCGTAGAACGGTGCTCCGGTGTCGAGCAGGTTGGTCCCGGGTTCGTCCGTCCATCCGCCCACGCCCCGCATGCCGTGGATGAACGTCGACAGCGCCGCGGAGCCGTCCGTCATGGCGGCGTCCACGATCTGGCCGCGGCCCGAGCGCTGCGCTTCGACGAGCGCCGCGAGGATGCCGAAGGCGCAGAACATCGCGCCGCCGCCGTAGTCGCCCACCAGGTTCAGCGGCGGCACCGGGCGCTCACCCGCGCGGGCGAACGCGTGCAGGACGCCGGAGATCGCGATGTAGTTGATGTCGTGTCCGGCGCGCGGCGCCAGCGGCCCGTCCTGGCCCCAGCCCGTCATGCGCGCGTACACGAGGCGCGGGTTGCGGGCGAGGCAGACGTCCGGCCCGAGTCCGAGCCGTTCGGTCACGCCGGGCCGGAATCCCTCGACGACGACGTCCGCCGCCGCGATCAGCCGCAGGACGGTCTCGGTGCCCGCCGGGTTCTTCAGGTCGACTTCCAGCCCGCCGAGCCGGCCGCGGCCGACCGCGAGGTGCGGCATGCCCCCGCCGCCGAGCCGGTCGATGCGGATGATCTCGGCTCCCGCGTCGGCCAGCATCATGCCGACGAACGGACCGGGGCCGATTCCTGCGAGTTCGACGACCTTGATGCCCGACAGCGCGCCCATACGGTGGTGCCCCTTCCGACTGCGGCCACGTCCCTGGCCCCGACCTCGTTAGGTGACACAGTCAAGCACAAGCCGCGTCCGGCGCCCATGCCCCGCGCGAGGCAGCCCGTGCCCCCGCACGAAGCAGCCGCACCCCACCCCGGCCTCACTCCCCCCGCGCCGCCACGCCCTCCGCCAGATGCACGATCTCCAACGCGATCAGCAGATCCAGCCGCAGCCGGGAATCCTGCGTGAACGGCCCGACCAGCCGTTCCAGCTTGCCGATCCGGTACCGCAGCGTGTTGTAGTGCACGTACAACCGCCGTGACGTCTCGGCGACGTTCAGATTCGTCTCCAGCAGCACCTGCAACGTCCGCCGCAGATCGGCCGCTTCCGCATCGAGCGGACGCGCCAGCGCCCCCAGCACCTCGTCCGCGAAGCGCTCAAGCTCCCCGTCCGGCGGCAGCAGCGACAGCAGCCGGAACACGCCCAGCCGGTCGAAGTCCGTGACCGCCCCCGGCCCTTGCAGCCGGCGCCCGGCGGCAACCGCACGCCGCGCCTGGTCGTACGCCTCCGGCAGTCCGGCAAGCCCCCGCACCGGACGGCTGATCCCCGTCGAGAACGTCCGCGGAATCCGCGCGCACGCGGTACGCACCCGCCCCGCCGCATCCCGCGCCGTCCCCGACCCGTCCTGGCCCGGGACGGCGGTCAGCAGCGCCACGATCTCGCCCGCATACCCCGCCACCACCCCGTCCGGGTCGGCCTGCCGCACGGTCGCGGTCCACGCCGCGGTGAGCGCGTCCTGCTGACGGCGCAGCGCCGCCGCGTCGTCCCCCGCGGTGGGATCCGGTTCGGCGACCACCACGACGACGGTGCGCTGCAGCAGCGCGCCCAGCCCGGCCACCGGAATCCGTTCGGCGTCGGTGACCCGGCCGGTCAGCACGTCGCGCAGGATGTCGGCCTGGTATTTGAGGTCCCCCGCATCGGTGCTCGCCTCACCGGCGGCCCGCGCCAACTGCTCGGCCAGACCGAGCGCCTGCGCGGCCGCCGGAAGCAGCATCTGCAGGAGGCCCAGCCCGTCCGCACCGGCCCGCGACAGCCCGGCCCGCGACACCCCGGCAGACGCCGCAACGACCGCGGGCCCCGGCAGCGAACCGGCAATCCGCGCGCCCCCGTCGCCGCCGCCGGAGACCGCGTCCTCGTCCCCGGCAACCGCCGACGCCGAGGCCGACACGGCCGCCACCGTCGCCGGCAACGCCGTCGGCGCCTCGCCGTCCCCGCGGGCAAGCTCCGCCCCGACAGCCCGCGTTCGCTCCGAACCCGTGTCCTGTCCCGCCGCGGACGCCCCCGACGGACCCGGCGCGGCTTCCAACGCCCCCGCCGGAACGGTCACCGCGGGTTCCCCCCGCGGTTCCGTCGCCGCCAGCGTCCCCCCGCGCACCCGGCTCGGCACCGGCAGCGGACGTGCGGTCTCCCGCGTGCTCCCAGCGGCCAAACGCGCGGTCACCACGCCGGAGGTCGCCCCCGCGCCCCCCGAAGTCCCCGTCGCGGCGGCTTTCTTCCCGGCCCGGGTACTCGTGGGCGCGCCAAGCGTCCCCGTGGCGCCGGCCGCCCGCCGGGATCTCCCGGCGCTGCCCACCCGGCCCCCGCCGGCCGGCGGAGCCGCCGGAGCCGGCCCCGCCGCCGATTCCGCGCCGGATGCTCTCGCGCCCGGGCCCGCAGTCGACTTCGCGCTCGACTCCGCGCCCAAGCCCGCGCCCACGCCTCTGCCCGTGCCCATCCCCGTGCCGTCGCCGCGCCGTGCCGGGGAGGGTCCCCCGTGCGCCGGGATTCCCGAGTCGCCGCCGATGCCCATGTACCGACCGTATCGGCGCGAACACGCTCAGGACAGCTTTCCCGGGAGCGCGCAGGCAGCGCGCCACCGGAGTGCGCCCGGCGCACGCGCTCACCTGATCGCGGTCATCCGCCGTGTCCGCGGGCCGGAGATCGCGGCAAGGGACCCGTTTTCTCCGCGTTGCGCGGGTACGATGCGGGTGCGCGTGCGTGGCGGACCGGGCACCACGGGTGACCGACGGTCCGCCGCGCTGTCGTGTCCGGCCCAGGTCGTGTCCGGGGCAGGCCCGTGTGTGTTGCCCGGGCCGCCCACGGGGCAATACCCGAACGGGACGGCCGCGCGGCCGGCGGCTGTGGGGGCCGCCCGCGTATGCCGGACCGGGCTGGTGAGCGTCGGGGGAGGGAGCCTGGATGGCGCACATCGAGCGTGGGGGGCGCGCCGCGAGCGCGGCCGAACGCGCGTGGCTGCGCGGCATGGACGCCTACGTGTGCGGCGAGTACGGCCACGCCGAACTCGAGTTCCGCAATGCCGTCGAACTCGACCCGGGCATGGCCGACGCCTGGCTGGGCCTGCACGCGTTGAAGGTCGACGTCGCGGGCGCGGTCGTCGCGATGCATGCGCACCGCGACCGGTTCGGCGAGCAGCGCACCAAGTACCGCCGTCCGCTCAACTCCTGGTACTGGCTGGGCTGGTGGGTGCAGCTCGTGCTGGAGACGCCGCGCGACCTGGCACTTGCGCACGCCTCGCACTGGCTCGACGGACGCCACCTGCCGGAACTCGACACCGCGCTCGCGCACTGCCCGCCGCCGGACGGCGACGCGTCGACCCGGTTCCTCCTCGCCTGCCGCGCCTACCTCGGCAAGGACTGGCAGCAACTGCTGCGCCACACGGGCGGTTTGGAAGACGATCCCCTGCTGGGCGTGGAGGCGGGCCTGTTCGCGGGCATGGCGCGGGTCCGGCTCGGGCTGTACGACAAGGCCGAGCAGGTGCTGGCGACGGCGCTGGCACGCTGCCGGTCCGAGCATCCGCAGCGCAAGGAGCTCCGGTACTGGCTGGCCCGCGCGTACGAGGAGACGGGCCGCGCCCCGGCCGCGCTCCCCCTGTACCGGGCCGTGCACCATGCCGATCCGGCGTTCATGGACACGGCCGTGCGTCTCGCCGCGCTCACCGCCGAACTCGCGGACGCCGCCGATCCGCTGGACACCCTCGACGCCGTGGACGCGCTGGACGTCGTCGGCGGCTCCCGCTCGGCCGACACCACCGCCATGCTGCACAACGCCCCGCCGTCCGGCACCTACGACGCCACCGCCCGCCTGGCCGGCCCCGTCCTGCCCACCGACACGGCGACCGGGCCGGCGGACCTCCCGCCCGGCCCCGACACCGGCGGCGCCGATGCCGACACCCCGAGCACGCCCACAACCCCGGGCAGCCCGGAATCCCCGGACACCGACGACCCCGACAGCACCCTGCCCCACGAAGACACCCGCAGCACCGCCCCCTCCGCCGCCGCGCCTTCCCCCACCTCCACCGGCAGCGTCCCCGCCGCTCCCGCCGCCGCGGCCGCCGAGGACCTCGCCGCCGCGCTGGACGAACTCGAACGCATGGTCGGCCTCGAACCGGTCAAGCGCCAAGTCCGCGCCCTGTCCGCGCAGATGCGCATGGGGCGGCTGCGGCAGGCCCGCGGGATGCCCGCGGGGGCGCCGAAGCGGCACTTCGTGTTCTCCGGGCCGTCCGGCACCGGCAAGACGACCGTGGCACGCCTGCTGGGCCGGGTGTTCCATGCGCTCGGACTGCTCGAATCGGACCGGCTCGTCGAGGCGCAGCGCGCCGATCTGGTCGGCGAGTTCCTGGGCCAGACCGCGGTGAAGACGAACGAGCTGATCGATTCGGCGCTCGGCGGGGTGCTGTTCGTGGACGAGGCGTACGCGCTCGCCGGATCGGGTTACGCGAAGGGCGACGCGTACGGCGACGAGGCCATCCAGGTCCTGCTCAAGCGCGCCGAGGACGACCGGGACCGCTTGGTGGTCATCCTGGCGGGCTACCCGGAGGGCATGGACCGGCTGCTGACCGTCAATCCCGGCCTGACCTCGCGCTTCACCTCGCGCGTGGACTTCCCCAGCTACGGCGCCGACGACTTGGCGCGCATAGCCGAGCATCTCGCGGCGGTCGGCGGGGACGTCTGGGACGAGGACTGTGTCGCGGAGATGCGCAGCATCACCGGACATGTGTGCGAGCGGGAGTGGATAGACGAGTTGGGGAACGCCCGGTTCGTCCGGACGCTGTACGAGAAGTCGTGCGCCTACCGAGACCTGCGTCTGGTCGGCCTCCCCGGCGAGCCCGACCACGAAGAGCTGACCACACTGCGGCTGCCCGACCTGCTCCAGGCCTACGGCGAAACAGCCGGCGGCCGCACCTGACACATAGGCACGTTCAGGACCCGTCGGCACCCGGCGGAAGACCCACCCGGCGCGCCGCACCCCACCGGCGTGTGCACCGGCCGCCGTGTCGGTGCGCCATGCGAGGCTACGCGCGGGACCGGCCCCGCACCCCGGGCCGGCGAGCGGGCACGGCGTACGTCGGCGAGGGGATCAACGGGGATGGCGAAGACCAGGCACATCGATGCCGCGGAACGGCGCGCTCGGCTGGTCCGGCGCCAACTCCCGGAGCCGGCGGCGCAGTCCGCGGAGCAGGTGACGGAGTCTCTCGTCGCGTTGCATTCGACCGACCCGGCGAGCGTGTTCCTGTCCGTGGCGGCACGCAGCCGTGTCGGGGCCGCGGATGTGGAGCGGGCGCTCTACGACGACCGGACGCTTGTCCGGATGGCCGGCATGCGCCGCACCGTCTTCGTCGTGACCGACCCGATGGCCGCGGTCGTCCACTCGTCCACCACGGCGCCGATGGCCGAGAAGGCGCTGCGCGACATGCTCAAGCTAGGCTTCCGCGGCGGCACGCTCGACGCGGCTTGGGTGGCGGAGGTCGAGGACTCCATCGTCGCCCACCTGTCCGGCCTCCCGGAGGCCACCAGCACGGAACTGTCGGCGCTGGAACCCCGGTTGCGCGAACCGGTCGTCTACGCCCCGGGGACCAAGTGGGAGACCGAGCAGACCGCGGGCACGCGCATCATGCGCAAGCTCGCGATGGACGGCCGGATCGTGCGGGGACGCCCGAAGGGCTCGTGGACGAGCAGCCAGTACCGCTGGCAGATCGCCCCGGAGCCGCTGCCCGATCTCCCCGCAGGTGACGCACGGGCCGCGCTGGTACGCGCCTGGCTGGCGTCCTACGGCCCGGGCACCGAGGCGGATCTGAAGTGGTGGACGGGCTGGACGCTCACCCAGGTCCGCGCCGCGCTGAAGGCCGTCGCCGCGGTTCCGGTGACGTTGGACGAGGGTGCGGGGTTCGTGCTGCCGGACGACGTGGACGCGCCCGGTGCGGCGCCGGACCGGGCCGCGCTGCTGCCCGCGTTGGACCCGACGCCGATGGGCTGGCAGGGCCGCGGCTGGTACTTCCCCGACGATGCGAAGGCCGCGCTGTTCGACCGGTCGGGCAATGTCGGACCGACGGTGTGGTGGCAGGGCCGGGTGGTCGGCGGCTGGGCGCAGCGTGCGGACGGCGACGTGGTCTGGCGGCTGCTCGCCGACGTCGGCACCGACGCCGAGAAGGCCGTGGCGGTCGAAGCCGAGCGGCTCGCCGCGTGGATAGGGGACGTGCGGGTGACACCGCGTTTCCGGACCGCGCTGGAACGCGAGTTGGCCGGCTGAGACCAGGCCGGCCACCGGCGCGCGGCGTGCGGCTCCGCTCTCGTGCGCCCTTCGCGCGCCCCTGCGCCCGCTGCCGCCCCCGATTTCGCCGGAACGAGTGAAGCGGACGCCCTCGGATTTCCCTCGAACGTGGCGCTCCGCTTCACCGCGCGCCCGTACTCGCCCGCCCCCGCGACGAGGCAGGACGGGTCGTCCCTACCGGTCCGCCGGTTCGGTCCCGCCGAAGTGCTCCACGAGATCCCGCAGTTCCCCGGCCGCCCGGATGGCGTCGGCGCGTCCGTTGGACACCTGGATGCCCATGACCGCGAGCGTCTCGCCGTCGGAGAGGTCGAGGAACACCCACGGGTCGCCTTGCCTGAGCTGGACGCGGATGATCTGCGCCCACTGGAGTTCGACGACGCGCAGCAGGTTGACCACGCGGACGCCGTGTTCGGTGGCGACGACCTTCGGGCGGCCGAGCATGAGCATGAAGCAGAGGCCGAAGACGCCGGTGGCGACGACGCCGAGCTTGGAGCCGATGTTCCAGCCGCCGTCTTCGGGCAGGGCTACGGCGAGGGCGACGAGGCCGCCGAGGATGACGAGACCGACGATGCGGGTGACCAGGCGGCTGCGCTTCGGATACCAGGTGCGGGGCAGGTCGGCGCGCGTGTGCCGGTCCGGTTCGGTGCCGATGGTGTGCTCCGTCATGCGCGGTGTCCCGAGGGTGTTCGGTGGTGGAAAGTCGATGGAAGAGCGGCCGGCGACGACGACGGCAAGGGCAGCGGACGAGCCGATGCCGGAATCGGCGGCCGCCGGTGTCGGCGAAACGTATCGCCACAGTGTCCCGCACCGGCCGAACGCACCGTGCCCGGCCCCCCGCGCGACACGCGGGCGACCGGGCACGGATGGGGCGTCAGATACGGCAGGCGTGGATGCCGGTGACCAGGATGGCGCGGGCGCCGATGTCCCACAGGTCGTCCATGATCCGCTGGGCGTCGCGGCGCGGCACCATCGAACGGACGGCGACCCAGCCTTCGTTGTGCAGCGGCGACACCGTCGGCGACTCGAGGCCGGGGGTGAGCGCGACGGCTTCCTCGACGCGCTCCGCGCGGATGTCGTAGTCCATCATCACGTAGCGGCGGGCCACCAGGACGCCCTGGAGGCGGCGGACGAGCTGGTCGACCTCGCGGGACGGTTCGGCGCCGGTGCGGCGGATCAGCACCGCTTCGGAGTGCAGGATCGGCTCGCCGAAGATCTCCAGGCCGGCCTGGCGCAGCGTGGTGCCGGTTTCCACGACGTCGGCGATGACGTCGGCGACGCCGAGCTGGATGGCGGTTTCGACGGCGCCGTCGAGCTTGACGACGGCGGCGGCTTCGACGCCCTGGTCGGCGAGGTGGCGCTGCACGAGGCCGACGTAGGAGGACGCGATGCGGGCGCCGGCGAGTTCCTTGGCGGAGGTGTAGCCGCCGACGGGTGCGGCCCAGCGGAACGTGGCCGGGGCGAGGCCGAGTTGCAGGATCTCCTCGGCGTCGGCGCCGGAGTCGAGGAGGAGGTCGCGGCCGGTGATGCCCGCGTCGAGGCGGCCGGAGCCGACGTAGACGGCGATGTCGCGGGGGCGCAGGAAGAAGAACTCGACGCTGTTGTCGGGGTCGACGAGGACGAGTTCCTTGCTGTGGCTGCGCTGCCGGTAGCCGGCCTCATGGAGCATCGCCGACGCAGGCTCCGAGAGCGAACCCTTGTTCGGGACGGCGATGCGCAGCATGGGGGGACCCTTCTCACGGGTGGGTCCCCGGCGGCCGCGTCCCCGTGCGGGCAGGCGCGGGGTGGGTGCGGGGCGCCGGGGACGCCGACGATGTCACAGGTGAGCGTATACGTCCTCGAGGGTGAGGCCGCGCGCGACCATCATCACCTGCAGGTGGTAGAGCAGCTGCGAGATTTCTTCGGCGCAGCGGTCGGCGCCTTCGTGTTCGGCGGCCATCCAGACTTCGGCGGCTTCTTCGACGACCTTCTTGCCGATGGCGTGCACGCCTTGCTGGACGAGTTCGGCGGTGCGGGAGCCGGTTTCGCCGGCGGCGGCCTTGGTCTGGAGCTCGGTGAAGAGCTGGTCAAACGTCTTCATCGCGGGGATCGACTTCTCACTTTCGGCGGTCGGATGCGCGGCGCGACCCGGGGTGTGTCCGGTGGTCAGCGCGTCGGCTCCGCCACTGTACGCAACGCGACGACGGTGGCGACGGCCGCGGTGGCGGCCTCGTGGCCCTTGTCTTCCTTGGACCCTTCGATGCCCGCGCGGTCGAGGGCTTGCTGTTCGTTGTCGCAGGTGAGGAGGCCGAAGCCGACGGGGACGCCGGTGTCGAGGGCGACGCGGGTGAGGCCGTCGGTGGCGGCGGCGCACACGTATTCGAAGTGCGGGGTGCCGCCGCGGATGACGACGCCGAGGGCGACGACGGCGTCGTAGCCGCGTTCGGCGAGGGCTTTGGCGGCGACGGGGAGTTCGAAGGCGCCGGGGACGCGGACCACGGTGGGTTCGGTGATGCCGAGGTCGGTGAGGGCGGTGCGGGCGCCGGCCAGGAGCCCGTCCATGACGGGGGCGTGCCATTGGGCGGCGATGATGCCGACGCGGAGGTCCTGGCAGCCTTCGACGGTGAGCTGGGGGGCTCCGTTACCGCTCATGTTCGCTTGGTGTCCCGTTCTTGGGGTGGGGATGAGGGCGGGGTGTGGATGAGGGCGGGTGTGGGTCTGGCGGGGTCCGCTGCCCGGGCCGCCGGGCGGAGGCCGGCGACCGGGTCGGGCGGGGTGGTGCCGTGGTGCGGGCGGCGCGTCAGCTGACGGCGTGCGGGGTGGCGTCGGCGGGCTCGACCGGTTCGAGCCAGGGCAGGTCGTGGCCCATGCGGTCGCGCTTGGTCTGCAGGTAGCGCAGGTTGTCGGCGGTGGCGTGGACGGGCAGCGGGACGCGTTCGAGGATTTCCAGGCCGTAGCCTTCCAGGCCGGCGCGCTTGGCCGGGTTGTTGGTGAGCAGGCGCATGGAGCGGACGCCGAGATCGGAGAGGATCTGGGCGCCGGTGCCGTAGTCGCGGGCGTCGGCGGGCAGGCCGAGTTCGAGGTTCGCGTCGACGGTGTCGTGGCCGTCGTCCTGGAGCTGGTAGGCCTGGAGCTTGTGGAGGAGGCCGATGCCGCGGCCTTCGTGTCCGCGCATGTAGAGGACGACGCCGCGGCCTTCGTCGGCGACGGTGCGCAGGGCGGCGGCGAGCTGGGGGCCGCAGTCGCAGCGCAGCGAGCCGAAGACGTCGCCGGTGAGGCATTCGGAGTGGACGCGGACGAGGACGTCTTCGCCGGGGCCGATGTCGCCGGTGACGAGGGCGATGTGCTCGACGCCGTCGAGGGCGCTGCGGTAGCCGATGGCGCGGAAGTCGCCGTAGGCGGTGGGCAGGCGGGTTTCGGCGGCGCGTTCGACGGTCTGTTCGGTGCGGCGGCGGTAGGCGATGAGGTCGGCGATGGAGACGATCTTGAGGCCGTGCTGCCGGGCGAAGGGGACGAGGTCGGGCAGCCGCATCATCGAGCCGTCGTCGTGGACGACCTCGCAGATGACGCCGGCGGGCGGGAGTCCGGCGAGGCGGGCGAGGTCGACGGCGGCTTCGGTGTGGCCGGGGCGGACGAGGACGCCGCCTTCGACGGCGCGGAGCGGGAAGATGTGCCCGGGGCGGCTGAGGTCGTCGGCGGTGGTGTCGGCGGCGGACAGCAGCTGCACGGTGCGGGTGCGGTCGGCGGCCGAGATGCCTGTGTGTATGCCGTCCTTGGCGTCCACGGAGACGCTGTAGGCGGTGCCCTTCTTGTCCTCGTTGACCTGGGTCATCGGGGGGAGCTTGAGGCGGTCGAGGTCGGGCCCGGTCATGGGGACGCAGACGACGCCGGAGCTGTAGCGGATCATGAAGCCCATCAGCTCGGGGGTCGCGAGCGATGCGGCGAAGATGAGGTCGCCTTCGTTCTCCCGGTCTTCGTCGTCGACGACGACGACGGCCTGGCCGTCCGCCATGGCCTTGATGGCGTCCTCGATGGTGTCGAGGGTGAGGTCGGGGGCGGCGTCGGCGGGGCTGCCGGGGGCGGGGAATGCGAGCACGGTGGTGTCCTCGGTGCTGGGGTTTCTGTCGGTCACGCCCGTGCTCCTTCCAAGTGCCGCGCGGCGGCGGTTGATTCGTGCTCCTGGCGGGTGGCGGCGGGGCGGGCTGCGGTGGAGCGGCGCCACCAGTCGCGCAGCCCGGCCAGCACCATGGCCAGGAAGATCCCGTACACGAGCCCGGAGAAGACCAGGCCGTTGTAGAAGGTCAGCGGGACGCCGACGAGGTCGACGGCGATCCACACCGCCCAGAATTCGACGAGGCCGCGCGCCTGGGCGACGGTGGCGACGGCGGTTCCGACGAAGATGTAGGCGTCGGCGGCGATCATCCACCAGCGGTGGTCCCAGACGACGCCCCATTCGGCGAGCATCGCGGCGAAGGCGGCGGTGCCGAGGACGATGGCGGCGGCGAGGGCGGCGCGTTCGCGGCCGGTGGCGAAGCGGACTTCGATGTCGCCGGTGGCGCGCTTGCCGCGGGCCCATCGGGTCCAGCCGTAGGACGCCATGGCGATGATGAGGATCTGCCGGGAGAAGCTGCCGCCGAGCTGGTACGACCAGTAGACGCCCATGAGCAGCAGGGATCCGGCGATCTGCACGGGCCACGCCCAGATGGTGCGGCGCATGGCGAGGGCGACGGTGGCGAGGGCGAAGATGTTGCCGAGGAAGTCGCCTCGGACCACGTTCTGCCCGAAGACGGTGAAGGCGGGTTCGCGGAGCCAGTCCATCACCGCGTGGTAGGCGTTCATGCCCGGTCCCCGGCGGGCTCGGCTCCGGCGGCCGGGGCGGTGCGGTCGCCGTAGGCGTGGAGGCGTTCGACGTACTTGGCGATGACGTCGACCTCGAGGTTGACCGGGTCGCCGGCCTTCTTCACGCCGAGGGTGGTGAGGTCGAGGGTGGTGGGGATGAGGCTGACGGTGAACCGGTCGGGGCCGGCTTCGACGACGGTGAGGCTGATGCCGTCGACGGTGATGGAGCCCTTGTCGACGACGTAGCGGGCGAGTTCGGCGGGCAGCGAGATCTCGACGATCTCCCAGTGCTCGCCTGGGGTGCGGGAGAGGACGGTGCCCATGCCGTCGACGTGGCCTTGGACGAGGTGGCCGCCGAGGCGTCCGCCGAGTTCCATCGGGCGTTCGAGGTTGACGCGCGAACCGGGTTCGAGGGCGCCGAGGCTGGAGCGCTTGAGCGTTTCGGCCATGACGTCGGCGGTGAAGGTGGCGTCGGCGGGGTCGATCTTCTCGTCGACGACGGTCAGGCAGACGCCGTTGACCGCGATGGAGTCGCCGTGCCGGGCGCCGGCGGTGACGACGGGGCCGTGCACGGTCAGGCGGGCGGAGTCTCCGAGCTGCTCGACGGAGACGATCTCGCCGAGTTCCTCCACGATTCCGGTGAACACGCTAGGACTCCTTCACGGGCTGGGCTGCGGGCTGGTTCGCGACGGGCTCGTCGGACGGGGGCCGGGCGGGGCGTGCGGTGATGCGGATGTCGCCGCCGAAGCGGTCGGTTTCCGTGTCGTCGACGGTGAGGCGCAACGCGTCGGCGATGGTGGAGATTCCGGCGGGGCCGAGGGCGGTGGGGCCGGCGCCGAGGAGGACGGGGGCGAGGTAGGCGACGACCTTGTCGACGAGCCCGGCCGCGGCGTAGGCGCCGGCGAGGGTGGGGCCGCCTTCGAGGAGGACGGAGCGGACGCCGCGGGCGTAGAGCGCTTTGTTGAGGGCGTCGAGGTCGAGTCCGCCCGCGGCGGCGCGCGGCAGCGGCAGGATCTCGGCGCGGCCGGCGATCCGGTCTGCGAGGGCCCGGGCGGTGGCGGCGGGCAGGTCGTCGGCGACCGCGACGAGGGTCGGTGCGGCGTCGTCGAGGACGCGGGCGCCGGCCGGGATGCGGGCGTGGGTGTCGACGACGACGCGCAGCGGCTGGCGGACCGGGCCGTCGGTGCCGCGGACGGCGAGGTGGGGGTCGTCGGCGAGGAGGGTGCCGGATCCGGCGACGACCGCGTCGACCCGGGCGCGGAGCCGGTGGACGTCGGCGCGGGATGCGGCGGAGCTGATCCAGCGGCTGGTGCCGTCGGCGGCGGCGATGCGGCCGTCGAGAGTGGCGGCGTACTTCCAGGTGGTGAAGGGGCGGCCGAGGCGGGCGGCGGTCAGCCAGGCTTCGTTGCCGCGCGCGGCTTCGGCGGCGAGGACGCCGCTGTGCACCTCGACCCCGGCCGCGCGCAGCATGGCGGCGCCGCCGGAGGCGTTGGGGGTGGGGTCGGAGACGGCGTAGAAGACGCGCGCGATTCCGGCGTCGATGAGCGCTTGGGCGCAGGGCCCGGTGCGGCCGGTGTGGGCGCACGGTTCGAGGGTGACGATCGCGGTGCCGCCCCGGGCCCGGTCGCCCGCGGCGCGGAGCGCGGCGACTTCGGCGTGCGGGCCGCCGGCGACTTCGTGGAAGCCCTCGCCGGCGATGTCGCCGTGCGCGTCGAGAACGACGCTGCCCACGACGGGGTTGGGGCTGGTGGTGCCGAGGCCGCGTGCGGCCAGGTCGATCGCGCGGCGCATGTGCGCCGCGACGTCGATCGCCGCGTCGACCCCTTCGGGGGTGGGACCCGCCTCGCCGGACACCCGGACTCCTCCGCATCTCGCGACGCGTGGACCGGGGCGGGGTTTGCGGGCATGCCGCGGGAAGGCAGGACGACGCAAACCTCGGCATGGGGCAGGGTAGCCCGCATGGCGAAGTCGGCCGCCGCGCGCTGCCTCCCATCCGGACTTTCACCGTCGGTACCGGAATTCCACCGGTTCAGCCGATCGGCGCCTCCGGGATGGAGGACGCTGACCGGGTCGCGGACTTTTACCGCCGGTTCGGATTTTCACCGACCCCGGAGCGCGCGTACGTGACATTCGTACACCTCGAAGTGTGCCACGCCTGCCTGCGGACTTGACCTTGCCGCTTCTGTGTGTTCCATCACGCACACTCAGTGCAGTCGGCCGAACACCTGACGCACCGTCAGGATCCGGGGTGTCCGGCGGGATGTCCGGCAGTCGGAATATCGGCCCATCCGATTCCAGCCATCGGGCGCGGGGATGGCACCCTGTCCCCATGGCCCCCGTTCAGATCTCGCCCAGCATCCTGTCCGCGGACTTCGCGCGTCTCGCCGACGAGACCGCCAAGGTCGCCAACGCCGACTGGCTCCATGTCGACGTGATGGACAACCACTTCGTCCCCAACCTCACGCTGGGCCTGCCCGTCGTGGAATCCATCCTCAAGGCCGCGGACACCCCCGTCGACGCGCACCTGATGATCGCGGACCCGGACCGCTGGGCGCCCGCCTACGCCGAGGCCGGCGCGGGCAGTGTCACCTTCCACGTCGAAGCCGCCGCCGCGCCGGTCCGCCTCGCCCGCTCGATCCGCGCGGCCGGCGCCCGCGCGTCGATGGCGCTCAAGCCGGCCACCCCGATCGAGCCCTTCGAGGACCTGCTGCCGGAACTCGACATGATCCTCGTGATGACCGTCGAACCGGGCTTCGGCGGCCAGAAGTTCCTCGACATCATGCTCCCGAAGATCCGCCGCACCCGGGAACTCATCGGCAAGCACGGCCTGGACATGTGGCTCCAGGTCGACGGCGGGGTGTCCGCGGAGACGATCGAGCGCTGCGCGGAAGCCGGCGCCGACGTGTTCGTCGCCGGGTCCGCGGTGTACGACGGCCGCGACCCGGGCGCCGCGGTCGACAAGCTCCGCGCGCTCGCGAACGACGCCACCACGAAGGCCGCCTGGGCCTGCGCCCACTGACCCGGAACACCGCGAAGCGGGTGCCGCCGGAATCTCCGACGGCACCCGCTTCCGGCTATCGGGCGGCCTTCACCTCGACGCCGCGCCGATCGGTCCACTCGACGATCGCGCGTACTTCGCGCCCGCGCCGCCACGCCTCGGACGCCACCGCGTAGCCCAGCACGACGGCCATCCCGATCAGGTGCTCCCGCCCGGCGAGGTTCGGCTTCCACGCCACCTCGGCGATCATCAGCCCCCACACCACGGCCATGAGCGTCCACGCCCGGTCGGCCCAGGCGATCGCCACGACCAGGCCGACGACCGCCGCCGACGGCCCCGTGTCGAACACGTGCGCCAGCCGCGGTTCGATGCCGAGGATCCGGTCCGGCCCGAGCGCGACCATCCCGCGCGCCGCGAGCGTCCCGGCGAGCGTCGCCAAATAGGCCACGAACAAGGTCCGCCGGATCCCGAACGTCAGTTCACCGAGACCGAACACGATCAGCACCTGCGCCAGCGCGCCCCACACCGGCAGATCCGGCGCGGGCACGAACAGCGACACGGGGGTCCGCAGCAGCGCCAGCCACACCGGCTGGTCGGCCCGCACCCCGCCCAGGTCGTGGGTCACCGCGGCACCCCACGGAACGTGCTGCACCAGATGGAAGAACGCGACCAGCAGCGTCGCCCCCACCGCCAGCGGAACCGCCCGCAGGCCCCTGCGCCGCAGCTGGGCGAGCGGCGAAGCCGTCAGCCGCAGCCACTCGTCGCGAAGCTCCCCGCCCAGGCGTGCGGCGGACCCGCGCACCGGTCCGCGCCGGAACGGGGGGCTGCGGCGGTCGAGTACGGGGGCTGGCGCAACGGGCATCGGGTCGTGCTCCTGGGTCGTGCGTCACCTTGTGGCGATCAAGGCGACTAACGACCTATGCCCTCTTTCCGGCAACTATCCCGTCAAGGGCGGATTTCCCGACCCGCGCGGCCCAGGATCATCACAACGAGTGACCAAGGCGGGGTGCGGTTCCCTCGGGAGGCGTACGACTCGGGCCGCACGGGCGACCCGCGGGCCGCCGCACGACCACCCGTCCGAGGGGCATCTTCCACTCGGACGGCCCACCCCGCCGGGCTCAGCCTTCGCTGCGCCGCAGCAGCGCCGTGTACATCGCGTCCGTGCCGTGCAGGTGCGGCCACAGCTGCACGTCCGGCCCGTCGCCCAGCTCGGTCACGCCGGGGAAGTACGGCCGCGCGTCCGCCAGGACGAAGCCCTTCCCCGCCGCCGACCCGAGCACGTCGTCGACGACCGCCCGCGTCTCGGCCCGGTGCGGGGAGCAGGTCACGTAGGCGACGACGCCGCCCGGGCGTACCGCGGCGAGGGCCGACGCCAGCAGTTCGCGCTGCAGCGGGCCCAGCTCGGCGATGTCCTCGGGGCGGCGCCGCCACCGGGACTCGGGGCGGCGGCGCAGCGCGCCGAGGCCGCTGCACGGCACGTCGGCGATGACCCGGTCGAACGACCCGGGCGCCCACGCGGGGCGGGTGCCGTCCGCGGTGACGACCTGGTGGCGGGTGTTCCAGCCGATGGCGTTGCGGACCAGGCGGGCGCGGTGGTGGCGGCGCTCGACGGCGAGCAGGGCCACGTCGCGCTGGGTGGCGATGGCGGCGAGGAGCCCTGCCTTGCCGCCGGGGCCCGCGCACAGGTCGAGCCAGCGGGTCTCCGTCCCGGCGACGTCGGCGTTGGCGAGGGCCTGGGCGACGAGCTGGCTGCCTTCGTCCTGGACGCCCGCGCGGCCGTCGCGGACGGCGGCCAGCGCACCCGGGTCGCCTTCGGGCAGGACCGCGGCGAGCGGCGACCAGCGGCCGGGCGCCGCGCCCGCCTCGAACAGCTCCTCGAGGGTGGCGCGGCCCGGCCGGGCGACCAGGGTGACCGCGGGCGGGGCGTTGTCGGCCGCGAGGAGCGCTTCGATGCCTTCGCGTCCGCCGCCGAGGGCGTCCCACAGCGCGCCCACGACCCACCGGGGGTGGGAGTGGACGACGGACAGGAACCCTTCGGGGTCCTCGTCGTACGGCGGCGCGACCTCGTCGAGCCACGTGTCGAGGTCCTTCGCGGCGACCTTGCGGAGCACCGCGTTGACGAACTTGGCGCGGCCGTCGCCGAGGACGCCGCGAGCGAGTTCGACGGTGGCGGACACCGCGGCGTGCGTGGGGATGCGGGTGGACAGCAGCTGGTGCGCGCCCAGGCACAGCACGTCGAGGACCGGCGGGTCGACCTCGTTGATGGGCCGGTCGACGCACCGGTCGAGGATCGCGTCGTAGGTGCCCTGGCGACGCAGCGTGCCGTGCACGAGTTCGGTGGCGAGCGCGGCGTCGCGGCCGGTCATGCGCCGGTCGCGCAGGAGGCCGGGCAGGACGAGGTTCGCGTAGGCGTCGCGTTCGTCGACCTGCCGCAGGACGTCGAACGCGGCCCGCCGCGCGGCGTCCGGCTTGGGGCGGCGGTAGGTGCGGGCGGCTTTGCCGCGTGCCCCGGTGTCCGGTGACCCGGGTGTGCGGCCGGGGGTGACGGGACGGGTCACGAGGACTCCTCGGTATCCGCGGCGGCGTCGAACGTTTCGCCGTCCTCGGGCCGCACGCCGCGCGCCCAGTCGACGGCGGCCATCATGCGCTTGCCCTGCGGCTGGACGTCGGTGAGTTCGACGGCGTGGCTGCCGGTGCCGACGCGGACGACCTTGCGTTCGACGGCGATCTGGCCGGGCGCGAGCGCGTTGTCGCCGGCGCGCAGCCGGACCGGGGCGAGCTTGACGCGTTCGCCGCGGAACGTGGTCCAGGCGCCGGGCGCGGGGGTGCAGCCGCGGGCGACGCGGTCCACGCGCATGGCGGGTGTGGCCCAGTCGACGCGGGCGTCGGTCACGGTGATCTTCGGGGCGAGCGAGATGCCGTCCGGCGGCTGGGGCACCGCGACGAGGGAGCCGTCGTCGATGCCGTCCATCGTCGCGGTGAGGAGCCGCGCGCCGGACCGGGACAGCCGCTCCAGCAGGTCGCCGCTGGTGTCGCCGGGCCGGACTTCGTCGGTCACGCAGCCGAACACCGGCCCGGAGTCGAGGCCTTCCTCGATGAGGAAGGTGCAGGCGCCGGTCACGTCGTCGCCCGCGAGGACGGCGTGCTGCACGGGCGCCGCGCCGCGCCATGCGGGCAGCAGCGAGAAGTGCAGGTTCACCCAGCCGCGCGCCGGAATGTCGAGGGCGGCCTTCGGCAGCAGCGCACCATACGCGACGACGGGGCAGCAGTCGGGCGCGATCTCGGTCAGCCGGGCCAGGAACTCCGGCTCGCGCGGCTTCCCGGGGCGCAGCACCTCGATGCCGTGGTCGAGGGCGCATTCGGCGACCGGCGACGGGCGGAGCTTGCGGCCGCGGCCGGCGGGCGCGTCGGGGCGGGTGACGACCGCGACGACGTCGTGCCGCGACGCGATGAGTGCTTCGAGGGAGGGGACCGCCACCTCGGGGGTCCCGGCGAACACCAGACGCATGGGGATCAGAGCGCCTTTCCGAACGTCCCGTGCGGCGACACCTTCACGGTCGGCGGGGCCTGACCCGACCACTCGGCGTCGCGGATCGCCTTGAGCGCCAGCTTCCGCTGCTCGCGGTCGAGCCGGTCGATGAAGAGGATGCCGTCGAGGTGGTCGGTCTCGTGCTGGATGCACCGGGACAGCAGCTGGGTGCCTTCGATGGTCACCGGGTCGCCGAACATGTTGAAGCCCTTGGCGACGACGCCGAACGCACGCTTGGTGTCGTAAGCGAGGCCGGGCAGCGACAGGCAGCCCTCCGGGCCTTCCTGCTCGTCGTCCGACAGATCGAGGTCGGGATTGATCAAGTGCCCTATCTCGCCGTCGACGTTGTAGGTGAACACCCGCAGCGAGACACCGATCTGCGGCGCCGCCAGACCGGCACCGGGCGCATCCGTCATCGTGTCGGTCAGGTCCTTGACCAGGACCCGCAGCTCTTTGTCGAAGACGGTCACCGGATCCGCCGCGGTACGCAACACCGGATCACCGAAGAGGCGGATCGGCTGAACTGCCACAGAAGAACTCCCGTTCGACCGGAAAAAGAGACCGGGGCCGGCGAGCCGCCGCCACCCCCCGCAATCCGCCCAGTCTACCGACGGCGCGCCCGCCGATCCGGCCGGTGATCTTCACTTGGGCGCGCTGCCGGGAGACCATGGGAACGGAGGCGAAAGCACCATGCTCGAAGTACGCTCCCCCGACAAAGCCGACGAGACCCGCGATTTCCCGAAGGGCCGCCTCGACGTCCTCGAACTGCCCGGCCTGACCTTCGGCCGCGCCCGCTTCGAACCGGGCTGGAAGTGGTCGGAATCCGTCGGACCCATCGCCGGCACGGCGAGCTGCCAGTTCCACCACTACGGCTACGTCGTCCAAGGCAGGCTCCACATCCGCATGGACGACGGCACCGAAGCGGAAGCCGGGCCCGGCGACGCGTTCGTCTGCGACCCGGGACACGACGCCTGGGTCGTCGGCAGCGAAGCCGCGGTCGTCCTGGACTTCGCCGGCAAGATCGGCGACTACGCCAAGCAGGCCTGACCCGGCAAGACCGACCCCAGACCGGCCACCCCGCCCACCCGCGGCGGCGGCCTCAGCCGATGTCCAGCGGATCCATCCGCACCCACACCGGCTCCCCCGGTCCGCGCGCCATCCGCTGTGCCTGCGCGGCCTTGAGCGCCGCCGCCAACTCCGCGCCGCGGCCCGGCGAGACCCGCAGCAGCACCCGCTCGCGCCGGTCCTCGGACGGCGCGGCACCGCCGTCCGAGGCCGGGCGCTCACTCCACAACGCGAGACCCGCCGCGGCCTGCGCCGCGGAACGGTCTATCGCGGCCCGCGCCGCCGCCGCCTTCCCCGGCCGCCGCGACTCGGCCTGCGGCGCCTGCCGCACCGGCAGCGGCGCCGGAACCGGGCCCAGCACATCCGTCCCGTCCGGCAGCCGCACCATCGCCAGCAAGTCCGCGACCGCGGCCGGCGACCCGGTCACCGACGCCATCCGCGACACCGGCGGGAACCCCAGCTCCGCGCGCTCCTCCAACTCGGTCCGTGCGAACCCCTGCGGATCCCACCGCACCAACGCCTGCACCGGCCGCAGCGTCGGCTCCCCCACCATCACCACCGTGCCGCCCGACGACGCCGGCCGGACGAGCGACGCCGCGGCCAGCCACCGCCGCAACGCCTCCTCGCCCGCCCGCAGATCCGGACGGCTCAGCAACAGCCAGCCGTCCAGCAGCAACGCCGCCGCATAACCCTCCGCCGCCACCGGCTCCGCGCCCGGCGTCGCCACCACCAGCGCCGGAACATCCGGCACCGACGCCAGCACCGCGTCCCGCCCCGACGTCCGCACCGGCACCCGCGGAAACGCCCGCCCCAACTCCTCCGCGGTACGCCGCGCCCCCACCACACTCGCCCGCAGCCGCCCCCCGCCGCACCGCGGACACCGCCACCCGACCTCGTGCCGCCCGCACCACGCGCACAGCAGCGCCCCCTCGGCCCCCGTCAGTCCGAGCGGACCCGCACACGACTCGCACCGCGCCGCCGTCCGGCACCGCTGGCACGCCGCATGCGGCACATAGCCCCGCCGCGGCACCTGCACCAGAACCGGCCCCGACTCCAGCCCCCGCCGCGCCGCATCCCATGCCATCGACGGCAGCCGCGCCGTCCGCGCCGCCTCGTCCCGCGCCAGATCGAAATCGCCCACCGTACGGATCAGCGGCGCCGCCGCCCGCACCTCCGCCCGCGGCGCATCCACCGGCTGCGCCCAGCCCGAACGCACCAACTGCGCCGCGTCGACGGACGCCGTGTTCCCGCCGACCAGGAACGCCGCCTGCTCGCGCAGCGCCCGCATCACCAGGACCTCCCGCACGTGCGGCTGCGGGGCACGCGGCTCGGAATGCGCGGAATCCCCGTCGTCCCACAACGCCGCCAGCCCGAGATCGGCGACCGGCGCGAACATCGCCGCGCGCGTCCCCACGACCGCTTTGACGGTGCCGCGGCTCACCGCGAGCCAGCGCCGGTAGCGCTCCTCCGGACCCGCGTCGGCGGTCAGGGCGATGTGCCGGCCGCGGCCGAGGAGCCGTTCGAGGGCCTCGTCGACGCGCGCGACGAGCTTGCCGTCCGGCAGCACCACGAGCGCACCGCGGCCGCCGGACAACGTCGCGGCCATCGCCCGGGCGACCTCGTCGGGCCAATCGGGGCCGGGCAGTGCCGTCCACACCGTGCGCGGCACGCCGCCGTCGGCCAGCGCGGCCAGCAGCGCCTCGCCGCCGGTGTAGCGGACCCAGGTCGCGGGGGCCGGCACGGGCAGGTCGGGCAGCGGATCCGCGGCGGGCTCGGCTTCGGCGCGGGTGTGCCGGGGCGGGAGCGCGAGGGACAGGACGTCCGCGAGGGTGCCCGCGTAACGGTCGGCAACCGCGCGGGCGAGATCGAGCATGCGGGCGGGCAGCACGGGCTCGGGCGACAGGACCCGCTCGATCCGCGCCAGCGGACCGCTGTAGTCCGACGCGGCCAACCGGTCGACGACGATCCCGTCGACCAGCCCGCCACCGCGCCGCCGGTCGCCGGACGCGTGCCCGCCGAACCGGACGCGCACCCGCACGCCGGGCTTGGCGGTGTCCGCCATCGTCTCCGGCACCGCATAGTCGTAGAACTGGTCGAGGTGGGACAGCCCCTTGTCCACGGCCACCCGCGCCACCGGCAACTCGGCGGCGAGCACCGGCGCCTTCTTCGGCTTGGCCTTCTTCGCGGCCTTCCGCGCAGCGGCAACCGCGATCTCCATCTGCTCCCCCGGAGCCGGAGACCGCCCGCCGTCCTCCCCCGCCGTGTGCTCACCCACACCCGCATTTTCCCAGACCAGGGGGACAGTCGACGGCGGGGCACGCAGGGACGGGGACGGGGGCGGACGGGGCGCATGGCCGGTGGCGGTCTCGGCGTCGGCCCGGTCCGAACGCCGACGCGCGGCCCGGGCAGGCCCGGATGCTCACGTGCCGCGCCGGGTCAGCCGGCCAGCCCCTCAAGCTCCGCCCTCAGCGCTCGACCTCCCCGTGCCGCCGCACGCACAGCTCGGCCGCCCCCAGGACCGCTCCCGCCGGGCCGAAGACCCAGATCGGCCAGAAGTAGACCGGGCCGTGGGTGATCAGGACCAGGAACCAGATCGCGGTGTTCACGCCGGTCACCGCGAACAGTGCCGTCCACAAGCCGTGCAGGACGGCGCGGCCGTTCACCGGGTCGCGACGCGGTCGGCTGCGGGCCGGGGGCTGGAAGGCCTCGGCCGGCCAGGGTGCCGGGTCTGCGGGGCGCGCCGGGGACGGCGCGGGCGGCGGTGTGGCGGGGACCGGCTGGCCGCGCAGCAGGGCGACGTCGTATTCGAGGCGTACCGGCGGCGGCAAGTCGCTGATGAGGCGGGCGAGTTCGCCGAGCGTGACGGCGGCGTAGGCGGCCCCGATGCGCTCGTCGAACTCGTCGAGGGTCAGGCGTCCCTCGGCGTGGTGGTCCTTCAGCAGCGCGACCGCGGCTTCCCTGTCGACGTCGGACGCGCGCATTCCGGGTCGGGTCAGCATGTCATCGACGGTAGGGATTCCGCGGCCCCGTGGGGATGGGGCTAGCCCCACTCTTCACCACGCGACCACGCAACCGGGGTACCGCGGAACGCGGTTGAGCGCCGCGTCTCCGGCGAGGAGGTCCCGGGTGGGATGCAGGCGCGGCGCTCAGGCCCGTTATTTGTACGACAATATGACTGACAAGGCCACCTATTTCACGTGCTTGACCATGACCACCGCGAGCGCCCCCACGGTCCCGATCGCCCCGGAGATCCGGACGGCCCGGCGACTCGTCGGAGTCGCCGGGCCGTCGGATGGTCCGGTGTCGCGCGGTCCGGTGCGGAGACCGGACCGGTGGGTCAGGAGCCCACGGCCGCCTTGAGGGCTTCCACGCGGTCGGTGCGCTCCCAGGTGAAGTCCGGGAGGTCGCGGCCGAAGTGGCCGTACGCCGCGGTCTGCGCGTAGATCGGGCGCAGCAGGTCCAGGTCGCGGATGATCGCGGCCGGGCGCAGGTCGAAGACCTGGGCGATCGCGGTCTGGATCTTCTCGACCGGGAGGGTCTCGGTGCCGAACGTCTCGACGAAGAGGCCGACCGGGGCGGCCTTGCCGATCGCGTACGCGACCTGCACCTCGCAGCGGCGCGCGAGGCCCGCGGCGACGACGTTCTTGGCGACCCAGCGCATCGCGTACGCGGCCGAACGGTCCACCTTGGACGGGTCCTTGCCGGAGAACGCGCCGCCGCCGTGGCGGGCCATGCCGCCGTACGTGTCGATGATGATCTTGCGGCCGGTGAGGCCGGCGTCGCCCATCGGGCCGCCGATCTCGAAGCGCCCGGTCGGGTTGACCAGCAGGCGGTAGCCCTCGGTGTCGATGTCGAGCGCGGCGAGCTCGGGCTCGACGACGTACTCGCGGATGTCCGGGGCGAGCAGCGAGTCGAGGTCGATGTCGGCGGCGTGCTGCGTGGACACGACGACGGTGTCGAGGCGGACCGGGCGGTCGCCGTCGTACTCGATGGTGACCTGGGTCTTGCCGTCCGGGCGCAGGTAGGGGATGGTCCCGTTCTTGCGCACCTCGGACAGGCGGTGCGAGAGGCGGTGCGCCAGCGTGATCGGCAGCGGCATCAGCTCGGGCGTGTCGTCGCACGCGTAGCCGAACATGAGGCCCTGGTCGCCGGCACCCTGGCGGTCGAGTTCGTCGTCGTCGCCTTCGACGCGCGCCTCGTAGGCGTCGTCGACGCCCTGGGCGATGTCGGGCGACTGCGAGCCGATGGACACCGAGACGCCGCAGGACGCGCCGTCGAAGCCCTTCTTCGAGCTGTCGTAGCCGATTTCCAGGACGCGGTCGCGGACGATGGTGGGGATGTCCGCGTAGCCCTTGGTCGTCACCTCGCCGGCGACGTGGACCTGGCCGGTGGTGATGAGCGTCTCGACGGCGACCCGCGACCGGGGGTCTTCCTTGAGGAGCGCATCCAGGATCGAGTCGCTGATCTGGTCGGCGATCTTGTCCGGGTGACCTTCGGTCACGGACTCCGAGGTGAACAGTCGACGGGACACATCGCTCCCTGGTGTTGCAGCGGCTGCTGGCTGGTCGGCGCGTCCGCGGCAGGCGCGTCGAGCCGGATTCTGGCCCGAGTGTAGCCCTACGACCTGCGAATCCGGAGCGGGTGCCCGCATCGGGAGACGACGTGGCGTTGCTCACGCGCCCGTCCGGCCTACCGGTCGGTCGGCGGCTCCGGAAGCAGTCCCACGACCCGGTCCCATACGGCGTCCGCGAGTTCGTCCTTGGGCCCGAACGGGACGGGCGTCTCGGCGCCGTCCGCACCGAGGAGCACGGCTTCGTTGCCGTCCGCGCCGAACGTGCGGGTCTCCCCCACCTCGTTCACGACCAGCAGGTCGCATCCCTTGCGCGCGAGCTTGGCGCGCCCGTTGGCCAGCACGTCGTCGGTCTCCGCGGCGAATCCGACGACGACCTGTCCGGCGCGCACCCGGTCGCGGGAGATCTCGGCGAGGACGTCGGGGTTCTTCACCAGCGCGATCGGGTCGGGCTCGGCGTCGGTCTTCTTGATCTTGCCGCCCGCGTAGGCGACCGGCCGGAAGTCGGCGACCGCCGCGGCCATCACGACGCAATCGGCGTCGGCGGCGGCCTTCAGCACGGCTTCGCGGAGTTCGACGGCAGTGCCGACCCGCACGACGTCGGCGCCCGCGGGGTCGGCGAGCGACACGTTCGCGGACACCAGCGTGACCCGGGCGCCGCGGGCGACCGCGGTGCGGGCCAGCGCGTACCCCTGCTTGCCGGACGAGCGGTTGCCGAGGAACCGCACCGGGTCGAGGGGTTCCCGCGTGCCGCCCGCCGACACGACGATGTGCCGCCCGGCCAGGTCGGGTTCCGCGGTGCCGCGGACGAGGGCGCGGCGTGCGGCGAGGAAGATCTCCTCGGGGTCGGGCAGCCGGCCCTTGCCGGTGTCCTTGCCGGTGAGCCGCCCGACCGCGGGTTCGAGGACGATCGCGCCGCGGCGGCGCAGCGTGGCGACGTTCTCGCGGGTCGCGGGGTGCTCCCACATCTCGGTGTGCATCGCGGGCGCGAACACGACGGGGCAGCGGGCGGTCAGGAGCGTGTTGGTCAGCAGGTCGTCGGCGATGCCGTGCGCGGCCTTGGCGAGGACGTCGGCCGTGGCTGGCGCGACGATCACCAGGTCGGCGTTCTGCCCGATGCGGACGTGCGGGACTTCGTGGACGTCGTTCCACACCTCGGTGGCGACCGGCTGCCCGGACAGCGCGGCCCACGTCGGGGCGCCGACGAACTTGAGCGCGGCCGCGGTCGGCACCACGCGCACCTCGTGCCCGGACTCGGTGAACCGGCGCAGCACGTCGCACGCCTTGTAGGCGGCGATGCCGCCGGACACGCCGAGCACCACGCGGGGACGGGGCTGACTGGTCATCGGTACGTCTCCCTGCCTGGGCGGGCGGTCTGCCTCACGGCCTTCGAGCGTAGCGACGCCGCGACAGCGCGGGCGAACCGGCGCGGCATCGGTGGCGGACGCCGGATCGTGCGGACGAGGAACTCCCGTGCGAGCAAGGCCGATTGCCGCACAAACGCCTCGGGCCCGGCCGCACCCCAACGGGGTGCGGCCGGGCCCGATCGGCGTCTGTGGCGCGTCAGCCTTCGAGGGGCTCCGCGGTCAGCATGCCGGAGTTGATCTCACGCATCGCGATCGACAGCGGCTTCTCGTGGACGTGGGTGTCCACCAGCGGGCCGACGTACTCGAGCAGGCCCTCGCCGAGCTGCGAGTAGTAGGCGTTGATCTGCCGAGCCCGCTTCGCCGCGTAGATCACCAGGCTGTACTTCGAGTCGGCGATCTCCAGAAGCTGGTCGATCGGCGGGTTGATGATTCCCTCGGGCGCGGAGGAAGAGACGGACAATGCGGGGGCCTTCCCTAACGACCCTCGACTGCCGGGATGGGACACACGGCGGTCAGGATCTCATTCGATTCAGGAAACGTTCATCAAGGCTAGCAGTTCCCGCGACACATCCTCGACGGACGTGTTCACCAGCGTCACGTCGAATTCCGATTCCGCCGCCAATTCCACCTTGGCCTGTGCCAAACGGCGCTCGATGACCTCGGGCGATTCGGTGCCGCGGCCGACCAGGCGGCGGACCAGTTCGTCCCAGGAAGGCGGGGCGAGGAAGACCAGAAGCGCGTCGGGCATGGCCCGGCGGACCTGGCGGGCGCCCTCGAGTTCGATTTCCAGCAGCGTCGGCACGCCGTCCGCCTGGCGGTCGAGGACCGGCTGGCGCGGGGTGCCGTAGCGGTTGCCCGCGAATTCGGCCCATTCGAGCAGCTCGTCGGACGCGACGAGCTTGTCGAATTGCCCGCCGTCGACGAAGTGGTACTGGACCCCGTCGACCTCGCCCGGGCGGGGAGTGCGGGTGGTCGCGGACACCGACAGCCACACATCGGGGTGGGTGCTGCGGAGATGCGCGACCACCGTGCTCTTGCCGACCCCCGAGGGGCCGGAGAGCACGGTGAGCCGGCGATGCTGCTTCGCGTCGTGCATGGTGCTTTTTTCAGTGCCTTCTGCCGGGGCCGGGGACGGCCCGGTCGGGATTACTTGCCGCCGAACTCGCGCTCCAGCGACGCGATCTGGTTCGACCCGAGGCCGCGGACGCGCCGCGTCTCGGAAATGTTGAGCTTCTCCATGAGCTGCTTGGCGCGGACCTTGCCGACGCCGGGCAGCGATTCGAGCAGAGCCGAGACCTTCATCTTGCCGATGACGTCGTTGGTCTGGCCCTCCTTGATCACCTCGTGCAAGGAGGCGTTGGAGTGCTTGAGGCGGTTCTTGACCGCGGCACGCTCCCGCCGAGCCTCAGCGGCCTTCGCGAGCGCGGCTGCGCGCTGTTCGGGGGTCAGGGGCGGAAGAGCCACGCCGTGTCACCTCGGACTTCGATACACCGGATGGTTGCTGTCCTCGGCCGCCCCCCTTCGGGCGACCGCAACTGTGGAACCTAGCTGGTCACAGCGCCCGCGGCAACGCGAAACGCTCGACCGAGTGAGCTTGTCAGGGAGCCTAGTCGGCGGAACGCGCCGCGTCGCCCGAAACCGCCGAAAAGTCAACCCCAGGGGGACTTTGCCTGACGATCGGCCGGACTGGCCGACCAGCCAGAAGGGTTTCTGCGTAACGAAAGCGACTATTGGGACAGGGGGTTTCGGTCGCGGTTCCGGTCGCGGTTTTCGTCGCGTTCCCCGGCGTCCCCGACGCGGTCAGCCCGCGACCGCGTCGCGGCATTCGCCCGCGTAGCGCGCCGCCGACTCGCGGAGCGCGTCGACGGACGGCCCGTGCCGCAGGATCTCCCGGCTGACACTCGGGACGACGTTGCGGGCAGCGGCGCCGAAGACCCGCGGGATGTCCGCGGGGGTCGCACCCTGGGCCCCGATGCCGGGCGCCAGCAGCGGCCCGTTGACGGCGAGGTCGACGCCGGTGTCGCCGAGCGTCGCACCGACCACCGCGCCGACCGAGCCGAGCGGCGCGGCGCCCGCGTTCTCGACCGCGATGTGCCGGAGCATCGCGGCGGCGACCTCGGCCCCTTCGGCGGTGACCGCGCGCTGGACCTCGGCGCCCTCGGGGTTCGAGGTGAGCGCGAGGACGAAGACGCCCGCGCCGTGCTCGGCGGCAAGGTCGAGAACCGGCCGCAGCGAGCCGAAGCCGAGGTACGGGCTGACGGTGACCGCGTCGGAGGCGAGCGGGCTGTTCTTGTCGACGTAGGCGGCGGCATATCCGGCCATCGTCGAGCCGATGTCGCCGCGCTTGGCGTCCATGATCACGAGGGCACCGGCCGCGCGGGCGTCCGCGACGGCCTGTTCGAGGACCGCGACGCCCTTGCTGCCGAACCGCTCGAAGAACGCGCTCTGCGGCTTCAGGACGGCGACCCGGTCGGCGAGCGCCTCGACCACGGTGCGGGTGAAGGTTTCCAGCCCGGCGACGTCGTCGCCGAGGCCCCAGGCCCGCAGGAGGGCGGCGTGCGGGTCGATGCCGACGCAGAGGGGGCCGCGTTCGTCCATCGCGGCGCGGAGGCGGGCGCCGAACGGCTGCACCATCGGGAGTCTCACTCTCGGGTTGAGGTTGATGAACGGGCGGGTTTTGCCCGGTTACTCGTCGTTTGTGCCGCGAGCGCGGTCGGCGCTCGTCACGGCCGTGAGTTCGGCGAGGGAGGTGTACGTGGACGTGCGGAGGCGGTCGCTCAGCTCGCGGTGGATCTTGCGGCACCAGAACGGGCCTTCGTAGATGAACCCGGTGTAGCCCTGGACGAGGGTGGCACCGGCTTCCAGGCGCTCCCAGACGTCCGCGGCGTTCTCCACGCCGCCGACCCCGACCAGCACGATCCGGCCGCCCACACGGGCACGCAGACGGCGCAGGACCTCCAGGGAGCGGGCCTTGAGGGGGGCGCCGGACAGTCCGCCCGCGCCGCACGCCTCGACCTCGGCGCCGGAGGACCGCAGGCCGTCGCGGCCGATGGTGGTGTTGGTGGCGATGATGCCGTCCAGGCCGAGTTCGAGGGCGAGGTCGGCGACCGCGTCGATGTCGTCGTCGGCGAGGTCGGGGGCGATCTTGACGAGCAGCGGGACGCGGCGTGCGGTGACGGTGCGGTCGGCGGCGTCGCGGACCGCGGCGAGCAGTGGCCGCAGGTGCTCGACGGCCTGCAGGTTTCGCAGGCCGGGGGTGTTGGGCGAGGAGACGTTGACGACGAGGTAGTCGGCGTGCCGCGCGAGCTTCTCGGTGGAGGCGACGTAGTCCGCGGCGGCTTCGGCCTCGGGGACGGCCTTGGTCTTGCCGATGTTGACGCCGAGCACGGTCGGGTGCTTCGGGCGGCGCGGGCCGCGGGCGTGCAGGCGGGCGGCGACGGCGGTGGCGCCGTCGTTGTTGAAGCCCATCCGGTTGACGACGGCGCGGTCCTCGACGAGCCGGAACAGGCGCTTCTTGGGGTTGCCCGGCTGGGCCTGTGCGGTGACCGTGCCGATTTCCACGAAGTCGAAGCCGAGGGCGCCGAGTTCGTCGATCCCGACGGCGTTCTTGTCGAAGCCGGCGGCGAGGCCGAACGGGCCGGGGAAGTCGATGCCGAAGGCGCGGACGGCCAGGGCGGGGTCGCGCGGGGCGAGGACCTTGGCGAGAGCGGTGCGGCCGCCGGGGACGCGGCCGACCGCGCGGATGGCGCCGAAGGCGAGGTGGTGGGCCTGCTCGGGGTCGAGGTTGCGCAGGACGTACTTGAAGAACAGCGGGTAGCTCATCGGTGGTCGGCTCTCTCGGCGAGGCGGGCGGGCGGGGGGCGGCGGGGGCCGGGCGTCCGGCCCGGCGTGCGGCAGCGCATGCGGCGGGGCATGCCAAGGGGTCCCCCGGTGCTTCCGGGGGACCCCTTGCCGGTCATGTCAGCTCTCGCGTGCCGCGATGAGGTGTTCGGCGTGCTCCTGGAGGGAGCGGACGCCGATGTCGCCCGCGACGAGCGCGCCGATGCCCTGGACGGCCGCGGCGAAGCCCTGCACGGTGGTGATGCTCGGGACTCCGCGGGTGACGGCCGCGGTGCGGATCTCGTAGCCGTCGAGGCGGCCGCCGGTGCCGAACGGGGTGTTGACGATGAGGTCGACCGCGCCGTCGTGGATCAGCTGGACGATGGTCGGCTCGCCGTTCGGGCCGGTGCCCTCGCTGTGCTTGCGCACGATCGTGGCGGTGACGCCGTTGCGGCGCAGCACCTCGGCGGTGCCCTGGGTGGCGAGGATCTCGAAGCCGAGGTCGACGAGCGCCTTGACCGGGAAGACCATGGAGCGCTTGTCGCGGTTGGCGACCGAGACGAACGCGCGGCCCTTGGTCGGCAGGGCGCCGTAGGCGCCGGCCTGCGACTTGGCGTAGGCGGTGCCGAAGAACGCGTCGATGCCCATGACCTCGCCGGTCGAGCGCATCTCCGGGGAGAGCACGGTGTCGACGCCGCGGCCGTGCTCGTCGCGGAAGCGGTTCCACGGGAGGACGGCTTCCTTGACGGCGATCGGCGCGTCCATCGGCAGGGTGCCGCCGTCGCCTTCGGCCGGGAGGAGGCCTTCGGCGCGGAGTTCGGCGATGGTGGCGCCGAGGGAGACGCGCGCGGCGGCCTTGGCGAGCGGTACCGCGGTCGCCTTGGAGACGAACGGCACCGTGCGGGAGGCGCGCGGGTTGGCTTCGAGGACGTAGAGGATGTCCCCGGCCAGCGCGAACTGGATGTTGATCAGGCCGCGGACGCCGACGCCTTCGGCGATGCCGCGGGTGGCGGCGCGGAGCCGCTTGATGTCGAAGCCGCCGAGGGTGATCGGCGGGAGGGCGCACGCGGAGTCGCCGGAGTGGATGCCGGCTTCCTCGATGTGCTCCATGACGCCGCCGAGGTACAGGTCTTCGCCGTCGTAGAGGGCGTCGACGTCGATCTCGATGGCGTCGTCGAGGAACCGGTCGACGAGGACCGGGTGGTCGGACACCAGCCCGGCGTTCTGCTCGAGGTAGGTGGCGAGGGATTCCTCGTCGTAGACGATCTCCATGCCGCGGCCGCCGAGGACGTACGACGGGCGGACCAGGACCGGGTAGCCGATCTCGTCGGCGATGGCCTTGGCCTCGTCGAAGGAGAACGCGGTGCCGTGCTTGGGCGCCGTCAGTCCGGCCTCGTGCAGGACGCGGCCGAAGGCGCCGCGTTCCTCGGCGAGGTGGATGGCCTCGGGCGAGGTGCCCGCGATGGGCACGCCGTTGTCCTTGAGGGCCTGGGCGAGGCCGAGCGGGGTCTGGCCGCCGAGCTGGACGAGGACGCCCGCGACGGGGCCGGCCTGCTGCTCGGCGTGCACGATCTCGAGGACGTCTTCGAGGGTGAGCGGCTCGAAGTAGAGCCGGTCCGACGTGTCGTAGTCGGTCGAGACGGTCTCGGGGTTGCAGTTGACCATGACGGTCTCGTAGCCGGCGTCGGCGAGGGCGAACGCGGCGTGCACGCACGAGTAGTCGAACTCGATGCCCTGCCCGATGCGGTTCGGCCCGGAGCCGAGGATGATCACGGCCGGACGCGACCGCTGCGCCACTTCGGTTTCCTCGTCGTAGGACGAGTAGTGGTAGGGCGTCTTCGCGGCGAACTCGGCGGCGCAGGTGTCGACCGTCTTGTAGACCGGGCGGATGCCGAGGGCGTGCCGGACCTCGCGGACGACGTCTTCGCGGAGTCCGCGGATGCCCGCGATCTGGGCGTCGGAGAAGCCGTGCCGCTTGGCGAGGCGCAGGACCTCGGGGGTGAGTTCGGTGGCGGCTTCGATCTCGCCGGCGACCTCGTGGACCAGGTAGAGCTGGTCGAGGAACCACGGGTCGATGCGGGTCGACTCGAAGAGTTCGTCGGGGGTGGCGCCCGCGCGGATGGCGTCCATGACGGTGTTGATGCGGCCGTCGGTGGGCGTCTTGGCGAGGTCGAGGAGGGTGGCCTTGTCGCCGGGCGCGCCGTGGAAGGCGAACTGCGAGCCCTTCTTCTCCAGCGACCGGAGGGCCTTCTGCAGGGCCTCGGTGAAGTTGCGGCCGATGGCCATGGCCTCGCCGACCGACTTCATCGTGGTGGTGAGGCTGGAGTCGGCGGCCGGGAACTTCTCGAACGCGAAGCGGGGGACCTTGACGACGACGTAGTCGAGCGTGGGCTCGAACGACGCGGGGGTCTCCTGCGTGATGTCGTTGGGGATCTCGTCGAGGGTGTAGCCGACGGCGAGGCGCGCGGCGATCTTGGCGATCGGGAAGCCGGTGGCCTTGGACGCGAGCGCCGACGAGCGGGACACGCGCGGGTTCATCTCGATGACGATGATGCGGCCGTCGTCGGGGTTGACCGCGAACTGGATGTTGCAGCCGCCGGTGTCGACGCCGACCTCGCGGATGACCGCGATGCCGATGTCGCGGAGCCGCTGGTATTCGCGGTCGGTGAGGGTCATGGCGGGGGCGACGGTGATCGAGTCGCCGGTGTGCACGCCCATCGGGTCGAAGTTCTCGATGGAGCAGACGACCACGACGTTGTCGTGCTTGTCGCGCATCAGCTCCAGCTCGTACTCCTTCCAGCCGAGGATGGACTCCTCGAGGAGCACCTCGGTGGTCGGGGAGAGCGCGAGGCCCTGGCCGGCGATGCGGCGCAGGTCTTCCTCGTCGTGCGCGAAGCCGGAGCCGGCGCCGCCCATGGTGAACGAGGGTCGGACGACGACGGGGTAGCCGCCGAGGGTGTCGACGCCGGCGAGGACCTCGTCCATCGTGTGGCAGATGACCGAGCGGGCGGACTCGCCGTGCCCGATCTTCTCCCGGACGCGTTCGACGACGCCCTTGAACAGGTCGCGGTCCTCGCCCTTCTGGATGGAGTCGATGTTCGCGCCGATGAGTTCGACGTTGTACTTCTCCAGGACGCCGTTCTCGCTGAGCGCGACCGCGGTGTTGAGCGCGGTCTGGCCGCCGAGGGTCGGCAGGAGGGCGTCGGGGCGCTCCTTGGCGATGATCTTCTCGACGTACTCGGGGGTGATCGGCTCGACGTACGTCGCGTCGGCCACCTCCGGGTCGGTCATGATCGTGGCCGGGTTGGAGTTGACCAGGATGACCCGCAGGCCTTCGGCCTTGAGGACCCGGCACGCCTGGGTGCCGGAGTAGTCGAACTCGGCGGCCTGGCCGATGACGATCGGGCCCGAGCCGACGACCAGGACGGACTTCAGGTCGCTGCGCTTAGGCACTCTTGGTCTCCGACTTCTTGTTCTTCGGCGTTGCGGTGTTCTCGGTGGTGGCGGTCATGAGTTCGACGAAGCGGTCGAACAGGTAGGCGGCGTCGTGCGGGCCGGCTGCCGCCTCGGGGTGGTACTGCACGCTGAACGCGGGCTTGTCGAGCAGGCCGAGGCCTTCGACGACGTTGTCGTTCAGGCACACGTGCGTGACCTCCACGCGGCCGTACGGGGTGTCGCTCACCTTGTCGAGGGGCGCGTCGACGGCGAAGCCGTGGTTGTGCGCGGTGACCTCGACCTTTCCGGTGGTGCGGTCCTGCACGGGCTGGTTGATGCCGCGGTGGCCGTACTTCAGCTTGTAGGTGCCGAAGCCGAGCGCGCGGCCGAGGATCTGGTTGCCGAAGCAGATGCCGAAGAACGGCGTGCCGCGGTCCAGGACGGCGCGGGCGACGGCGACCTGGTGGTCGGCGGTGGCGGGGTCGCCGGGGCCGTTGGAGAAGAACACGCCGTCCGGGTCGACGGCGTAGACGTCGTCGGCGGTGGCGTTGGCGGGCAGCACGTGCACCTCGATGCCGCGTTCGGCCATGCGGTGCGGGGTCATGCCCTTGATGCCGAGGTCGAGCGCGGCGACGGTGAACTTCGCCGTGCCGATCGGGACGGCTTCGCCGTCGGGGCCGATCGCCGGAACCACGTAGGGCTCCTTGGTGGCGACCTCGCCGGCCAGGTCGGCGCCGGTCATCTCGGGCGCGTTGCGGACCTTGGCGAGCAGCGTGGCGTCGTCGGCGATGGCCGCGCCGGAGAAGATGCCGACCCGCATCGCACCGCGTTCGCGCAGGTGGCGGGTGAGGGCCCGGGTGTCGATGCCGGAGATGCCCACCACGCCGTACGTGACGAGTTCCTCGTCGAGGCTGCGCTGCGCACGCCAGTTCGAGGAGCGGCGCGCGGGGTCGCGGACGACGTACCCGGACACCCAGATGCGCGAGGACTCGGGGTCCTCGTCGTTGACGCCGGTGTTGCCGACGTGCGGGGCCGTCATGACGACGACCTGGCGGTGGTACGACGGGTCGGTGAGGGTCTCCTGGTAGCCGGACATGCCGGTGGAGAACACCGCTTCTCCGAAGGTCTCCCCCACCGCGCCGTACGCGCTGCCGCGGAAGGTGCGGCCGTCCTCCAAGACGAGGACGGCTGGGCCCGCGGCCTGGGCGTTCTGTGCGGTCACTGTGCGGTGCCTTCCTTGTTCGTGCCGTTCGGGGCCGGTACGTCGCCCGCCACGAGGCGGTTGACGGCGTCGACCCATGCGTCGTGTTCCGCGGCGTGGTCGCTGCGGAAGCCGGAGTCCAGCTGCGCGTCGCCGAGCTTCCAGGTCACGACCAGCAGGCCGCCTTCGGGCAGCACCTTGCCGGCCATGGCCTTCTCGAAGCGGGCCTCGACCAGGTCCCCGGCGGGGATGAAGAATCCTGCCGCGGCGGGGCGGTCCACCCGCAAGCCTTTTTCGGTGAGGGTGAGGTCCGCGGCGCTGCGCGTGCCGAGGCCGTGCGCGACGATCCGGTTCAGCCACTGCCCGGCGACGGTGCTGCCGAAGTAGCGGCCGGCCAGCTCCGGCAGCAGGGGCGTCCCCGTTTCGGCGGGGGCCTCGGCGGGCGCGGGCAGGTCCGCCTGGCGGCGGGCCCGCTTCTGCCAGGCGCGCCACATCAGGAAGTACAGGCCGAGGATGAGCACCGCGAAGATGCCGACCCAGAGCAGGTAACCGCTCCAGTCGGACACGTTCGCGGACTTCTTCTCGACCGCGTCTTCCGCAGCGGCCAGGATGCGAGTGTTCACGCGAGCTTCCCGTCGATCACCGTCGGTACGCCGCGCAGGAAGGTCGCCACCACGCGGCCGGGGAGTTCCATGCCGGCGTAGGGGGTGTTCGCGCTCCGCGAGGCGAGTTCTGACGGTTCGACGGTACGCCGTGCCGCGGGGTCGACGAGAACCAGGTTGGCGGGCTCGCCGACGGCGATGGGGCGGCCGTGGCCGTCGAGGCGGCCGATGCGTGCGGGGCGTGCGGACATGCGGTCGGCGACGCCGGCCCAGTCCATCAGGCCGGTGTCGACCATGGTCTGCTGCACGATGCCGAGGGCGGTCTCGAGGCCGAGCATGCCCATGGCCGCGACGGCCCACTCGCAGTCCTTGTCCTCGGACGGGTGCGGGGCGTGGTCGGTGGCGACGGCGTCGATGGTGCCGTCGGCGAGGCCTTCGCGGAGCGCGGCGACGTCGGCGGCGGTGCGCAGCGGCGGGTTGACCTTGTAGACGGGGTCGTAGGAGCGGACCAGCTCGTCGGTGAGGAGGAGGTGGTGCGGGGTGACCTCGGCGGTGACGTCCCAGCCCTTGGACTTGGCCCAGCGGATGATCTCGACGGAGCCGGCCGTGGAGACGTGGCAGACGTGCAGGCGGGAGCCGACGTGTGCGGTGAGGAGGACGTCGCGGGCGATGATCGCTTCTTCGGCGACGGCGGGCCAGCCGCGGAGGCCGAGGACGCCGGAGACGGTGCCCTCGTTCATCTGGGCGCCTTCGGTGAGGCGGGGCTCCTGGGCGTGCTGGGCGACGACGCCGTCGAAGGCCTTCACGTATTCGAGGGCGCGGCGCATGATGACGGCGTCGTGGACGCACTTGCCGTCGTCGGAGAAGACCTTCACGTTGGCGGCGGAGTCGTGCATGGCGCCGAGTTCGGCGAGGCGTTCGCCGTTGAGGCCGACGGTGACGGCGCCGACGGGGTGGACGTCGCAGCGGCCGGCTTCCTGACCGAGGCGCCAGACCTGCTCGACGACGCCGGCGGTGTCGGCGACCGGGTCGGTGTTGGCCATGGCGTGCACGGCGGTGTAGCCGCCGAGGGCGGCGGCGCGGGTGCCGGTCTCGACGGTCTCGGCGTCTTCGCGGCCGGGCTCGCGCAGGTGCGTGTGCAGGTCGACGAGGCCGGGCAGCAGGATGTGGCCTTCGGCGTCGATGATCTGCACGGCGTCGGCGGGCTCGAGGCCGTGCCCGGTTTCGGCGATCTCGGCAATACGGCCGTCGGAGATGAGCACGTCCTGTGCGGCGCCGCCAAGGACCTTGGCGTTCTTGATCAGGTACGTGCTCACTTCGCGGACTCCTCGGTCGTGGTGATGGCGGGCTCGGATCCGCCGAGCAGCAGGTACAGGACGGCCATGCGGACGCTGACGCCGTTGGTGACCTGCTCGACGATGGTCGAGCGGGTCGAGTCGGCGACCTCGGCGGCGATTTCCATGCCGCGGTTCATCGGGCCGGGGTGCATGACGATGGCGTGCTCGGGGAGCGCGTCCATGCGCTTGCGGTCCAGGCCGTAGCGGCGGGAGTACTCGCGCTCGGTCGGGAAGTAGGAGGCGTTCATGCGTTCGCGCTGGACGCGCAGCATCATGACCGCGTCGGACTTGGCCAGGACCGCGTCCAGGTCGTAGGACACCCGGCACGGCCAGGTCTCGATGCCGATCGGCAGCAGCGTCGGCGGGGCGACCAGGGTGACCTCGGCGCCGAGGGTGGCGAGCAGCAGCACGTTGGAGCGTGCGACGCGGCTGTGCAGCACGTCGCCGACGACGGTGATCTTGCGCCCGTCCAGGTCTCCCTTGCCCGCGTTGAGGTGGCGGCGCATGGTGAACGCGTCGAGGAGGGCCTGGGTGGGGTGCTCGTGGGTGCCGTCGCCGGCGTTGACGACGGAGCCGCGCAGCCAGCCGGAGTTGGCGAGGGTGTGCGGCGCGCCGGAGGCGTGGTGCCGGATGACGACCGCGTCGGCGCCCATCGCCTGGAGGGTCAGTGCGGTGTCCTTGAGGCTTTCGCCTTTGGAGACCGAGGAGCCCTTGGCGGAGAAGTTGATGACGTCCGCGGAGAGCCGCTTGGCGGCCGCTTCGAAGGAGATCCGGGTGCGGGTGGAGTCCTCGAAGAACAGGTTGACGACGGTGCGCCCGCGCAGGGTGGGGAGCTTCTTGATGGGGCGTTCCGCGATGTGCGCGAGTTCCTCGGCGGTGTCGAGGATCAGGAGCGCGTCGTCGCGGGTCAGGTCGGCGGCCGAGATGAGGTGACGCTTCACGCTGCTACTTCGCTTCCGGGGTGGATGCCGGGTCGCCTGGCGGACCGGCCTGGGCGGTGTCTCCGCGGGTGCCGAGGAGGACCGCGTCGCGGCCGTCGTGCTCTTCGAGGAGCACCTGCACCTTTTCGCGCTGCGAGGTGGGCAGGTTCTTGCCCACGTAGTCGGCGCGGATGGGGAGTTCGCGGTGGCCGCGGTCGACGAGGACGGCGAGCTGCACGGCGCGCGGCCGTCCGATGTCGTTCAGCGCGTCGAGCGCGGCGCGGATGGTGCGGCCGGAGAACAGCACGTCGTCGACGAGGACGACGAGCTTGCCGTCGATGCCGTCCGCGGGGATCTCGGTGCGCTCGAGCGCGCGGGCGGGCCGCAGCCGCAGGTCGTCGCGGTACATCGTGATGTCGAGGGCGCCGACCGGGATCGTGATGCCTTCGATGGATTCGAGGCGGGCGGCGAGGCGCCGGGCGAGCGCGACGCCGCGGGTCGGGATGCCGAGGAGGACCACGTCGTCGGCGCCCTTGGCGCGTTCGACGATCTCGTGGGCGACGCGGGTGAGCACCCGGGCGATATCGGGGGCCTCCAGGACCGCCCGGGCGGACGCCGGGTCCAGGTCGCCGGGGCGGGGGCTCGGCGGGAGCCCCGGAGTGGGTACTGCGTTGGTCATGCGGAAGCAGACCTCCTTCCCCGTCTCACGGGACGGGCTTTAAAGGACGTCGGGTAACGCCCCTCAGACTACCAGGACGATGATCTCTCCCATTTGCACGGTTCTTCCAACCGGACGGCCTGTACGCAGCGCTGCCGAAAGGCCCGTGGACGAGGGCCGGACGTACCGGTTAGGCCGTTCGGCTTGACGGCCCCAAATCACTCTGCGTAACCTCACAATGAGTGACCACCGGGCGAAACGCGACACTCGCGACCTGTCGACCCCCGAAGCGGGCCGGCATCCGGGTCGGCAGCGGAATCCGCGGCCGGGTCCGAGCGGGAATCGCGGAGCGCGGCGGTGGCCCTCCCCCATCGGCTCGACAGGGAACCGGTGGGCCTTCACGGTCAGTCACCTGTTTTGGGAGCCAGATGTCCAGCGACTACGCCAAGCAGCTCGGGGCGAAACTCCGCGCCATCCGTACCCAGCAGGGCCTTTCCCTGCACGGCGTCGAAGAGAAGTCCCAAGGGCGCTGGAAGGCCGTCGTCGTCGGGTCGTACGAGCGCGGCGACCGCGCCGTCACGGTCCAGCGCCTCGCCGAACTCGCCGACTTCTACGGCGTTCCGGTGCAGGAACTGCTGCCCGGCGGCACACCGAACGGCGCCGCCGAGCCGCCGCCGCGCCTCGTCCTCGACCTCGAGCGCCTCTCGCAGGTCCCGTCCGACAAGGCGGGCCCGCTGCAGCGCTACGCCGCGACGATCCAGAGCCAGCGCGGCGACTACAACGGCAAGGTGCTGTCGATCCGCCAGGACGACCTGCGCACGCTGGCCGTGATCTACGACCAGTCGCCGAGTGTGCTCACCGAGCAGCTCATCAGCTGGGGCGTCCTCAACCCCGAGGCCCGCCGCGCCGTGGACACCACCGCGGGCGCCTGACCACACAGCTGACGCAGCGTCACAAAACCGTGGGGCCCGGAGAGTTCGCGAACTCTCCGGGCCCCACGGCAGTTGTTCACAGGGCGTGTAGCCGACCGTCCGCATAACGGACGACGCGGACCGGGGGACGGTCCGATGCGCTACGCGCCCGCTTCGGCGTTCGCCTTCGCCGTGTCGTAGCGCTGCTGGGCAGCCAGCACGCCGGCCATATTGCCCTCGACGAACCCGATCAGCTCCTGGAGGCGTTCGACGACGCCGGAGCCGAACTCGGTGAGCCGGTATTCGACGTTCGGCGGGATCGCCTGCTTGACCTCGCGGACGACCAGGCCGTCGCGCTCCAGCGCGTGCAGGGCTTGGGCGAGCATCTTTTCGCTGATCCCGTCGACACGGCGGCGCAGCGCGTTGAAGCGCAGGTCGCCGTCGGCGAGCGCGACGAGCACGAGGCCGCCCCAGCGGCCGGTGACGTGCTCCATGGTCGGGCGCGACGGGCAGCCGCGGGCGAATACGTCGAAGACGACCTCTTCGAGGCCGTCGTCCTCAGCGGTCGGGGTGGTCTTCGCGGTCGTCATGGTGTTCACGGTACCTCCACCGCACTGCAATCACGAGTGCACTGCTCTCAAGGTTGCACTTTCCAAAAGTTAGTGCCAACGTTGTGGCCAGTGCTGCGCCGCTCGGCGCCGCGTTCCTTTCCCGGAGGAGAACCCTGTGATCGTCGTTACCGGAGCCACCGGACGTCTCGGCCACCTCACCGTCGAGAGCCTGCTCGCACGCGGCGTGGCGGCCGCGGAGATCGCCGTCGCGGTGCGCGGTCCCGAGCGGGCCGCGGATCTCGCGGCGCGCGGCGTGGCCGTCCGCGAGGGCGACTACGACCGTCCCGACACGCTGGCCGCGGCCTTCGCGGGCGCGGACACCCTGGTGCTGGTGTCGGCGAACGCGCCGGACAACGCGCTGCGGATCGGGCAGCACCGTGCGGCCGTCGCCGCGGCGCAGCAGGCGCGCGTGGGGCGGATCGTCTACACGTCCATCGCCGAGGCGGACACCAACCCGCTGTCGCTGGCGACGGTGCACAAGGCGACGGAGGAGCTGATCCGCGCGACCGGCATCCCGTTCGTGTTCCTGCGCAACAGCTGGTACTTCGAGAACTACACGGCGGGGATCCCGGACGCGCTCGGCCGCGGCGGCCTGGTCGGCACGGCGGCGGAGGGCCGGATCGCGGCCGCGTCGATCGCGGACTTCGCGGAGGCCGCGGCGGTCGTGGCGGCGGGCACCGGGCACGATGGGAAGGCGTACGAGCTGACCGGGGACGCCTCGTGGACGCTCGGCGAGCTCGCCGCGGAGGTCGCGAAGCAGACCGGCAAGCCGTTCGCCTACACCGACCTGCCGGCCGAGGACTACGCCGCGGTCCTCACCGGCGCGGGCCTGCCCGCCGGGCTGGTGGACATGCTGACGGACGCCGAGGTGCACACCCGCGGCGGCGCGCTGGCGCTGGTGAGCGCGGACCTGCGGTCGCTGATCGGGCGTCCGACCACGACGCTGTCCGGGGCGGTCACGGAGGCGCTGAAGAGCGTGTGAGCGGCGCGCCTTCGGGCACGGTCAGCACGGAAGGCCCCGTCCGCACCGGGTGGTGCGGGCGGGGCCTTGACGTGGTGGGGACGGGTTGCGGGCTGTGGACGGCCGGAGCCGTCCCACCCCGCGGCGGTGCCATGCTGGTGTTTAGGGGATCCCCCGGCGCTGATGATCGGACCGGCATATGCGCCGCCGTCGTCACGCCTCCTCACGCCCCTCACACGCCATCACGACGCTTCGTGCACGATCTCCCCCGCCACCGCCACCAGTTCGCACACCGTGCCGGGGATCTCCTCCGGCTCGACCGCGAAGATGTCGCGCGACAGCACGACGAAGTCCGCGGCCTTCCCCACGGTCAGCGAACCGCGTTCGTGTTCGAGGAAGTTGGCATAGGCCGAGCCCATCGTGTAGCCGTGCACGGCGGTCGTGACGTCCACCGTCTCGCTGGGCATCCACGCTTCGCCGCCGCCGAGCGGTTTGCGGGTGACCGCCGTGTAGATCCCGATCATCGGGTCCATTTCGGCGACGTTCCAGTCGCTGGAGAACGCCAGCACCGCGCCCGCCTCGTCCAGGGAGCGCATCGGCCACGCCTTGTGCCAGCGGCCTTCGCCGACGTTCTCCGCCCAGTCCTGGCCGGGGCCGGCGATCTCCGGGGCGCAGTGCCGCGGCTGCATGCAGGCGACGACGCCGAGGTCGCGGAAGCGGGGGACGTCGTCGGGGTCGAGGCATTCGACGTGCACGACCTGGTGGCGGGCGTCGCGCGGCCCGTTGGCGGTGCGGGCGTGCGCCACGGCATCGAGGACGGTGCGGATGCCGCGGTCGCCGGTCGCGTGGACGAAGCACTGGAATCCGCGCGCGTCGAGCTTGGCGAGCAGGCCGGCGAATTCGTCGGCCGGGTAGAAGGTGTCGCCGCGGTGGTGCGCGCAGCCGTGGTAAGGCTCCAGCAGGGCGGCGGTGCGCGGTTCGACGACGTCGTCGATGTAGAGCTTCAGCGGGCCGACGGTCAGCCGGTCGTCGGCGAATTCGCGGGCGGCGGCGGCGAAGTCGTCGAGGTCCGCGTCGGTGGTGCCGCGCGGGTGGAACAGCGCTGCGACGATGCGGGAGCGGAGCCGGCCTTCCGCGCGGGCGCGGGTGAACAAGGCCAGGTCGTCGAGGGAGTTCTGCGGTTCGACGACCGTGGTGATGCCGAAGCGGATCGCGTCGTCGAGGCTGCGCGCGAGACGGCCGTACTGGCGGTCGGCGCTCGCCCACGGCACGCCGAGGGCCTGCAGTGCCCGATGGCCGTCGCGGGACAGGCCGCGGACCGCGAAGTCTCTGACGAAGCCCGTGGGTTCGCCTGTGGCCTCGTCTTTGTGGACGCGTCCGTACGGGAGTTCGTCGCTGTCCCGGGTGATGCCGAGGGTGCGCATCGCCGCGGTGTTGAGCCACGCCGTGTGCACGTCGTAGGAGAACACGATGGCGGGGACGTCGCCGGTGGCCGGGTCGAGGTCGGCGGCGGTGGGCATGCGGCCGCCGGGGATCGCGGAGTAGTCGAAGGCTTCGGCTTCGATCCACGCCGCGCCCGGGTTCGCGGCGTGCCAGGTGCGGATGCGGGCGTGGATCGCGTCGAGGGTGCGGGCGCCGGCGAGTTGCACGCATGCGCTGTCGGAGCCCAGGCGGACGTGGTTGTGGGCGTCGACGAAGCCCGGCAGGACGCGGCGTCCGGCACCGTCGAGGACGCGGGTGCCGGGCCCGATCCAGGCGTCGGCGCCGGTGTCGGGTCCGAGCCAGGCGAGGCGTCCGGCGACGACGGCGAGCGCTTCCGCCGCGGGCAGGTCGGGGTCGACGGTGTGGATGCGGGCGTTGCGCAGGACCAGGTCGGCGGTCTGGGACACGGTGTACTCCGGTGGTGGTGCGGGGTGCGGTGCGGTCGGGCCGTGCGGCGTGGCGGGTCAGCCGCGCGGCCGCGGCCGGCGGAATTGGGGTTCGCGGCGGGCGAGCACCCAGTACAGGAGGCCGGCGACGACGGCTCCGGCGAGGGTGTAGTCGCCGTCGAGCGGGGCGACGAGGGGGCCGGTCCACAGCGCGGATTCGGCGCAGAGCGCGGCGACGGCGATGCCCGCGGCGAGGGCGGCGAGCCCGGCGGCGTGGACGCCGCGGGTGTACCAGTAGGTGCTGCCGGGGGTGGCGTCGTGGAGGGCGTCGGCGTCGTAGCGGCAGCGGCGCATGAGGGTGTCGGCGACGAACACGCCGCCCCAAGGGGCGAAGACCACCAGCAGCACGGACAGGAAGCTCGTGAGGGACTCGGTGAAGTCGACCCAGAACAGGGTGGCGAGGGACCCGGCGGCGATGACGGCGGTGCTGACGACGATGCCGCGGGCGCGGGACCACGGGATGCCGAGGACCTGGAGGTTCAGGCTCGACGAGTAGAGCGTGAGGATCGAGTTGGTGACCGAGCCGCCGACCACGAGGAACAGGAACAGGCCTTGGAACCAGCCGGGCAGCAGGTCGGCGACGCCGGCGACGGGGTCGGTCATGTCGGCTTGGGTGGCCGCGGCGACGCCGACGACGCCCAGGAGGACGGACGACAGCATGCCGCCGATCGCGCCCCACCAGGTGATCGAGCGCAGCGTCGTAGTGCGCGGGAGGTAGCGGGTGTAGTCCGACGGCATCGGCAGGTACGAGACCGGGCCGGCGATCATGACGACGAGGGCGAGCGTCCAGGCGTGGAAGGTGGTGCCGCCGGAGCCGGCCGAGGTGTCGGTGTCGGGCAGGACCAGCACGATGAGGATCGCGAAGCCGACGGCGAGGATGTACGCGGACCACCGCTCGGCGGCCTGGACGGTCGCGTGCCCCCACATGGCGACGGCGAACGTCATCGCGAGTGTCCCGGCGAGCGCCACGGCCCGGGCGAAGTCTCCGCCGTGCCAGCCGAGTTCGGCGAACAGCGCGTCGAGCGCCATGGTACCGACGACGGTGTTGAGGATCGTGTAGCCGATGCCGACGATCCAGTTGAGGAGTCCGGCCGGGAAGTTGCCGTGGATGCCGAAGGCCGCGCGGGAGATGACGAGCGTCGCGGTGCCGGTGCGGATTCCGGCCAGGCCGAGAGCGCTGACCACGAAGAAGGCCAGGCCGCCGAGGACGACCACGGCGGTGGCGGCCCAGAAGGACAGGCCGAAGGCGACGGCGAGGGTGCCGTTGATGACGTAGGTGAAGGTCAGGTTGGAGCCGAACCAGAGCCAGAACAGGTCTTTGGCGCCGCCGTGCCGTTCGGCGTCCGGGATCGGGTCGATGCCGTGGGCCTCGACCTGGAACAACTCGTCGCTCGCCGGGCCGGCCGGTGCGGCGCCGGCCGCTGGTACGGGCGCGGAGTCCACGTTGGGCAGGGTCACCGGGCCTCCCCTCTCGCAGGGCGGAAGCGGGCGACCGGAGGGTGGCCGCTTGCGCAGAGTTTGAATGACGCTCAAGAATCTTGAACGGCACTCAAGGTCGTCGACGCACGGCACCGCTGTCAAGGGTTCGCCGGAAATTTGATCGGCGTTCAAGAAATCCTGCCGCCGCGATAGGGTCCGCACAGGACGGCAGAAGGCCGCGGAAGGCGGGGAGAACCGGTGGCAGCACGGCGCAAGGACGGCCGGATCGCGCAGGACCGCATGCTCGCGGAGGCGGTCGCGGCGATCGCCGAGGACGGCCTCGCCGCACTCACCATGGCCGGACTGGCCGAGCGGCTCGGCACCAGCGGCGGGCACATCCTGTACTACTTCGGCAGCAAGGACCAGCTGCTGCTGGCCGCCCTGCGCTGGAGCGAGGAGCGCCTCGCCGCGGAACGCGCGGAGCTGCTCGCCCGCCGCGTGCGCGCGCCGCGCAAGCTCGATCTGTTCTTCGCCCTCTATCTCCCCGACGGCCCGCGCGACCCGCGCTGGATGCTGTGGCTGGAACTGTGGGCCCGGACCGCGGGCAACGACGAACTGCGGCATGCGCAGGAGGAGATCGACCGCGGCTGGCAGGCCGACCTGGAGACGGTCCTGCGGTCGGGCGCGGAGCGCGGGGCCTGGGCGGCCGAGGATGTCGCCACCGCCGCGTCGGACCTGCTGGCGCTGCTGGAGGGACTCAGCACGCGCGTGGTGCTCGGTCTCGCCGGAACCGGACGCGAGGAAGCGCTGCGGGCGGCCCGCCGCGCGGCGGGCCGCCTGGGCGCGCCGGCCTGACTCGGCCGGCCCCGCTCATCGGCGCGGTTCGTTCCGCCGGCTCAGCCGGATTCGCGGACGACGACCCGCGGGTGCACCACCATGTGGTCGCGGTGCTTGTACGGCTTGTTCTCCATGAGGGCGGTCAGCGCGTCCGCCGCGCCGCCGCCCATGGTGCGGGTGTGCATGGCGACACTGGTCAGGCGCGGCCAGACCAGGTCGCAGAACGGCAGGTCGTCGGCGCCGACGACGGCCATGTCGTCCGGTACCGACCAGCCGCATTCGCGCAGCGCCGAGATGATCATCAGGGCGAAGTCGTCGTTGTTGGCGAACACCGCGGTGGGCGGGTCCGTTTCGCGCTGCCAGCCGCGCACGACCTGGAGGATGTCCTCGCGCACATAGCCGACGTCGACGCGGCGCAGCTGGATGCCGGCCTCGTCGGCGGCGCCCTTGGCGCCTTCCCAGCGGTCGGCGCCGAGCGCGGCGAGCGGTCCGGCGGGCACCAGGCAGGCGATGCGGCGGTGCCCGTTGCCGATGAGGTGCCGGATGGCGACCGCGCCGCTGTCCCGGTTGTCGAAGATCGCCGTCGGCACGCCCGGGTGCTCCTCGCGGCCCCACGCGAAGATCGCGCGGACGCCGGCCCGGCGGAGCACCTGCACGGCGCCGTCGGTGAGGCGGGCGGATTCGGCGAGGACCGCTAGCGGGCGGAGGGCCGCCCAGGCGCGGGCGGCGTCGGCGCCGCGGGCGTAGCGGTCCGCGTGGATCAGGAGGCTCAGCTCCTGGCGGCGGAGCGCTTCGGTGAGTTCGTCGATGAAGGTCTCGAGGAGCTGGCCCATCGGCTGGAGGGGCAGCGGGAACAGCACGACGTCGCTGTTGCCGGAGCGCAGCGACCGTGCGGGGGCGCTGGGCGCGTAGCCGAGTTCGCGGACCGCCTTGAGGACGCGTTCGCGGGTCTCGGCACTGACCCGGGCGCCGGGCGGCGAGTTGAGGACATAGGAGACGGTGGAGCGGGATACGCCGGCGAGCCGGGCGACGTCGGCGCTGGTCGGCGGCTTGGCCGCGGACTCGGACATGTTCATCGCCGACTCCCCTCGGTGCGGCCCGTCGGGCGGGCCGGTCGCGGCGTGTCCTGCGGGGTCGGGCGGAACCCCATGGCGAACACCCCCGTTGTGCAGTTGGGTCCTGTGCGGGTCTTGTCTTGCCGCGCTGGTGCCGCGGACACGAGTCCTGCCGGGGCAGGACGGCATGCGTGGTGCGGGTGGTGCGCGTGGTGCAAGCAGTGCGGGCAGTGCAGGCGGTACGGGTGGCGCTCGATGGTGCTCGGCATGCCGTGCGTGCCGGAGGTCCGCCGCGGGTCGCGGCGTGATCTGCGCCACCTTTCGGTATGCCGAAGAAACCCTACTGTTTCTTTGACTCGATCAGGGGGTTCTCGCCCAGGGATTTACCGGGATTATTCGGACTTCCATCCGGTGTCGAGCCACCCGGAGTCCACAAGATCGCCCATCGCCCCCCAGGCGTCCTCCAGCACCGCGGCCAGTTCGGGGGTGCCGAGGGCGCCGCGCTCGTTCCACTCGTCCATCGCCACCCGGCTCACCGCGTTGAAGCAGGCCACCGTGAGGGCCGCACGCAGGTCGGCGTGCAGGTCGACGCCTTGGCGGCGGGCGATGACCGCGGTCATGAGCCGCTCGGTCTCCATCGCGTGCCGCAGGCTCGCGGCCATCAGGTGCGGGTTCTCCTCGATGAGGCGGCGGGTGCGCACGAACGCCTCGGAGGAGCCGCGCTTGGGGTCGTCGGCCAGCGCGGCCATGACCGTGAAGGTCGCGGTGCGCATCGCGACGACCGGCGGCTCACCGGCGGGGCGCTCGGCGACCGCGTCCACGAAGGCGCGCTCGACTTCGGAGGCCCGGGCGAGCGCGACGTCCTCCTTGCCCGCGAAGTAGCGGAAGAACGTCCGGCGCGACACGTCCACGGCCGCGGCGATCTCGTCGATCGTCGTGGCGTCGTACCCCTTGCGCCAGAACAGGTCGAGCGCCGCGTCGATGAGCGCTTCCCGGGTGCGCTCCTTCTTGCGTTCGCGCAGCCCCGTTGCCGGTGCGCCGTGCTCCACGATCGACTCCCTCCTGCCGAATGGGCCTGCCGAATTGGGCGCGAGTATGCCACCTGGCCCCCGGTGTAATTTGTCTCTCTTTGCCAAATGTCACCCAGTGCCACTAATCTACGAGCGTTCCACGAATTTTCAAGTCCCACCCGGGGGGTCTCCCCATGCCGAACGCCACGACCCTGGAGAAGGGCGCACGACCGCCCGGCTCCTCCGATTCCTCGCCACGATCCGGCACACGCGCCGGACTGCGCGGCAACCCTTGGCTCACGCTGATCGCGGTCGCGCTCGGCGTCATGATGGTGTCGCTCGACGGCACCGTGGTCGCCATCGCCAACCCGGAGATCGCCGACGACCTCGGCGCCTCGCTGGGCGACCTGCAGTGGGTCACCAACGGCTACCTGCTCGCACTCGCGGTGTTCCTCATCCCGGCGGGCAAGCTCGGCGACAAGTTCGGGCACCGCACGATCTTCCTCACCGGCGCGGTCGGCTTCGTCGCCACGTCGGTGGCCATCGGCGTGGCCGGCAACATCACCGCGCTCATCGGATTCCGGGTGCTGCAGGGCCTGTTCGGCGCAATGCTGCAGCCGACCGCGCTGGGCCTGCTGCGCGCCAGCTTCCCGCCCGGCAAGCTCAACATGGCCATCGGCATCTGGGGCGCGGCCATCTCGGCGGCGTCCGCGGCCGGCCCGATCGTCGGCGGCCTGCTGGTCCAGCACATCGGCTGGGAGTCGGTCTTCTTCGTCAACGCGCCGCTCGGCGTGATCGCGATCGTCGTCGGCCTGCTCGTGCTCGCCGACACCCGCACCCCGGGCGTCGGCGGCCGGATCGACATCCCCGGCGTCGCGCTGCTGTCCGCGGCGATGTTCTGCCTGGTGTGGGGCGTCATCAAGTCGTCCGAGCACGGCTGGGGCAGCGCCTACACGCTCGGCTTCCTGGCCGCGTTCGCCGTCCTCCTGCTGCTGTTCGTGGCGTGGCAGGCACGCGCCGCCGAACCGCTCATGCCGCTGCGGCTGTTCCGCAACCGGTCGTTCTCGTCCGGTGTCGTGCTCATGATCTTCATGGCGTTCGGCATGTTCGGGTCGCTGTTCTTCCTGACCTTCTACCTCATCGGCGTCGGCGGGCTCAGCCCCGTGCAGGCCGGGGTCCGGATGCTGCCGCTGACCGTGATGATGGTCGTCGGCTCCGCGCTGGCGGGCGCGCTGGTCGGCCGGTTCGGGCCGCGCATGCCGATGGTCGGGGGCCTGGTGGTCAGCGCGGGTGCGATGTTCTGGATGACGCAGTTCGACGCGGACGCGTCGCTCGCCGCCACCGCGCCGTGCTTCGCCCTCCTGGGCCTCGGCATCAGCCCGATCATGATCGGCGCCACCGACGTCATCGTCGGCAGCGCGCCCGTCGAGCTGGCCGGTGTCGCGTCCGGCATCCAGCAGGCCGCCATGCAGGTCGGCGGCGCGCTCGGCACCGCGATCCTCGGCGCCGTGATGGCCGCGAAGGTCAACTCGACGCTGCCCGGCCACTGGTCGGACGCGGGCCTCGGCACGCTGTCCGGCTCCCAGGTCGACACCCTGAAGGACCCGGTCTCGCAAGGCATCGCGCCGATCCCGCAGGGCACGGCTCCCGATGTCGCATCGAAGATCTCCGAGGCCGCACACGCCTCGTTCCTGGACGGCATGCACCTGTCGTTCCTGATCGGCGCGATCGCGTTCACCTGCGCGATCTCGCTGGCCTTGCTCGTCCGGACAGGCGAGCGCCGCGAGGGCGCGGTGCCCGTACACGTCTAGTCCGGAACGCCGCCGGGCCCGCGCCGCCGCAACCACGGCGCGTACCCGGCGGACGGGGGAACCTGGAGGGGCCGATTGGTGAAGCAGTCGGCCCCTCCGCCTTTCCCGGACAAGATAGACAGGTACTCTTACCGCGTGTATCAGGACTCGCTCGGCGGCATCCGCCCTGGCTCGGAACTCGTCACCCTGCTCGTCGGCGCGGTGCGCGGCATCAGTCAGGTCTTCACCGACCGGATGACGGCCGCCGGCTTCGAGGACATCCGGCCCACCCACGGCTTCGCGCTCACCCTGGTGGCCGAGAACGGCACCACCGCGACCGAGCTGGGCCGCCGCCTCGGCATGACCAAGCAGTCCGCCGGCGAGGTCGTCACCCACCTCGCCCGCCAGGGCTACGTCGAGCGCAAGCCCGACCCGGAAGACCGCCGCGCCCGCCGCATCACCCTCACCACCCGCGGCCGCGAATGCGTGGAGATCATCTGGACCGAACTCGCCGACATCCAGGGCGCCTGGGAAGGCGCCGTCGGCCCCGACGGCCTCGGCGACCTGGTCGCCGGCCTGCGCGAAGGACTCCGCACACTGCGCGACGGCGGGCAGATCCCGGACGGCATGCGGCAGGCCTGGTGGTGGTACGCCTGACGGGCCCCCGCCCGGTGCGCAGGGCGGGCGGCGGTCACGGGTGGAACAGCATGATCACGACGCCGGCGATCCCGACCACGATCGACGCCGCCGCGGTGACCTGGATCGGCACCGTCCCGGCCACGGGTGCCCCGGCGCGCAGTGCCGCCTCGACCCGGCGGTGCCGCAGGATCCCCGTGGCATAGACCCCGGCCCCCACCACCAGGATCAGCACACCGGGAATCGTCCAGGCCCAGTGGTCGAGTTGGTGTCCGGCGTGCAGCATCAGGGCACCGTTGGCGAAGAACGCCATGGACGTGCGCGACCACGCGAGCCGGGTCCGCTCGGGCTGCAGCCCCGGGTCGCGCGGCGGCCCGGACGCGGTCTCGGCGGATGAGGTCATCCCAGCGCCAGCAGGACGATGCTGATGACGATCACCGCGGTCAGCCCCGCGGACAGCACCAGCGGCATGGGCGTGCCCGGCAGCGGCTGCCCGAGGCGCATCGCCCGCTCGACCTGGAACCAGCGCCGGTACGCGGTCGCGGCCAGCACGAGCGCAATCCCGACCAGGACGAAGCCGAGCACCATGCGGTGCGCGCGCGAGCCGAGGTCGGACAGGAACTGCACGACCGCGACGCCGCCCGCGAGGAGCGACAGCGCGGTGCGGATCCAGGCCAGGAACGTGCGTTCGTTGGCCAGGGTGAAGCGGTAATCGGGCTCGTCCCCGATGTCCTTGAGCCGGGGACGGCGCCGATCCGAGGTCATGGTCACGATTGTGCCGGGTGGGGTGCGGGTGCGCTCCTCCCGGGTGGGCGCGTCGGACGCGCGGCGCCCGTTCGGGGCGTCAGGGCAGCCGGAACAGGCCGCCGATCACGTCCGGGAGGAGCCGTTCGGCCAGGGCCGCGGGCAGTTGTTCGAGGAGGGCGAGGACCGGGGCCATGCGCTCCGGCATCGCCCCTCCCCCGCCGAGTCCGGCGAGTTCGAGGATCGCCGCGGACTCGGCCGCGGTGAGCGCCGCCGGGTCGATCAGCGCGGCCGCTTCGACCAGGCCCGGGTCGGCCTCGGCGGGGCCCAGGGTGCGGGCTTCGGCGACGGCCGCGGCGAGGGCGTCGAGCAGTCCGGCGGTCTTGCCCGCGGCGGCCGCGGTGACCGTCAGGTGGACGGTGCGCGGGAGGCCGCCGACGCCGGGCTGCGGCTGGATGTACCAGCCGTGCGCGCGCAGGCAGTCGGCGACGACGAACACGTCCACGGCCGGATCGGCGCTCGCCACCGCGAGGAGCGAGCCGACGGGTTCCCCGAGGATGCGCAGTCCCGGGATCGCGGCGATGCCGGCGCGGAGTTCGGCCGCGGTGCGCAGGGTGCGGTCGGCGAGGTCGGCGTAGCCCGCGTCGCCGATGTGCCGCAGGACCGCCCAGGCGGCGGCCAGCGGCCCGGCGGACTTGGTGCCTTGCAGGGTCGCGTTGACGACGGGGTAGCCGGGCCAGGACGCGGAGGCGAAGTAGCCGTGGCGGCGCAGCTCGGCGTCGCGGAACAGCACGACGGAGGCGCCCTTCGGGGTGTACGCGTACTTGTGCAGGTCGACGGACAGCGACGTCACGCCGGGCACCGCGAGCCCGAAGTCCGGGATCGCGCTGCCGGGCAGCCGGCGGGCGTGGCCGAGGAGCCAGCCGCCGATGCACGCGTCGACGTGGCACAGGACGCCGCGCGCGGCGGCGTGCCCGGCGACGGCGGCGACCGGGTCGAGGACGCCGTGCGGGTAGGACGGCGCGGAGACGACGACCAGCGCGGTGCGGTCGGTGATCGCGGCGGCCATCGCGTCCGGGTCGGGGGTGAAGGTCTCCGGGTCGACGGGGATGTCGACGACGTCCAGGCCGAAGAGGTGCGCGGCCTTGCGGAACGCGGCGTGCGCGGTGACCGGCAGGACCAGCTGAGGGTCCGTCACCCCGCGGGTGGCGCGGGCGTGTTCGCGGGCGGTGAGGACGGCGAGGAGGCAGCTCTCGGTGCCGCCGGAGGTGAATGTGCCCGCGGTGTCCGGGCCGCCGCCGAGGAGGCGGGCGGTGGTCCCGACGACGTCGTTCTCCAAGGCGACGACGCTCGGGAACGCGGTCATGTCGAGGCCGTTGACGCCGGCCATGGCGGCGTAGGCGCGTTCGGCGAGGTCGGCGGTCTCCGGGCCGAGGCCGGCGTCGTAGACGTACGCGAGCGTGCGGCCGCCGTAGACCGGCAGGTCGGCGCCGCGCAGCGCGTCGAGGTCGGCGAGGATCCCGGCGGCGGAGGCCTTGGCGTCGGCGTCGTTGTCCGAGCGGGTCTCGGGGGGCGGTGCGGTCACGGCGTGTCCTCCCCGGTGGCCCGCGGGGCGGGCACGGGCGTGTGGCGCTCGCGCAGTTCGGCGAGCTTCTCCTCGGTCAGGTCGTAGCGCAGGATGAACGGCATGCTCAGCACGAGCAGGACCGCGGGCAGCAGGGTGAAGCCGAACAGGACGCCGGACAGGGCCGCGTCGGGCTGGGGCACGCGGTGGTCGGCGTCCGACGAGACGAAGCCGGTGACCTGCAGGACGAGCGCGAAGATCCCGGCGCCGAGGGCCAGGCCGAGCATTTCGCCGGCCGTCCACACGCCGGTGAAGACGCCCGCGCGGCGTTTGCCGGTGACCATCGCGTCGGCGGCGACGGCGTCGCCGATCATCGACATGGGCAGCATCTGCATGCCCGCGTAGCCGATTCCGGCGATGCCGGTGATGCCGTAGACGACGCCCGCGGGCACGTGGTCCGCGGACGTCATCAGCAGGGCGGCGACCAGGAAGCAGCAGGAGGCGGCGAACGCGGCGGCGCGCTTGCCGAACCGCAGCGCGGCACGCGACCACAGCGGCATGACGACGATCGACGGCAGGACGAGCGCGGCGAAGAGCCAGGTGGTCGCGGAAGGGTCGTCGAGGACGTAGGTGGAGAAGTACTGCACGCCCGCGAGCATCGAGCCGGCGCCGACGGCCTGGATCACGTACATGCCGAACAGGTTCATGAAGGAACGGTTCGTCCGGGCCACCGCAAGCTGCTTGAGGATCGAACGCTCTCCCGCTTCCGCCCGCACGACGGTGCGGGCGCGCGCGGTGGTGAAGAACGCGGCGAGCATCCCCGCCATCAGCAGCACGCCGAGCGCGACGCCCATGACGCGGTACCCGTCGAGGGTGCCCGGGTCGTCGTCCCCGGAGTGCCCGGCGATGAGCGGCGCGATCCCGCCGGACAGCATGATCGCGAAGCTGAGGAACGCGACCCGCCACGCCATCATGCGGGTCCGCTCGTGGTGGTCGGTGGTGATCTCCGCGGGCATCGCGATGTACGGCACCTGGAACGCGGCGAACGCGGTCGCCGCCAGCAGGTACATGCACCCCACGTACAGCGCCGCCCAGTTGCCCGTCAGCGGCGGCCCCGCGAACATCGCCGCGAAGAAGAACGGCAGCGTGAGCGCGCCGCCGAGCATCCACGGACGGCGCGGCCCCCAGCGGTGGTCGGTGCGGTCGGACAGGCTGCCCGTGTACGGGTTGGCCACCGCGTCCCACGCCTTCGGCAGGAACACCACGACACCCGCGACAAGCGGCGTCACGCCGAGCACATCGGTCAGGTAGTACAGGAGCAGCAGCCCCGGCACCGCACCGAAGATCCCGGTGCCGAACGAACCGAGCCCGTAGCCGATCCGCACCACGCCGGGCAGCGCGGACGGCGCGCCGTCGGGGGGCGCCTCGGGCTGCGCATCGGCGGATATTCGGACCGTTTGGCCGGATGTGTCGGAGGAGTCGGGGGCCGACGTCGTCGCGCCGGTGCCCTCGGCGGGAACCATGCCCCGAACGTATTGCCTCGGCACGCCTGCCACTACGTTTTGCAGCCCCGGAAACACGGCGGCGCCCGCCGGGCACGAAGCCCGGCGGGCGCCGGAAGCCGTCTCCGCCCTTCGGGGCGGTCCGGGTGACCCGGAGGTCAGCGGTGCAGGGTCGGCTTGAGGTCCTTCAGCCGCGCCAGCAGACCGTTCACGAACTGCGGCGAATCGTCGGTCGAGAACTCCTTGGCGAGTTCGACGGCCTCGTCGATCGCGACCGCGTCCGGCACGTCGTCTTCCCACAGCAGCTCGTACACGCCGAGGCGCAGCACGTTGCGGTCCACCGTCGGCATGCGGTCCATCGTCCACCCGACCGCGTACGTCGCGATCAGGTCGTCGATCCGCGCCCGGTGCCCCTGCACGCCCTCGACGAGCTGCATCGTGTACTCGGCGACCGGCGGCATGTCCGGGTCGGTCCGCGAACGGCCCACCCAGTCGGCCAGAACCGTGACCGGGTCGCCGCCGCGCTGATCCGCCTCGAAGAGGATCTGCAGCGCCCGGCGGCGGGTCTTGGTACGGGCACCGGCCACTAGTTGTTCACGCGGCCCAGGTAGTCGCCGGAACGGGTGTCGACCTTGACCTTCTCACCCGTCGTGATGAACAGCGGGACGCCGATCTCGTAGCCGGTCTCCAGCTTCGCCGGCTTGGTGCCGCCGGTGGAGCGGTCGCCCTGCACGCCCGGCTCGGTGTACTCGATGACCAGCTCGACGGACGCCGGAAGCTCGACGTACAGCGCCGAACCCTCGTACATCGCGACGGTGGCCTCGAAGCCCTCGAGCAGGAAGCGCGCGGCGTCGCCGACGACGGCCGGGGTGACCGGCAGCTGCTCGTAGGTCTCCGTGTCCATGAACACGAAGTCCTCGCCGTCCTTGTACGAGAACTGCATGCCGCGCCGGTCCACGTTGGCCGTGTCGACCTTGATGCCCGCGTTGAAGGTCTTGTCCACGACCTTGCCGGAGAGCACGTTCTTGAGCTTGGTACGGACGAAGGCGGGGCCCTTGCCCGGCTTGACGTGCTGGAACTCCACGACGGACCACAGCTGTCCACCGTCGAGCTTGAGCACCATGCCGTTCTTCAGGTCGTTGGTCGTGGCCACGGGTGCGGGATCTCCTGCGTTGCTTCGGACCGGCTCCCCACCCTGATCGCGCACAGCGCTACAGGACGAGCAGCTCCTTGGTCGTGATGGTGAGTAGCTCTGGCCCGCCGTCCTCGGGCGGACGGACCACGAGAGTGTCTTCGATGCGGACACCGCCGCGCCCCGGGAGGTAGATCCCCGGCTCGACGGTGACCGGCATGCAAGCGTCCAGCTTACCGTCCGTCGTCGGCCCCATGCGCGGGTCCTCGTGGATCTCCAGCCCGACCCCGTGCCCTACGCCATGAGGGAAGTACTCTCCGTAACCGGAGGCCTCGATGACGGCCTGCGCGGCCCGGTGCACCGCGGACGTCTCGGCCCCCGGGGCAAGGGCTTCCCGCCCGGCTTTCTGCGCGGCGAAGACGATGTCGTAGATCTCCACCTGCCAGTCGGCGGGCTCGTTGCCGATCACGAAAGTGCGCGTCATGTCCGCGTGGTAGCCGCGGTAGCACGCCCCGAAGTCGATCTTCAGGAAGTCGCCGTCCTCGACCCGCCGGTCCCCCGGGCTGTGGTGCGGGATCGCGGAATGCGGGCCGGACGCGACGATCGTCGGGAACGCGGGAGAGTCGGCGCCGTGGTCGGCCATGCGGCGTTCCAGCTCGAGCGCGATGTGCCGCTCGGTGCGGCCGACCAGGATCGACTCGATCATCTCGGCGATCGCCTGGTCGCCGATCTCACACGCGATACGCAGCGTGGCGATCTCGTCGGCGTCCTTGACCCGGCGAAGCTCTTCGACGGCGCGGCCCAGGGTGACGCGCTCGGCGCCTTCCGCGGCCTCGCCGAGCGTCCGGTACAGCTCGACGGTGACCGCGTGCTCTTCGAGTGCGAGCCGCCGGGCGCCGTCCCGCACCGCCCGCTTCGCGAGCGCGGGGGCGGCTTGGCGGTCGACGAGGACCTCGACGTCCGGGGCTTCCTCGGCCGCCTGCGTGGTGTAGCGGCCGTCCGTGCACAGGACCGTGCCGGGGCGGCCTTGGGCCCCGTCGGCGACGGGGGCGTGGACGAGGAGGGCGGCGTTGGAACCGGTGAAGCCGGTCAGGTACCGCACGTTGACGAGGTTCGTGATCAGTGCGGCGTCCGCCCCGGCAGCGGCCACACGGGCACGCAGCCGATCACGACGGACGGCGTGGGCCTCGGGCATGACGTCAGGGTAACCCCGGGCGTGGGGGGAGGAGCGGAGGCGACGGGTCGGGGGTGTCGGACCGGACGCGTCCGGCCCCGGGCCGGGGAGGCCGGGGCCGGACGCTCTTGCCGCGCTGGATGCGCTAGATGCCGAAGGACTGCTGGAGGCGCGGGATGTAGTCGATGAGGTCTTGGTTCCAGCACAGGCCGTTGTGGCCGCCCTTGCAGCTTTCCCAGGCGGTGCCGGTGCCGTCGCCGTAGTTCACGTAGTGGTAGGGCACGCCGGCCGCGTTGAGGGCGTTCTTGAAGTGCTCGGCGGCGCCGGGCAGCCACCATTCGAGAGCCAGGTTGTACGGGTCGTTGACGCCCGGAACCGGCGGGGTCGCGCCGCCGCCGCCGTTGCCGACGTAGAACGAGACGCCGATACCGCTGAGCTGGTCGGCGTGCGCGCCCGGGCTCGCGTCGTTCCACAGCACGTCGGAGAACGGGTAGTTGACCGAGAACGGGTACGGCGTGCCGAAGATGTCGTCGCTGCCGACCGCGGGCGGGAAGGTCAGCTCGGAGCCGACGACCGCGACCATGCGCAGGTCCATCGACATGCGCGACAGGTCCAGGTCGCCGGAGAACGACGCGGTCTGGGAGAACAGCTCGGGGTGGCGCTCGGCGTAGCGGACGGCGCCGAAGCCGCCCATGGAGATCCCGGCGATCGCGCGGTGCGCCTTGTCGGCGGTGGTGCGCAGGTTCGCGTCGATGAACGGGATGACCTGGTTGATGTGGAAGTTCTCCCAGCGCTGGGCACCGGCCGCGCTGTTCTGGTTCAGCCAGTTGGTGTACCAGCCGCGGGTGCCGCCGTCGGGCATCACGAAGATCATCCCGGCGTTGCTGTTGATCGTCGACGAGTAGTAGTTGAAGTACGTGGCGGGGTCGGACGTGGTGCTGGCGCCGTTGAGGAGATACAGCGTCGGATAGTGCTTGGTCGGGTTGCTGTAGTAGTCGGACGGCAGCACGATGCGGATGTGGTGGCCGCCGTCGTTCATGGCCGTGCCGGCGACCTCGGAGGTCGACACCGTGATCGTGAAGTCGAAGGGTGTGTCGGCGACTTCGTTCGGCCGCGGGGCGGTCGGGAGCTGCGTCAGCCCGAAGCCGTTCGCCAGCACCGGCTTGGCGGCGGGCGGGTTGTCGTCGGCGAAGGCGGCGGGCGATCCGACGAGCGCGGTCGCAATGGCGCCGACCGCCATGGCTATCGCGGCGGCGGACGCGGCGAGGGTGCGTTTCACAGGCGGATTCCTCGTGGTCGTCGGCCCGGGGTTGGCGGGCCTCAAGGGATGTGCGCGTGCGTTGATGAATGACCGACCGGTCGGGCATAGGTTCTGGGGTGGGGGGTGAGAAGTCAAGCAACAGGCGCTGGGGGCAGGAGACTTCGCCGAGTTTCAGCCACCCTTGTCGGGCCCTCCCTCTCCCGCCGCCTCGTGGCCGGAGCTTGCGGGTGCCCTCCCCCACCCCCGCCGCCGTCGGATCACTCCGACGCCGTGAGTCTTGCGACTCTCGACTTCCCTCGTCGAGCGCAAAAAGCCCGGCCTGTGGACAACCCGGCGCCTGTCCACAGACCCCACACTCGTCCGAATGAAATCCCAGCTCACCGAGGGCATTTCGGGCACTCGCGGTTCTAAACTGCCCAGCGAAGCACCGAATCCGGACAACGTCGGGGGTGGCCGGCATGCACATCGACGACGACGCGGGCGCAGGCTGGTCCGAGCGCCTGGCACGACAGACCGCCGCCGCCGGAGCGCGCTACCGCGCGGCGCAGGGCCTGCTCGAACGCATCGAGCAGCGCCGCCGCGACGGCATGCGGTTTCCGGACGATCCGGACCGCCTCGCCCGGCGCGCCCGGCGGCTGGTCCAAGCGGGCGCGGTGCCCGACGAGAGCCTCTCGGCCATAGCGGCCGAACCGAATCCGACGGTCGCCGACGAGCGCATCATCGGTGCGTCCAACGACCTGCAGTCCTCGGCGTTCCTGCCGCGCGGGGTGCGTGCCGCCGCCACCGTGGGCCGGATCTGGTCCACCGCGGACGGGCGCACCCAAGCCTGCGCGACCGGGTTCCTGGTCGCCCCACGGCTCCTCCTCACCAACCACCACGTCTTCCCGGACGCCGCCACGGCCCGCGAAGCGTTCGTCGAATTCGGTGCCGACACCGGCCTGGACGGCATGCCGCTGGCCGGCACCCGGTTCTCCTTCGCCGCCGACGTGTTCTTCACCGCGGACGAGAACCTCGACTACGCGCTGGTCGCGGTCGCCCCCGGCCCGGACGGCCGCGCGGCCGGCGACGTGTTCGGCTGGAACCGGCTCGACGCGTCCGAAGGCAAGCTCGTCGTCGGCGACCCGGTGAACATCGTCGGCCACCCGTCCGGGCGGCTGAAGGAAATCGCCATCCGCGACAACCGGCTGCTGCTGCGCCTCGACGAGTTCCTGCAGTACCAGACCGACACCGAGCCGGGGAACTCCGGATCCCCGGTGTTCAACGACCAGTGGGAGGTCGTCGCGCTGCACCACCGCGGCGTACCGAACAGTGACGACCAGGGCCGCACGCTCAACGTCGACGGCGGCGTCTGGACGGCGGCGCAGGGCGACGCCGCGGTCTCCTGGGTCGCGAACGAAGGCGCCCGCATCAGCGTCGTGGTCCGCCATCTGGCCGCCCAGGCGTCCACCGACGCCGCCCGCGCGATCCTCGCCGAACTGGGCCCGGCCGCGGCCGCTCCCCCGCCGGCTCCGGCGGCTCCGGCGGCTCCGGCGGCTCCGGCGGCCGACCCCGGCACACCCCCCGACGGCGCGCCCCCGGCCGCCCCGTCCGCGCCGGCGGTCCCGCCGCCGCTCGCGCCGCCCACGCTCCCCTCGCCCCGTGCCTCCGAAGCCGCCCCGGTCCTCTCCGGCATCCCCGGCCGCCCCGCCGCGTTCGGCCCCGACCGGCAACTGGTGTTCCTGCATGGCCGCAGCCAGCAAGGCCACCGGCCGGAAGACCTGCGCCGCGAGTGGACCGCGGGCCTGAATGCCGGGCTGACGCGCCTCGGCTTCCCCACCGTCGACCCGGCCGACGTCTTCTTCCCCTTCTACGGCGACCTCCTGGCCGCCGCGCTGCGCACGCAGGAGTCGGTCCCGGCCGGTTTCGACCTGGTCGCCGACGACCCCGCGGCCGCGGCCGCCCCCGCGTCGCCGTCGGCGCGCGACCTCTACGAGCGCATGCTCGGCCAGGCCGCCGAGCAGGCGGGCATGCCCGTGGAGAGCGCCGCCCAGGAGGACGAGGGCTTCGCGCTCGGCACGGTCGTCCGGGTGACCCGCAAGCCCCTGGACTGGCTGGCCCGCCACTCCGGCGTCGACCGCCTGGTGGTCGCCGCCGCGTTCCGCGACGTCGCGGTGTTCCTGGACGACGCCCGCGTCCGCGACGAAGTCCTGGCCTGCGTACGCGACACCGTGCCCGCCTCCGGCGGCATCGTCCTGGTGGCGCACAGCCTGGGCACCGTGGTCGGCATGGACCTCCTCGCGGGCCTCGGCGGCGGACCGACGGTGACCGGCCTGGTGACGGTGGGCGCGCCGCTGGGCCTGGACACCGTGTACGCGCGGCTGGCGACCGCGGGGCCGCACCTGCCGTCCCGTGTGCCGCGGTGGTTCAACGGTTGGGCGCCCGCCGACGGCGTCGCGATCGGCTGCCCGTTACGCGGCACGTGGACCGGGCTGAGCACGGAATGCTCGGTGGACAATCCCCGCGACCGGGCGCACGACATCGACGCCTACTTGTCGCAGCCCGAAGTCGCGGGTGCCATCGCCGCGTTGCTGGGGCTCACACCCCGTTGAAGGCCCACGGAGCGTTCACTGAACGCCCGAGGGGCGCCAGGCCGGCTGCCTGGCGCCCCTCGCACGACCGCTGTCAGGCAGCCAGCGCCACCCGCGGCCGTTCGACGACCTTGCCCGCGAGAACGCCGAACAGGACGCCGAACGTGGTCCACAGCACCGCCTGGACGCCCAGGGCGGCCATGCGGAACCGCCACAGCACACTGGCGGAGAAGCCCTCCGGGACGGCGTCCGCGGCGGGCAGGGCGAGGGCGATCAACGCCATGGCGACGACGTAGGCCGCGATCGCCGCGAGGACGGCGTTGCCCGTCCCCCACCGCGGCGCGAACTGCCGTGCCAGATAAGCCGCGCCGACGGCGACGGCGATGCTGATCGCGATGATCCCGAAGTAGGAGACCGTGCGTTCCGTGAGCGTGTCGGGGTCGCCGACCGCGGGCGGTTGCGCGGGGTACTTCAGGAAGGGCACGAGGACGACGGCGACGAAGCCGACGGCGGCGACGATCCCGGCGGTGGCGCGGGCGCCGTAGGGTCCGAGTCGGCCGTAGGCGAGCGCGAACACGAGGGCGAAGAGCCCGCCGATCGCGATCCCGTACACGGTGACCCCGGTGAGCAGGCCGGCGGTGCTTTGCACGGCGCGGCTGACCGGTTCGGATTCGTCGTGTCCGCCCGCATGCCCCTGGGCGGCGTGGTCGTGGGCGGACTGGTGCTCTTCGAAAGCGATGGCGTGGCGGACTTCGGGTTCTCCGAAGACCCACGCGAACACCCAGGCGAGGAGGCCGGCCGCGACACCGGTGAGCATGCCGCGGACCAGCAGGTTGCGCATCATCAGGCGGTTCCCCGGGGCCGTCAGTGGCAGGGGAACGCGAGCAGGTGCCGGCCGTCGTGCACGAACTCGTGCACGCCGTTTCCGGAGAAGATCGCCAGTGCGCCCTGCTCGGCGCCGACGAAGTAGATGAGGAAGAGCATCACAGCCCCCATGAAGGCCGCCCAGGGCAGCACTTCGCGCACCGGAATGCGCACGGGGACGGGTTCGGCATGGGGAGTGGGGATGGCAGCCGTGGCCATGGTTCCTCCTTCGGGGCACGCGCCCGCTGGTGGTGCGCGACGTGGAGGGTCTGACTGACGGCTGGTCACGGTGCCCGCGTTGCCGGGGCTCGTGCCATACCGATCACAGTGGCGCGTCCGCGCCGGATTCCCACCGGCTTCCCCACAGCATCGCGATGTCGTTCGCACCGTAGGGGTTCGGGCTACATGTCGTCAATAACAGCGCGTGCTCGACGACATGCGGCCCGACGCCCCCCTACCGGTGCGGCGACGGAAGTTGCCTCAGGATTGCGCGAGTTGGTCGGCGAGGGCGCGCAACGCCAGTTGGTACGAGCCGATACCGAAGCCGGCGATCGTGCCGGTGGCGACGGCGGCGACGACGCTGGTGTGCCGGAACTCCTCGCGGGCGTACGGGTTGGAGATGTGCACCTCGATGAGCGGCGCGGTGCGTTGCGCGATGGCGTCGCGCAGGCCGTACGAGTAGTGCGTGAACGCGCCGGGGTTGATCACGACGGGAGTGCGCGCGTCGGCGGCGTCGTGGATCCAGCGGATCATTTCGCCTTCGTCGTTGGTCTCCCGGACCTCGACGGCGAACCCGAGTTCGACGCCGGTCTTCTCGCAGGCGGCGACGAGGCCGGCGTACGAGGTGGAGCCGTACACGTCGGGCTCGCGGCTGCCGAGGCGGCCGAGGTTGGGGCCGTTGAGGACGAGGACGCGGGTGGGGGCGGTCACGAGCGCGCCACCTCGCCGTACGCGGCGGCCAGCATGGCCGGGTCGGGCGCTTCGAGGATGGCGGGCTTGGCCAGGCCGTCGAGGACGACGAAGCGGAGCCTGTCGGCGCGCGACTTCTTGTCGATGCGCATGCTGTCGAGGAGCTTGGGCCAGGCGTCGCCGCGGTAGGTGAGCGGCAGGCCCAGGGCCTCCAGGACGGTCTTGTGCCGGTCGGCGGTGGCATCGTCGAGGCGGCCGGCGAGGCGGCCGAGTTCGGCGGCGTAGACCATGCCGACGCTGACGGCGGCGCCGTGCCGCCACTTGTAGCGCTCGGCCTTCTCGATGGCGTGGCCGAGGGTGTGGCCGTAGTTGAGGAACTCGCGGGTGCCGGATTCCTTGAGGTCGTTGGTGACGACGTCGGCCTTGACCCGGATGGCGCGTTCGATGAGTTCGGCGGTGTGCGGGCCCGCATGGGTGCGCGCCCCGGCCGGGTCGGACTCGATGAGGTCGAGGATCACCGGGTCGGCGATGAAACCGGCCTTGACGACCTCGGCGAGCCCGCTGATGTAGTCGTTGGCGGGCAGCGTTTCCAGGGTCGCGAGGTCGGCGAGGACGCCGGCCGGCGGGTGGAACGCGCCGACGAGGTTCTTGCCTTCGGCGGTGTTGATGCCGGTCTTGCCGCCGACGGCGGCGTCGACCATGCCGAGGAGCGTGGTCGGGATGGCGATCCAGCGGACGCCGCGCAGCCAGGACGCGGCGACGAAGCCGGCCAGGTCGGTGGTGGCACCGCCGCCGATGCCGACGATCGCGTCGGAGCGGGTGAAGCCGGTCTGGCCGAGAACCGACCAGCAGTACGCGGCGACCTGGACGTCCTTGGCCTCTTCGGCGTTGGGGACCTGGATGGCGATGGCTTCGTAGCCCTGCGCGGCGAGGTCTTCGCGGACGGCTTCGCCGGCGACGCTGAGCGCTTCCGGGTGGATCACGGCGACGCGGCGGACGCGCGGGCCGAGCATCGCGGCGAGTTCGCCGAGGAGGCCGGTGCCGACGACGACTTCGTACCGCTCGCTGTCGGGTGCGGTTTCGGCGCCGACCGCGATGCGGACGGGTTCGCTGGTTGCGCTCATCGCTCCTGGTCCTTGTGGTCCGCGGGGTCTGCCCCGGGGCGGTCGTTCTGCTGCGGCGTGCCCGGCTCCGCGGAGGCGCCCTCGGCGAGGGCCGCGGCGACGGCGACGGCGACCTGGGCGGGGGTGCGCCCGGCGGTGGGCACGATCACCGTGGCGACTTCTTCGTACAGCGGGCGGCGCTGGTCCATGAGTTCCCGCCAGCGGGCGCGCGGGTTGCCGATGAGCAGCGGGCGGGGCGCGTCGAGGCCGACGCGGCGTACCGCGTCGGCGAGTTCGACGTCGAGGAAGGCGACGGGGTGGTCGGCGAGGAGTTTCCGGGTCGCCGGGTCCATGACGGCGCCGCCGCCGAGGGCGAGGACGCCGGGGTGGCCGGCGAGGGCGTCGGCGACGGCCTGGTGCTCGAGGGCGCGGAAGTGCGGCTCGCCTTCGTCGACGAAGATGTCGGGGATGGGCTTGCCGGCGGTCTGCTCGATGTCCGCGTCGGTGTCCCGGAAGACGACGCCGTAGTGCTCGGCGAGCAGTATCCCGACCGTGGTCTTGCCGGCGCCGGGCGGGCCGACGAGGACGACGACGGGCCCCGGGCCGGGGTGTGCGGCGGGGCGTGCGTCCATCGGAACTCCCCTGATTCTGCCGATTCTGCGGTTCCGCGGCGGGCCCGGGCGGGGTGCCCGGGCCCGGAGGCGGCTACTTGATGGCGAGGCCGTCGAGGTACGCCGTGAGGTTGCGGCGGGTCTCGGGGACCGAGTCGCCGCCGAACTTCTCCGTGACGGCGTCGGCGAGCACGAGCGCGACCATGGCCTCGGCGACGATGCCGGCCGCGGGGACCGCGGCGACGTCGGAGCGCTGGTGGTGGGCCTGCGCGACCTCGCCGGTGCGGACGTCGAAGGTGGCCAGCGCGCGCGGCACCGTCGCGATCGGCTTCATCGCGGCGCGGACGCGCAGCACCTCGCCGGTCGACATGCCGCCTTCGGTGCCGCCGGAACGGCCGGAGGTGCGGCGGGCGCCGTCGGGGGTGTTGACGATCTCGTCGTGCGCCTGCGAGCCGCGGACCCGGGCCAGGTCGAAGCCGTCGCCGACCTCGACGCCCTTGATGGCCTGGATGCCCATGAGCGCGGCGGCGAGCCGCGCGTCGAGGCGCCGGTCCCAGTGGACGTGGCTGCCGAGACCCGGCGGGAGGCCGTAGGCGAGGACCTCGACGACACCGCCGAGCGTGTCGCCGGCCTCGTGCGCGGCGTCGACCTCGGCGACCATCGCCGCGCTCGCCTCGGCGTCGAGGCAGCGCACCGGGTCGGCGTCGAGGCGCTCGGTGTCGTCGGGCGTGGGGACGACGCCGCTCGGCGCCTTCGCGGCACCGAACTCGACGACGTGGCTCACGATGCGGATCCCCGCCGCGGCCTCCAGGAACGACGACGCGACCGCGCCGAGCGCGACGCGGGCCGCGGTCTCGCGGGCGCTCGCGCGTTCCAGGATCGGGCGGGCCTCGTCGAAGCCGTACTTCTGCATGCCCGCGAGGTCGGCGTGCCCGGGGCGGGGCCGGGTCAGCGGCGCGTTGCGCGCGAGACCCGCGAGGATGTCCTCGTCGACCGGGTCGGCCGACATGACCTGCTCCCACTTCGGCCACTCGGTGTTGCCGACCATGACCGCGACCGGGCTGCCGAGCGACAGCCCGTGCCGCACGCCGCCGAGGAACGTCACCTCGTCCCGCTCGAACTTCATGCGCGCCCCGCGGCCGTAACCGAGCCGCCGGCGCGCAAGCGCGTCCGCCACGGCCTCGGTGGTCACGGGGACCCCGGCGGGGAGGCCCTCCAGGGTTGCGACGAGGGCGGGACCGTGCGATTCGCCCGCGGTCAGCCAGCGCAAGTTGCCCAACGGTGTTCCTCCAGTGCGGCCCGGCGACTGCCGGGGAGCCCGCTCGGTGGCGGGGGTTCCTGCCCTGATCCTTTCATGCCGGGGGGCGGGGATTGTGATGACGTCCGAGGGATGGACGGAAAGGACGAGCGCGGTCCGCCGAACACGACACAGGGCCCTCCCTCCTCCCACCATCTCCGGAAGTCGGTCTCGCGTCGAAAGCCCCTCCCCCGCCCCCGCCGCCATCGGATATCTCCGACATGAGGAGTCTCGCGGCCGCGGTTTGCGAGTGTCGAACACGAAACCCGCCCCTGTGGATAACTCACCGCATCCTGACGCTCATCCACCGTAATCTCTGACCCGTGTTACTCGGACCGTCTCTCCTCTGCGCCACCGTGGGCTTCGCGGTCGGCTGCGCCCTGCGCTCCCCCGCCGACCGCCTCGCGTCCGCGGGCCCGTCCGCCGTCCCCGCACGCAGCCACGCCCCCGCCGCACTCACCCTCGGCGCCGTCACCGCCGTGCTCTTCACCACGCTGGCCTGGCGCCTGGGCCCCGGTCTCGACCTGGTCGCGTTCTTCGCCCTCGCGGCCGGCGGCGTCGTCCTGGCCCTCGTCGACCTGCGCACGCTCCGCCTGCCCGACATCGTCACCGGCGCGATACTCCTCGCGGGCCTCAGCCTGCTCGGCATCGAAGCGCTCGCCGTCGACGAAATCGGCTCGTACGTCCGCGCTCTCGCGGGCGCCATCGTCCTGGCCGCCTACCACTTCGCGCTGGCCGTCTTCCGCCGCGGCGCGCTCGGTTTCGGCGACGTCAAACTGGCCGCCGTTCTCGGCCTGCACCTCTCCTGGCTCGGCTGGGGCGAGTTGATCGCGGGAGCCGCCCTCTCATTCGTCGGAGCGGGCACGACCGCGGCCTTCATGCTGGCCTCGGGCAGGGCACGCCTCGACACACCACTGGCTTTCGGGCCCTGGATGCTCCTCGGGGCCCTCGGCGGAATCCTCTTCGGCGCCGAGCTGACCGAGGCCTACCGGACATGGTGACGGCCGACGGCACAACGCCGTCGGCCGTCACCACGAAGAAACTCAGCCCGCGGACCGTGCCCGCAACGCCGCCTCCCCCGCCGCCCGCATCTCCGCGAGCGGCCCGGGCCGGCCGGTCATCAGCTCGACCTGCAGCACCGCCTGGTGCACCAGCAGATCCAGTCCGCCGACGACCTTCCCGCCGGCCGCGGACCACGCCGCCGCCAAAGGCGTCGGCCACGGGTCGTAGACCACGTCGAAAAGCACACCGGCCGAGCCGGGAACATCGTCGGCCAAGTGATCGGTCGCCCCTTTGGGGGTGGTCGACACCACCAGCGGATAGTCGAACGCCTTCCGGGCGTCCTCCCACGGCCGGATCTGGATCTCGACGCCGAGCCGTTCCCCGGCCTCGAACATCTCCTGCGCCCGCAGCGCGCCGCGCACGTAGGCCCGGACGGGGCCCGTGCATACCGACCGCAGCGCGGCGAGCGTCGACGTCGCGGTCGCGCCGGCGCCGAAGACCGCCGCCGAGTCGACCTTCTCCACCCCGCGTTCGCGGAGCGCGGCGACCAGGCCGGGGACGTCGGTGTTGTCCCCGGTCCGCCGCCCGTCCGCACCGAACAGCACCGTGTTGACGGCTTCGACGTCCGTCGCGACCGCCGACACCTCGTCGAGCAGCGGGAGTATCGCGCGCTTGAGCGGCATGGTGAGGGACAAGCCCGCCCACGACGCGTCGAGGCCGGCGACGAAAGCCGGGAGCCCGGCTTCGTCGACCTCGTGCGCTTCGTACGTCCACCCGTCGAGCCCGAGCGCCCGGTACGCCGCCCGGTGCAGGACCGGGGACAGCGAGTGGGCGATCGGAGAGCCGAGCACCGCGGCCCGGTGGTGCTGGTCGGTCACGTGGTTCAGCCGCCGTTCTTCTGCTTGATGAAGGCGTCGAATTCCTTCTTGTACTTGTCGTGCTCGGCGGCGGTCTCGGCGTACTTCGTCTCACCGGTGTCGGTGTTGACGGTCACGAAGTACAGCCACTTGCCGTCGGCCGGCGCGAGCGCGGCGTCGATGGCCTGCTTGCCGGGGTTGTCGATTGGCGTCTTCGGCAGGCCCGCGCGAATGTACGTGTTCCACGGGGTGTCCTGCTTGGTCATCTCCGTGGTGACGACGATGTTGTTGCGGTCGAGGCCGTAGTTGATCGTCGAGTCGAAGCCGAGCGGCATCTTGGATGTCAGGCGGTTGTAGATGACCCGGGAGATCTTGCCGAAGTCGTCGTCGTGCCGGGCTTCGGCCTGCACGAGGCTGGCGATGGTGAGTATGTCGTAGGGCGACTTGCCGAGGGCCGTGGCGCGTTCCTCGAGCTTCCACGCGGTGAACTTGTTCTTGGCGTTGGTCACCATGTCGCGCAGCACGTCGACCGGGTTCATGCCGGGCGCGACGGGATACTGCGTCGGGAACAGGAAGCCTTCGATCTGGCCGTTCGCCCACGCGGGCAGGCCGATCGACGGGTCGGCGGCGGCCTTCTCGACGTCCGCGGGCTGCAGCTGCATCTGCTTGGCGAGGATCTCGTAGACCCGCTTCTTGCGCGTGCCTTCGGGGATCGTCACCTTGGACTGGTTCTTGCGGTCGACCATGAACTCGAAGGCGGTCTTCGCGGACATGTGCTTCTTCATCACATAGGCCGCGGCTTCGATGTTCCGCTGCTGCTTGTCGCCGGTGTAGGCCTTGGTGAACGCGTCGACGCTCTTGACGACGCCCGCGCGCTTCAGCTCGTTGCCGATGTTGGAGGCGACCCAGCCGGGCTTGACGACGACGACGATCGTGCTGCCGTTGTCGCCGGTGCCGCTGTAGTCCGGCGGCGGGCCGAAACGGTCCTTCACGAATCCGTAGGCGTACCACCCGCCCATGCCGAGCAGGCTGATGACGACGGCGAACGCGATGAACACCGCGCAACCGCTGCGGCCGCGCTTGTCCTTCTTGCGGCCGCGGGACCGGCCGTTCTTGGCCCGGCGCCGACTGCGCGGCTCCGTGTCCATCGTCAGTCCGAGGTCACTCATCTGGGGTGGTCTCCGCCTGGGTCGGGGCTGGGGCCGGGGACGGGGCATGCGGGTGGTGCGCGGCGTCCTCGCGGGGCGTCTCCGGGGCGGAGGCGTCGCTCGGGGCCTTCTTGCGGCGGGGCTTCTTCGCGGGCCGGCCGGGTGGCGCGGCTTGCGGGTCGGCGTCCGGGTGGCGCTGTCCTGCGGGTGGCGCCTCCGGGTGCGGAGTCGCGCCGCCGGCGGTTCCGGTTCCCGTTGCTGCCACGCCGGGAACCTCGACCGCCAGGCCGGGCGGCCGGCCGGAGGACCGTTCGGTCTCCAGCGCGGAGTTGAGGATGACCACGGCCGCGGCCTGGTCGACCACCGTGCGGGCCTTGCGGCCCCGTACGCCCGAGGCGCGCAGGTCGCGGGTCGCGGTGACCGTGGTCAGCCGTTCGTCGACGAGGCGTACGCCGACCGGGGCGATCGCCGAGGCGAGCCGGGCGGCGAAGTCGCGGGCTTTGCCGGCCGCGGCGCCTTCGTGTCCGGACAGGCTGCGGGGCAGCCCTACGACGACCTCGACGGCGTCGCGTTCGGCGACCAGGTCGGCGATGCGCCGGACGGCGCCGCGCCCGGCGGGCACGGTTTCGACCGGCGTGGCGACCAGGCCGTCGGGGTCGCAGGCGGCGACGCCCACACGGACGTCGCCGACGTCGACCGCGACGCGGACTCCTCTCCTCATCGGTACCTCCCCACAGGTACCGGTGTCCAGGGGCGGCGGCGCGCTATCCGCGTGCCCTGCGCCGGTGTTCGCAAAGTTAGGCCGTCCGCTCGGCGACCAGGCGGGCGACGGCGGCGAGGGCCTCTTCGACGGCGCCGGGGTTGGCGCCGCCGCCCTGCGCGACGTCGTCCTTGCCGCCGCCTCCGCCGCCGAGGGTCTGCGCGGCGGTGCGGACGAGTTCGCCGGCCTTGATGCCGCGTTCGCGGGCGGCTTCGTTGGTGGCGACGACGACCATGGGCTTGTTGTTGACGACCGAGACGACCGCGACGGTGGCGGCGCGCGCGTTGAGGCGCTGCCGGACGTCGAGGGCGAGCTTGCGGAGGTCGTCGGTGGTGGTGCCGTCGGCGACGCGGTGGGCGACGAGGGCGGTGCCGTTGACGTCGGCGGCGTCGGCGGCGAGCTGTCCGGAGGCCTGGAGGACCTGGGCGGCGCGCATCCGGTCGATTTCCTTCTCCGCTTCGCGGAGCTTGGCGACGATGCCGGCGACGCGCTCGGGGAGTTCCTCGGGGCGGCCCTTCACCACGTCGGTGAGCTGGTTGACGATGGTGTGCTCGCGGGCGAGGAAGTGGTAGGCGTCCTGGCCGACGAGGGCTTCGACGCGGCGGACGCCGGCGCCGATGGAGGACTCGCCGAGGAGCTTGACGAGGCCGAGCTGGGCGGTGTTGTGGACGTGCGTGCCGCCGCACAGCTCCTTGCTGTAGTCGCCGATGGTGACGACGCGGACCCGGTCGCCGTACTTCTCGCCGAACATCGCGGTGGCGCCCTGCTTGCGGGCTTCGTCCATGCTCATGACCTGGGCTTGCACGTCGAGGTCGCGCGCGAGGACTTCGTTGATCTTCTGCTCGACGTCGGTGAGGACGGTGCCGGGGACGGCGGACGGCGCGCCGAAGTCGAACCGGAAGCGGCCGGGCGCGTTCTCCGAGCCGGCTTGGGCGGCGGTGGGGCCGAGGGCGTCGCGGAGCGCCTGGTGGGTGAGGTGGGTGGCGCTGTGCGCGCGGGCGATGGCGCGGCGCCGGTCGGTGTCGATGACGGCGTATGCGGGTGCGCCGACGGTGACTTCGCCGACCTGGACGGTGCCGCGGTGGACGCTGACGCCGGGGACGGGCTGCTGGACGTCGCGGATCTCGACGACGGCGCCGCCTTCGACGCGGATGCGGCCGGTGTCGGCGAGCTGGCCGCCGCCTTCGGCGTAGAAGGGGGTGCGGTCGAGGACGATCTCGACGTCGTCGCCTTCGTGGGCGGCGGGTGCGGGCACGCCGTCGACGAGGATGCCGACGATCGTGGCCTCGCCTTCGTCGGCGGTGTAGCCGGTGAACTCGGTGGCGCCGGAGGTGTCGGCGACCTCGCGGTAGGCGGAGACGTCGGCGTGGCCGTGCTTCTTGGCGCGGGCGTCTTCCTTGGCGCGCTGCTTCTGCTCGGCCATGAGGCGGCGGAAGCCGTCCTCGTCGACGGCGAGGCCTTGTTCGGCGGCCATTTCGAGGGTGAGGTCGATCGGGAAGCCGTGCGTGTCGTGCAGGGTGAATGCGGCGGCGCCGGGGAGGACGTCGCTGCCGGCGGCCTTGGTCTTGCCGATCTCGGTGTCGAGGATCGAGGTGCCGGTGACGATCTTGTCGAGGAAGCGGGCTTCCTCGGCGACGGCGATCGTGTCGATGCGCTTGGCGTCGGTGACGAGTTCGGGGTATTGCGGGCCCATCGCGTCGATGGTCGTTTCGACGAGTTCGCGGATGGTGGGGCCTTGGGCGCCGAGGAGGCGCATGTTGCGGATGGCGCGGCGCATCATGCGGCGCAGCACGTAGCCGCGGCCTTCGTTGCCGGGGACGACGCCGTCGCCGATGAGCATGACGGCGGTGCGGATGTGGTCGGCGACGACGCGCAGGGAGACGTCGGACTTGAGGTCGGCGCCGTAGTGGTGGCCGGTGAGTTCGGCGGCGCGGTCGAGGATCATCCGCGACGTGTCGATCTCGTAGAGGTTGTCGACGCCTTGCAGGATGGTGGCGAGGCGTTCGAGGCCGAGGCCGGTGTCGACGCTCTTCGCCGGGAGGTCGCCGAGGATCTCGAAGTCGTCCTTGCCGATGCCCGCGCCGCGGACGAACTGCATGAAGACGAGGTTCCAGATCTCGAGGTAGCGCTCGCCGTTGACGGCGGGGCCGCCTTCTTCGCCGTAGGCGGGGCCGCGGTCGTAGTTGATCTCCGAGCACGGGCCGCACGGGCCGGGGACGCCCATGGACCAGAAGTTGTCCTTCTTGCCGAGGCGTTGGATGCGCTCGGCGGGGATGCCGATCTTGTCGCGCCAGATCGTCTCGGCCTCGTCGTCGTCGAGGTAGACGGTGATCCAGAGCCGTTCGGGGTCGAGGCCGTAGCCGCCGTCGCCGACCGGGGAGGTGAGGAGTTCCCAGGCGAGGGTGATGGCGCGTTCTTTGAAGTAGTCGCCGAAGGAGAAGTTGCCGCACATCTGGAAGAACGACCCGTGGCGGGTGGTCTTGCCGACCTCGTCGATGTCGAGGGTGCGGACGCACTTCTGGACGCTGGTGGCGCGCGGGAACGGCGGCTTCACTTCGCCGAGGAAGTACGGCTTGAAGGGCACCATGCCGGCGTTGACGAGGAGCAGCGTCGGGTCGTCGGCGACGAGGGACGCCGAGGGGACGACGGTGTGTCCGCGCTCCTCGAAGAAGCGCAGCCAGCGGCTACGGATCTCTGCGGAATCCATCAGCGTCGGTCCTTCCGGTCGTACCTGCCGCCTCGCCGGCGGACATGCTGCGTGGGTGCGGGGGGTGTTGCGGCCCCGGGGATGCCGAGGCGGAAGCCTTGCTGGTTGTCGTACCGGTCGTACTCGCGTGCCTGGTCGGCCGGGTGGGCCGGGTGGCCGTCGTACCGGTCGTACGGGTCGGCATCGTACGGGTCGCCGTAGGGGTCGGCCGCGTGGCGGTCCGGTCCACGGTACGGGGTGCGGGCGCCGGGGAGGGCGCGGATGCCGGGTCCGCCGGGGAGTGCGGGCGGGGCCGCGGCGGCGGTGACGTCGGCGCCGATGGCCCGGTAGAGCTCGGCTTCGCGTTCGGCCATGCCGGCGCGGACTTCGTCGGCGAAGTAGCGGATGGCGTCGCCGATGCCGGTGACGTTGTCGGCGACGCCTTCGGGCGTGTACTTGTGCGCCTTGTCCTTGACCTTGCGGGCGGCCCACATGCCGGCGCCGGCGCCGACGGCCATCCAGAAGATGCGGGCCATGTCAGCTCCTTCCGCGGGCGGCGCGCTGGCGGGCGACGCGTTCGGCGCGGGCGGTGGCGCGGACGCGCTTGGCGAGTTCGGCGCGCTGCTGCGCGGAGAGGGCGCGGCGGACGCCGTAGGAGAACGCGGCGGTCTTCACCAGCGGGCCGCCGAGGGTGGCGGCGACGGTGGAGGACAGCGCGGTCGCGTTGGTCGACATGGTCTGGACGTTGCCGGCGATTTGGTCGACGCGGGCCAGTTGGGCGTTCGTGGCCCGGACGGCATCGGTCATCTCGTCCAGCAGGGGCGGGGTGCGGTCGGCGATGTCGGAGACCAGGCGGGTGGCCTCCTTGAGCACCTTCACGAGCTTGACCAGCACCAGCGCGAGGAAGGCGACGAGAATCGCCCAGAACGTCGCGATGATCATCAGCGCGACTTCGCCACCCGACACCTTGTTGCGCTCCTTCGACGGCCGAAAAGCAACGGCGGACTGCCTGTTTGAGAGGGCGTCACCGGGACCATGCGGGGCACTGCCGCACCGGCGGCCCGGGAACCCGACCCTACCGCGACGCGGCGGCAGGGTCGCCTGACACTACCGGCCGGGCGGGGTGCGGCGCACTTGCCGCGCGCGGCCCCGGGGGCGGGGAATCGCTGCTTATGGCGAGGGTTGTCCGTGCCGTGCGGGGAGACGGCGCGGGGCCCGCTCCGGGTGCGGAGCGGGCCCCTCGGGTGCGTCGCCGTGCGGTGCGGGCGGCCTGCCGGGCGGTGTTTCGGGCCGTCTTCCGGGCCTTCTTCGGGGCCGCGGTTCGGGCTGCCTTCGGGGCAGCCGTTCGGGTCAGCGCGAGTAGTACTCGACGACGAGTTGTTCGTCGCAGATCACCGGGATTTCGCGGCGCTGCGGGAGCCGGTCGAGGCGGGCGGCGAGCGCGGGCAGGTTGGCCTGGACGTACTTGGGGGTGTTCTCGGCGGCGAATCCGCCGGCCCGGACGACCTGGAAGAGCGGCTTGTCGCGGCTGCGTTCGCGGACGGCGACGACGTCCTCGGGGCGGAGCCGGTAGCTGGGCCGGTCGACTTTGCCGCCGTTGACCTCGAAGTGGCCGTGGCTGACCATCTGCCGGGCCTGGTAGATGGTGCGGGCGAAGCCGGCGCGGAGCACGAACGCGTCGAGGCGGCGTTCGAGCGAGACGACCATTTCCTCGCCGGTCTTGCCCTGGTGCTTGTGGGCGGCGTCGAACGCGGCGCGCATCTGGGTCTCGTTGATGTCGTACTGGGCGCGCAGCTTCTGCTTCTCCAGGAGCCGGACCTTGTAGTCGGAGGACTGCTTGCGGCCGCGGCCGTGCTCGCCGGGCGGGTAGGGCCGGTTCTCGAGGTACTTCTGCGCCTTGGGGGTGAGCGCAATGCCGAGCGCACGGCTGCGCTTGACCTTGGGGCGGGCCTGGTTCAACGGGTCCTCCGGTTCGGTGGGTACTTGCCAGCCGCGGCCTTCTTAGGTAAGCCTAACCTTAATGCCACGGCGTCTCGGGGGGAAGCCCGCCCGGATCCCCGGATCCCGGCACCGACCCGCCGGACGCGCCGCCCCTCGCCAGGAGCCCCCAGGAGCCGCCGTATGAGCCCGTCCACGCCGCCGTCCCGCACCGCCGACACGACCGCCGCCTCCGCCGCCGGCTGCCCCGACGACACCGCCTCCGTCCGGCCCGACGCCGCCGCCCGCTGCCGCACGCTCGCCGCACACGCCGCGTCCGCGGTCCTCGACCTTCCCGGCAGCATCGGCGAAGAGCAGGTTGTTCCCGCCGCCCGCCTGGTCGAGCCCGACGGGTCGGTGCTGCTGCTCCTGCCGCCGGAAATCGGCGCCGCCGTGCTGACCGCACGGGACGACATCGCCGCGGTGCTGCACCTGGTGGACGTGGCGCCGGTCGCCGTGCCGCACCGGGTGCGCGCGCACTGCTGGATCGCGGGCTGGCTGAGCGTCCCGGTCGGCGCGGACCTCGGGCAGGCCGCCGCACGGCTCGCCGCGGTCGCGCCCGACCCGGCGATGCTGGCGTTCGGCGGCGGCCGCAGCGGCGCGGTCGTCCGCCTCGAACCGGGCGAGGTCCTCGTCGACGACCTGTGGGGCGCCGAACACGTCGAACCGGACGAGTACGCCGCCGCGGCCCCCGACCCGCTCGCCGCACACGAGTCCGAACTCCTCCAGCACCTGGCCGGCGCGCACGCCGACGAACTCCTCCGGCTGTGCGTGCGGGTCGGCGCGTGCGGGCCCGGCGCGCAGGCCGTGCCGGTGGCCCTCGACCGGCACGGCATCCGCCTGCGGTGCAGCACCGCGGACGCCACCCGCGACGTCCGCTTCGAGTTCCGCGCCCCGGTCGCCGAACCCGCGGCGCTGGGCGAGGCGTTGCGCGCCCTGGTCCGCGGCCCGGAAGGCCCGGGCGGCTGCGCTCGGGCGGCCGGGGAGCGCTAGACACGGCCCAGGCTGCCCACAGGTCTTCCGCAGGGACGGCACAGCCATGCCGCGCCGGTGCCGTGGCGCGTTTTGGATTCGGCCTGTCGTCGTGTTCCGATTGATCGGAAGCTGTCTCCGTAGATCATCCGCGGTGCGGCGCAACTCCCGGCAACGATCGATGCGGAAGGACGGAAGCGGTGTTCGAGCGCCCGCGGCGGCCCGGCACCGCCGACGGCACGGACGGCCCTCGCGGGCGGAACCGGCCTTCGGCGGGAACGGCACCCTCGGCGAACCGGCCCGGCACGGACGACCGGGAGGACGAGTCCGTCCGGACCGGCGAAATCCCGGTGCGGATGCCGTGGCATCCGACGCCCATGTCGACGCTGCCGTGGCAGGACCGGCTGCGTGCCCGGCTGCGTGCCGGGTCGCCCGCACTCGCCCCGGAGAAGGCCGAGCCGGGCGTGTCGGTGCCGCGCGTGCTCGACTTGGCGCTGCGGACCGGGGAACTGCTGCTGGCGTCGGGCGAGGGCGGCGAGGACGTCGAGGCGGCGATGCTCGGCATCACCGACGCCTACGGGCTGGAGCGGTGCACGCCGAACGTGACGTTCACCAACCTCACGCTCTCCTACCAGCCGTCGCTGGTCGACCCGCCGGTGACCAGCGAGCGGGTGGTGCGGCGGCGGGCGACGGACTTCAACCGGCTCGCGGAGGCGCACCGGCTGGTCGAGGACATCACGACCGGCGAGCTGACGCTGGAGGACGCGTACCACCGGCTGGCGGAGATCCGCCGCAACCGGCACCCCTATCCGGTGTGGCTGGTGCTGGTCGCGACGGGCGGGATCGCGGCGACGGCGAGCGTGCTGGTCGGCGGTGGCCCGGTCGTGGCGTGTGCGGCGTTCTTCGCGGCGATGCTCGGCGAGAAGCTGGCGCAGGGGCTGGCCAAGCGCGGGGTGCCGGAGTTCTACCAGTTCGTGCTGGCCGCGATGCCCGCGGCAGCGACGGCGGTGGGGCTGATCAAGGCCGATATCGGGGTGCAGCCCTATGCGGTGGTCACCGGTGGCCTGTTCGCGCTGCTGCCGGGACGTGCCCTCGTCGCGGCGGTGCAGGACGGCCTGACGGGCTTTTACATCACCGCGTCCGCCCGGCTCCTGGAAGTCTTCTATCTGATCATCGGCATCATCTGCGGCGTCTCGATCATGCTGTACGCCGGCAATCGGCTCGGCGTGAACCTGACCATCGAGGGCTCGTTCTACCCGACGTCGCGCCCGCTCGTGCAGCTGCTGGCCGCTGCGGGGGTGTCGCTCACGTTCGCGGTCCTGGTGCAGGTGCGGCCGCGGGCGCTCGTGATCGCGCTGATCGGCGGGGCGTGCAGCTGGTCGATCTTCGAGGTGCTGCGGATCGCGGGCGCGTCGCCGATCCTCGCCACCGTCACCGCCACCGGCGTCGTGGGCCTGCTCGGACAGCTGCTGGCACGGGCCGGGCGGACGTCCGCGCTGCCGTACATCATCCCGTCGATCGGGCCGCTGCTGCCCGGTAGCGCCATATACCAAGGCCTGCTCGGGCTCGCGCTCGGCCACACCGACCGCGGCTGGATCGGCCTGACCAACGCGGCGGGCCTGGCCCTGGCCCTCGCGGTCGGGGTGAACCTGGGAAGTGAGGTCGCCCGCTTCGTACTGCCCGCCCCGCAGCGCGGCGTCGGCAGCACCAAGCGCGCGGCGGCGAAGCGGACCCGCGGGTTCTGACGGCCCGGCCCGCGTCTGTCACGCACGCGGCGGGCGCGCGGGCGGCAAGGCGGGCGCCGTCCGCCTCCGGCCGTCCCCGGATGTGCACCCGTGAGCGGATGCGGACAGCGCCCGGTTCTTGTGTTGTACCGCGCGCCTACCCTGCGTTTCAACCCATGTTCAAACAGTTGCTTGAGTGAGAAGGTGTGCGCGTGACGCCGCCGGGGCGAGGGCGTGTCCGGGTCGCGGCGGCCGGTTCCGGACTCTCGGAGGATTTCGGTCATGGCAACGTGGCGCATCGGCTCGACAGTGCTCCGCAAAGTCGTCGAAGCGGAGTTCCCGCTTCCCGTGACGGGCGCGCTGCGGACCGCCGACAGCGGGCTGCTCGACGCCTACCCCTGGCTGGCCCCGCACTTCGCCGGACCGGACGGCGTCTTCACGATGTCCTTCCACTCCGTGCTCGTGGACACCGGGACCCGCCGCATACTCGTCGACACCTGCATCGGCAACGACCGCACCACCATCCCGCAGCTGCTGCCGCTGCACACCGGATGGCTCGACACCCTCAGGGAACTCGGCTATCCGCCGGAGTCGGTCGACACCGTGGTGTGCACCCACCTGCACTTCGACCACGTCGGCTGGAACACACGCCTGGTCGACGGCGCGTGGGTGCCGACGTTCCCGAACGCCCGCTACCTGGTCCCGCGCGCCGAGTGGGAGTTCTGGCGCACCGCGCCGGCCTCGGCCGGCAGCACGGAACTGTCCGACACCCTGGTGCCGCTGATCGACGCCGACCTGGTCGACTTCGTCGAACCGGGACACGAAGTGGCGTTCGGCGTGCGCCTGGAGGGCGCGCCGGGGCACACGCCCGGGCAGGTCGCCGTGGTCGTCGAATCCGAAGGGGAACGCGCGGTCGTCACCGGCGACCTCGTCCACCACCCCGTGCAGTTCGCGGCACCCGAGATCGCGAGCGCCGCGGACGAGGACCCGGCCCTGGCCACCGAGACCCGGAAGGCGTTCGTCGAGCGGTACGCGGACACGGGGACGCTGGTGATCGGCACCCACTTCCCGGCACCGACGGCGGGGTGGCTGACGCGGAAGAGCGAGGACGGGCCGGAAACCGGGGCGCTGCGGTTCGTGGTGGACCGGGGGTAGGGCCGGGCTCCGCGGTCTTCCCCCGGCCGGCTTTCCCTCCGTCGACCGTCGCCGGGCGGCTCAGGTGTCAGGGGAGGCGTCCGGGTGGCCGAGTTTGCCGCGGACGCGGTCGAGGACGTCGGCGTAGCGGGCCTCGTTGCCGTAGCGCGTGGGGCGGTAGTACCGCTTGCCGTGGACGGTGTCGGGGGCGTACTGCTGCTCGGCGACACCGCCCGGCACGTCGTGCGGATAGATGTAGCCCTGCGCGTGCCCGAGCTTCGCGGCGCCCTTGTAGTGGCCGTCGCGCAGATGCGGCGGCACCGGGCCGGCGAGTCCGGCCCGGACGTCGGCCAGCGCGGCCTCGATCGCCAGCGTCGCCGCATTCGACTTCGGCGCGAGCGCGAGCGCGATCGCGGCGTGCGCGAGGGTGAGCTTCGCCTCCGGGAAACCGATCAGCGCGACCGCGTGCGCGGCGGCGACGGCGGTCTGCAGCGCGGTCGGATCGGCGAGGCCGATGTCCTCCGACGCGGAGATCATCAGCCGCCGGGCGATGAACCGCGGGTCCTCCCCCGCGTCGATCATGCGCGCCAGGTAGTGGAGCGTGGCATCGACGTCCGATCCGCGGATCGACTTGATGAGTGCGCTCGCGACGTCGTAGTGCTGGTCACCGTCCCGGTCGTACCGCACCGCGGCCCGGTCGACGGCGGCCTCCAGCGTGGCCAGGGTGATCGTCTTCTCGCCCCGGTCCATCGCCGAACCGGCCCCGGCCTCCAACGCGGTCAGGACCCGGCGGGCATCGCCCCCGGCGATGCGGACCAGATGGTCCTCGGCATCCGCGTCCAGGCCCACCGCACCGCCGAGCCCGCGCTCCTCGGCGAGGGCCCGGTGCAGCAGCGCACGGATGTCGTCCTCGGTCAGCGACTCCAACGTGAGCAGGAGCGACCGGGACAGCAGCGGACTGATGATCGAGAAATAGGGGTTCTCCGTCGTCGCCGCGATCAGCGTCACCCAGCGGTTCTCCACGGCCGGGAGCAGCGAGTCCTGCTGCGCCTTGGAGAACCGGTGGATCTCGTCCAGGAACAGCACCGTCTCGCGCCCGTGCGCACCGGCTTCCCGCCGGGCCGCCTCGATCACGGTGCGGACTTCCTTGACGCCCGCCGTGATCGCCGACAGTTCGACGAACCGGCGCTTGGTCGCGTGGCTGACGACATACGCCAACGTCGTCTTCCCGGTCCCCGGCGGCCCGAAGAGGATCACCGACGACGGCGCCGTCACCCCGTCGCCGACCCGCACCAGCCGCCGCAGCGGCGAACCGTCGCCCAGCAGATGCGCCTGCCCGACCACCTCGTCGAGGTCACGCGGCCGCATCCGCACCGCCAACGGCGCCAGTGCGGGGTTCTTGGCCTGCCGCTCCTCGGCGGCGGCGAGGAAGAGATCGGGTTCCACAAGGAACGACCCTAACGCGGTGGGGGGACATGGTCGGGGTGGCGGGGGCGGGGCCGGGTGATCGGGTGATCGGGTAATTGGGTGAGGGGTACGGGGCGGTGCGGACGGCTCTCGGACAAGGGCTGCACTTCTCCGCTCGACGGACGGACCCACGGCCGGGTTGGCCAGAACGCGCGGCAACCGCAGCACCCTCTGGCGGCCGCTCTCCGGGACCGCGATCATGGCGGCCCATCCCTCGCGTCGGAGGTGCCGGACGTGGCCCGAGAGCCGGACTCCCTCGGCATCGACGTGCCCCGGCTGCCGGGAAGCGGCACCAGCCACCAGACCTGGACGGTCCCCGGCACCAACGCCGTCCAGCGCCGCCCCTTCGGGGTGCTCAACGCCTTGGACCTGCGGGTGATCAACGACACCGACGCGCGCCGCGCGCTGTGGGAGGCGTACCCGCGGCTCGATACGTCGGCGGCGACACCGGACGGGGCGGCTCTCGGCCTCGTGACCGGGCTGCCGCGGCTGGACCCGCACGAGGGGAACCCGGCCGCGAGCGAGGCGGACTTCGACCGGCACGTCGGCTACCTCGCCGACGGAGGCTGATCCCCGCCCCGGGCGTCGCCACGCCGCATTTCAACCCAGGACGCCTGCCCGGCGGGCCGACTGCAGCCACTCGGGGAATTCGATCATCAGCTGGTCGTACAGCTTCTCGTCGCTCATCCGGCTCGGGTTGGCGCCCGCCTCGAAGAAGCCGGCGTTGTCGACGACGCGGTAGCGGGGCGCGGGCAGTTCGTCGAGCCGGTGGAGGAACTTGAACTGGTCCCTGCCGAAGCCGACGAACTGCCAGAAGATCGGCAGCTCGGCCGCCTTGCACAGGGTCTGCTCGGCGCGCTTCTCGTTGTCCGGCGAACCGTCGGTCTGGAAGATGACGTACGCCGGGTCGGTCGCGCCGCAGGACTGGTAGTGGCGGATGACGGCTTCCATCGCGGACACGTAGTTCGTCGTGCCCATCGAGCCGAGCTTCTTGTGCAGCTTGTCGACGCGGCCGCGGTAGTCCGCCAGCGAAATCTCCTCGACGTTGTGCGCCTTGCTGTCGAAGAACACCACGGGCACGACACCGTCGTCGTCGAAGTGCGCCGCCGCGGCCAGCACCCGCTCGGCGAGCGCCTGGACGCTGCCGTCGCGGTAGAAGCCGGACATGCTGCCGGACCGGTCGAGCACCAGGTAGACGGCGGCCCGGACACCGGCCAGCCGGTGCTTGTCGAGACTGACCCCGGCGGCCTTGTAGAGGCTCACCAGCCCCGGCGCGGTCTGCTCCATTTTGTCGAGGCTCACCGCCGAGCCCGACCCGGTGCGCACCGAAGCCCGCGGCCCTGAAGCGGGCGGCGCCCACGAACCACCCGCCGTGTTCCGGGCACTCGGCTGACCACCACGACGGCGGAACCACGGGAAGGGCATGGAAGCCTCCTTGGGGAGGGGGGAACGGGTTTGTGCTGCGGTGGGTTTGTCGCGTCTACCGTGGCAGATCGGCGGGGAGGGCGGCAGGGGGTTCTCCCTCAGGGCTGCCGTGTCAGTGGGCCTCGCGGCAACAGAACCGCGCATCGCAACCGAGTCGGCATGGTCGCGCAGATGCAGAACCTCCCCCAGCGCAGCCGCCGTCACCGATCGCGCATCCGCCCCCGGATCTCGATGTGACGCGTCGCCCAACCCTCCTCATCAGCCTCGAAATACAGCCGCAGATGTTCGACCTCATAGCACGTGCGGAACCAGGTCGTCATGCCGCCATCCTCGACCACCTCACCGACGGGACCCCCACCAACTTGACCCGGCACATATGGGCACCGCACCCCTCCACCAGCCTGCCGCTCGTAACGTCGGGCGGCACGGCTCCACGGCTGCACGGGCGCGCGGCAATACGCCGGTACGGCTACCGTCGCCTGATGCCCGGCACCCGCCACACTCCCCACCCGACGCCCCGTCAGCGCGTGTCAGTGCCATGTCGGATCATGGTTCGGGGATTTCTCGGGACGGAGGACGGCATGGGCGAGTATCGCGCCGACGGTGCTACGGCGCGCACCAACGCGGCATCGGCCGGGTTCGGTGCGGCGGACGGGGCCGCGTCGTGAGCCCCGCCGGCCCCCGTACCGTGCACGTGAACTCGCTGCGGTGGTTTGCCTCCGCCGCGGGCGGCACCGAGTTCGTGCGGGCGCACGACGACGGGCTCGACGACGCGACGGTCGCCCTCGCGCTGACCACCCCCTATCCCGGCGCGCAGCACGTGCTGCACGCCCTCGAAACCGCCGGTGTCGCGGCGGACTGCTGGTTCGTCGTCGACGGCTCTTCCGACGCGGTGCCCGCCGACGGCGCCTCCGATGGAACCGCGAACGGGTCGCTCACCCGCGCCCTGCCCCCGGTGTCGGACGACGCGCCCCTCGGCGGACTGACGTTGGTGGTCGGCCACGACGCCGACCGTGACGGCGGCCCGGACCGCGGCCGCGTCGCACCCGACTCCGCCATCGCCGGCCTGATCTGCGACGCCCCCGCACCCGACGCGATACCCCGCACCGCACAGGCACTAGCGGACGCGTTCGGGCCGCAGGTCGTCTGGGCCGACGACCTCACCGAGGTCATGCTCGTCCGACCGGGCATGACGGTGGATCAGGTCCGAGCACGGTGGACACGCGGCCGAGCCGACGACGGCTCCCCCTGACACCCGCCCGACACCGGGGCCTCCTCACCCGATCATTCCTCCCCCGTTCGCAACCGCGCCCGCAGCGACGCTCGGCGGGCCGCCGACTCCGCGCGCCAGACCTGCCACGCCGGAGTGGATTCCGCGGCGAGCGCGCGGTCGAGGGCGTACAGCCGCATCGCCGGAGCGGTGCGCACCACCGGGTTCGGCGCGAGCGCGTCCGGGCCGTCGAGGAACTGCCTGATCCCGGACTCCGTCCAACCGCGCTGCCGCAGCACGCCCTTGGGCACCAGCATCGGCGGACGGTCGTACGGCGGCGGATACACCGGCGGCACGGGAATCGGCACCAGCACGGACCCGGGCAAGGACCCGGGCAGCGGCCCGGGCACGACCTCGGGCGTCGGCACGGAACCCGGCAACGCCCCCGCCGGCTCACCCCGCCGCGGCCACCACGCCGCCGCCAGGTAGTCCGCGAACGACGTCGGCGGCGACGACCGCGGCGGCGGATCGGGTTCGTACACGGGACCCGGCCTCACCCCCGAACCCCTCACCGCCGACCCCCGCCCCACGCTCCGGGAGTCCACAGCGACCGACTCGCGCACCGGCGGTCGCGGCAACACCGCCGAGTCCTCCCCCGTCCCGGGCCCGGTTGCCGCCACCCCGCCGGGCCGCCGCGTTCTCCCCACACGATCCACCCCGGCCGCCTTCGCCGCCCGAGCCGCCTTCTTCCCGACCTTCTCGTTCTTCTCGCTCTTCTCGTTCTTCATCCTCACTCCACCCCAATCGGCTTGTCGGTCACCGTCTTTCGCCTGGTCTGCCAGGCACGGGAAGGACGCTACGACGTCCCGCAAGCACGCACCGCGCCCCAGCCCCAAACCAGTGGAAAAACGATTCACCCCCACCCCGGACCAGAGCTTTTCCACAAGTCCGACCACCACCACCGACACCCACCCCCGCCAAAAACCGATGGCCCGGGCTCCGAAGAGCCCGGGCCATCACCCTCACCCGCTGTCTCAACAGCAGGCAAAGGCCAAACCGCACGATCAGGAAAACCAAGCCGGCCGCGACGTCACCCGACCATCACAGCCGACCACAGCCGACCGACGGCCGACCAACAGCCGACCTCACGCCACCTCGACGCCCTCACCCGACGAAGCAGCCGCGGACGAGCCGGCGTCGGCCGAAGCGGCGCCGCCCGCAGCAGCCTGACCCGCCCCGGCCCCCTTCGGCGCCGCAACCGCGTCGATCCCCGCTTCCTTCCGCTGCGCCGCGGTGATCGGCGCCGGCGCACCGGTCAGCGGGTCGCCGCCGGTGGCGGTCTTCGGGAAGGCCATGACATCGCGGATCGAGTCGGCGCCCGCGAGCATCGCCACCAGGCGGTCGAGGCCGAGCGCGATGCCGCCGTGCGGCGGCGGGCCGTACTGGAAGGCATCCAGGAGGAAGCCGAACTGCGACTGCGCTTCCTCGTCCGACAGGCCGATCGCCTCGAAGGCGCGCTTCTGCACGTCGGCCTGGTGGATACGGATCGAGCCGCCGCCGATCTCCATGCCGTTCAGCACCAGGTCGTAGGCGTTCGACAGCGCCGCGCCCGGGTCCTTGTCGAACGAGTCGAGCGACTCGGCCGTCGGGGCCGTGAACGGGTGGTGGATCGCGTGCCAGCCCTGGAAGTTGCCCTTGTCGTCCTCGATCGGCTCGAACATCGGGAAGTCGACGACCCAGAGCAGGTTCCACGCCGACTCGTCGATGAGGCCGCAGCGGCGGCCGATCTCCAAGCGGGCCGCGCCGAGGAGTTCCAGCGACCCCGTGCGGCGGCCCGCGGCGAAGAACACCGCGTCGCCGGGCTTCGCGCCGACCGCAGCGGGAAGGCCCGCGAGGTGCTCGGCGGACAGGTTCTTGGCGACCGGGCCGCGCAGCTCGCCGCTGTCGGCGTCGACGAGGACGTAGGCCAGGCCGCGGGCGCCGCGCGCCTTGGCCCAGTCCTGCCAGCCGTCGAGTTCCTTGCGGGTCTGCGACGCGCCGCCGGGCATGACGACGGCGCCGACGAACTCGGCCTGGAAGACCCGGAAGTCGGTGCCCGCGAAGTACTCGGTCAGGTCGGTGAGTTCCTGGCCGAACCGGAGGTCGGGCTTGTCCGAGCCGTACTTCGCCATCGCCTCGGCGTAGGGCAGGCGCGGCAGCGGCAGGGTGACCTCGATGCCGTGGACCTCGCGCCAGACGCGGGCGACGAGGGCCTCGGTGAGGCCGATGATGTCGTCCTGGTCGGCGAACGACATCTCGACGTCGAGCTGGGTGAACTCGGGCTGCCGGTCGGCGCGGAAGTCCTCGTCGCGGAAGCAGCGGGCGATCTGGTAGTAGCGCTCCATGCCGGCGACCATGAGCAGCTGCTTGAACAGCTGGGGCGACTGCGGGAGGGCGTACCAGGTGCCGGGCTGGAGGCGGACCGGGACGACGAAGTCGCGGGCGCCTTCCGGGGTGGAGCGGGTCAGGTACGGGGTCTCGATGTCGAGGAAGCGGTGCTCCTCCATGACGTCGCGGATGATGCGCGTGACCTGGGAGCGGAGCCGCAGGTTGCGGGCCATCTGGGAGCGGCGCAGGTCGAGGTAGCGGTGCTTGAGGCGGACTTCCTCGTTGACCGTGCCGGGGGTGTATTCCTCGATGGGGAACGGCAGCGGGGCGGCCTCGGAGAGGACCTCGAAGTCGGTGACGAGGATTTCGACGGCACCGGTGGGGATCTCGGTGTTCTCGTTGCCGTCGGGGCGGATCCGCACGTCGCCGGTGACCTTGACGCAGTATTCGCTGCGGAGTCCGTGGACGGCCTCGAGGTCGCGGAAGACGACCTGGACGGTCCCGGAGGCGTCGCGGATGTCCACGAACGCCACGCCGCCGTGATCGCGGCGCCGGGCGACCCAGCCGGCGAGCGTCACGGTCGTCCCGGCGTGCTCGGCGCGGAGCGTTCCGGCGTCATGGGTGCGGATCACTGGAGCTTCTCCTTCAGAGTGTCGACCACGGCGTCGAGGGCGACGGGGGTCTGTTCGCCGGTGGCGAGGTCTTTGAGTTGGGCGACGCCTTCGGCGAGGTCGCGTTCGCCGAGCACGATGGCGTAGCGGGCGCCGGATTGTGCGGCGGCCTTCATGGCGCCCTTGAGTTTCTTGTGGTCGAAGGCCATGTCGGCGGGGATGTCCGCGAGGCGGAGCGCGGTGACGAATTTGAAGATCTCGCGGCGCGCGGATTCGCCGAGGGCGACGCCGTAGACGTCGCAGTCGGCGGGCATCTCGATGTCGAGGCCTTCGGCTTCCATGGCGAGCATGGTGCGGCCGATGCCGACGGCCCAGCCGACGGAGGGGAGTTCGGGGCCGCCGAGGTCCTGGGCGAGGCCGTCGTAGCGGCCGCCGCCGCCGATGGCGGACTGGGCGCCGAGGCCGTCGTGGACGAATTCGAAGATGGTGCGGACGTAGTAGTCGAGGCCGCGGACGAGCTTGGGCGCGGGCTCGTAGGCGATCTTGAGTTCGTCGAGCATGCCGGTGACGAAGGCGTGGTGTTCGGCGCACGCTTCGCACAGGTTGTCGGTGATGAGGGGCGCGTCGTCGAGTTGGGCCTGGACTTCGGGGCGCTTGTCGTCGAGGACGCGTAGGGGGTTGATCTCGACGCGGCGGCGGGTTTCCTCGTCGAGGTCGAGGCCGCGCAGGAACTCCTGGAGTTTGGCGCGGTAGACCGGGCGGCATTCCTTGCAGCCGAGCGAGTTGAGGAGCAGCCGGAAGTCGCTGACGCCGAGCTTCTGGAAGCCTTCGACGGCGAGGGCGATCATCTCGACGTCGACGAGGGGGTCGGCGCTGCCGATGGCCTCGGCGCCGATCTGGTGGAACTGGCGGGTGCGGCCTGCCTGGACGGCTTCGTAGCGAAAGTACGGGCCGAAGTACCAGAGCTTGACCGGGTGCCGCTGGGCCTGGAGGTTGTGCTGGAGGACGGCGCGGACGACGGCTGCGGTGCCTTCGGGGCGCAGCGTCAGGGAGCGGCCGGACCGGTCCTGGAAGGTGTACATCTCCTTGCTGACGACGTCGGTGGATTCGCCGACGCCGCGCACGAAGAGGCCGGTGTCCTCGAAGGCGGGCGTTTCGATGTACTGGTAGCCGGCGTCCCGCAGTTCGAGGCCGAACTGGATTCGGATGCGGTTGAACGTCTCCGAATAGGGCGGGAGCATGTCGAAGGTGCCCCGGGGGGCGGAGAAAGTACTCACGTCGTGCGTTCCGTCACATTCCTCGGCGAGGTCCCGACCGCGGCGCCAGCTCCTGGAGGTAGGGGTTGGTGGCGCGCTCGCGGCCGATGGTGGTTTGGGGGCCGTGTCCGGACAGGACGACGGTCTCGTCCGGCAGCGGCAGGACCACCCGGGTCAGCGATTCGAGCATGTGGCCGTGGTCGCCGCCGGGGAGGTCGGTGCGTCCGATGGAGCCGGCGAACAGCAGGTCGCCCGAGTAGAGGATCGGCGGGATGTCCGCGTCCTGCCCGGTGCCGAAGGTCACCGACCCCTTGGTATGGCCGGGGGCGTGGCGGACGACGAATTCGAGGCCGGCCAGGTCGAGGACGGCGCCGTCGGTGAGTTCGCGGACCTCGTCGGGTTCGGTGAACGTCATGTCGCCGAAGATCTGCTGTCCGAGCGCGCGGGAGATGCCCTTGCCGGGGTCGGCGAGCAGGTCGCGGTCGTCGGGGTGGATCCAGGCGGGCACCTTGTGCTCGTCGCAGACCGGGACGACGGACCACATGTGGTCGAGGTGGCCGTGGGTCAGGAGGACCGCGACGGGGCGGAGGTTGTGTTCGCGGACGATGTCCTGGACACCGTCGAACGCGTCCTGCCCGGGGTCGACGATCACGCATTCCTCGCCGGCGGCGGGCGCCACTACGTAGCAGTTGGTGCCCCATGCCCCGGCGGGGAACCCGGCGATGATCACGTTGGTCCTCGACTGTTCTCGTTGGCGGCGCGCTGCGGATCGAGCGGTGGTGCGGGTCGTCGATCGACACGCCCGGCTCTTCCCGGGCGGGCGATCAGACGGCAGTATGCGGCGGACGTTGGGAATCCTCGTCCGAGGGTACCGGCGCACGGGGGCGGTTTGCGAACCGGTTCGCGGGTGGCGCGCCTACACTGTGCGCCAGTCGCCCCGGTCCGTGCGCGGGTGCATTGCCGCAGGTGGTGCCGTGCGTACCGGCTGGGCTGCGGGCGGTGTCCCGGCGTGGTCCAGGCCGGCTGTCAGCGAACCGAACCCAGGAGAACACGCGGTGGTCACCAAGGAGCAGCGCCAGCGTGCGCTTGCGCGCGCGAAGCTCGAGCGTCAGGAGAAGCGTCGGGCGGAGGCCTCGGCGCGGCGGCGGCAGCGCAACCAGCTCATCGGCGCGGTTGTGGCGGTGCTGGTGGTCGCGGGCGGCGGGACGTGGATCGCCACGGCGTTGAACGACGACGACGGCAAGGACTCGGCGAAGCCGGCCGCGGCGGATTCGCCGACGCCGACGCCGACGGTGAACAACAAGCCGAAGACGTGTGCGGAGCCGGCGCCGGGTGATCCGACGAAGCAGACGTGGCCGAACGAGCCGGCGATGTCGATCGACACCAAGGCGCAGTACGAGATGGTGCTGAAGTCGACGTGCGGCGACATCACGGTGGCGTTGGATGCGGCGAAGGCCCCGCACACCGTGAACTCGTTCAACTTCCTGGCGTCGCAGAAGTACTTCGACCACACGAAGTGCCACCGGTTGACCACGGAGGGCATGAACGTGCTGCAGTGCGGTGACCCGACGGGCACCGGTTCGGGTGGTCCGGGCTACAAGCTGCCGGACGAGAACTTGACGGGTGCGACGTACCCGGCGGGCACGATCGCGATGGCGAACGGCGGCCCGAACACCGGCGGCAGCCAGTTCTTCCTGTGCATCAACGACACCCAGCTGGGGCCGAACTACACGCCGTTCGGCAAGGTGACGGTGGGTATGGACGTGTTGAAGAAGATCCTCGACGGGGGGATCGACCAGGAGTTGATGGGCCCTGGTGACGGGACACCGCACGAGAATGTGGTGTTCAACTCGGTGACGGTGACCAAGAAGGCGTGACGCGGGCGGCGGGGCGGCGGCGGCTGTCCGGCCGAATCGCGGGGATTCGGGGCGGCGGGCCGCCCGCCGCCGCCGGGTCCTGTGTAAAGTGCGCCGCATTCAGCATCGAAGGAGGCCGCTGTGAGCAGCGACCCGTGGGGCCGCGTCGACGAGCAGGGAAACGTCTTTGTCAAGACCGCGGACGGTGAGCGTTCCGTCGGTTCGTGGCAGGCGGGTTCCCCGGACGAGGCCCTCGCCTACTTCCGGCGCAAGTACGAGGGGCTCGTCGTCGAGGTCGAGCTTCTCGAACGGCGTGTGCGGACCACCGATCTGGCGCCGAAGGACGCGGCGACGGCGATCGAGCACTTGCGTGCGCACATCGTCGACGCGCACGCGGTCGGCGATCTGGACGCGCTGGTGAAGCGCCTGGACGCGCTCGGCGGCGTGGTGGATTCGCGCCGCGAGGAGCGCAAGCAGGCGCGTGCGAAGGCCCAGGAGGAGGCGCACGCCGCGAAGGAGCGGATCGTCACCGAGGCCGAGCAGCTCGCGGAGAGCACGGATTGGCGGCAGGCGGGCGAGCGGCTCCGGGCGCTGGTGGACTCGTGGAAGGCCGTGCCGCGGCTGGACCGGAAGACCGACGACGAGCTGTGGCACCGTTTCTCGCAGGCGCGGTCGCATTTCGCGAAGCGCCGCAAGGCGCATTTCGCGGAGCTGGACCAGCAGCGCGAGGGTGTGCGGCGGACGAAGGAGCGGCTGGTCGCGGAGGCCGAGGCGCTGTCGTCGTCGACGGACTGGAACGACACGTCGGCGCGCTACCGCGACCTGATGCGCGACTGGAAGGCCGCGGGTCGGGCGCAGCGGGACGTCGAGGAGCAGCTGTGGCAGCGGTTCCGGGCCGCGCAGGACGTGTTCTTCGCGGCGCGCGGCGAGGTGTATGCGGAGCGTGACTCCGAGCAGCGGGAGAACCAGCAGCTCAAGGAGCAGCTGTTGGTCGAGGCCGAGGCGATCCTGCCGGTCGGGGACGTGAAGGCGGCCCGGTCGGCGCTGCGTTCGGTGAACGAGCGCTGGGAGGGCATCGGGCACGTGCCGCGGGATGCGCGTCCGAAGATGGAGGCGCGGCTGCACGCGGTGGAGCGGGCGATCCGGGACGCCGAGGAAGAGCTGTGGCGGCGGACGAACCCGGAGGCGCGGGCTCGGGCGCAGGCGACGGTCGACCAGTTGCAGGCGTCGATCGACAAGCTGCGGACGCAGGGCGAGAAGGCGAAGGCCGCCGGGAACGAGCGCAAGGTCCGCGAGGCCGAAGAGGCGATCGCGGCGCGTGAGGAGTGGCTGGCCGAGGCGCGCAAGGCGCTGGAGGAGTTCAGCGGCTGACGGCCGTTGCGGAGGAACACGAAGGGCGGGTCCGGGGCGCGTAGAGCGCCTGGGACCCGCCCTTCGTGTGTGTCGCTGTGTGTCTCTGTGCGTGTCTCTGTGTGCGTCTCGTATGTGTCCGGAGGCCGGGCGTCCGCGGGGCCGGGAGCGGCCCCTGGACGCCCGGTCAGCCGTGCTGGCGTCCGCTGGTCACCCGGTAGGCGTCGAAGACGCCTTCGACGCCGCGGACCGCCTTGAGGACGTGTCCCAGGTGCTTGGGGTCGCCCATTTCGAAGGTGAAGCGGCTGAGCGCGACCCGGTCCCGGCTGGTGGTGACGGATGCGGACAGGATGTTGACGTGCTGGTCGGACAGTACGCGCGTGATGTCGGACAGCAGCCGCGACCGGTCGAGGGCCTGGACCTCTATGGCGACGAGGAACACCGACGACGCGGTGGGCGCCCATTCGACCTCGACGATGCGCTCCGACTGCTGGGAGAGCGATTCGACGTTGCCGCAGTCCTTGCGGTGCACGGACACGCCGCTGCCGCGGGTGACGAACCCGATGATCGGGTCGCCGGGCACGGGCGTGCAGCAGCGGGACAGCTTGACCCAGATGTCCTCGACGCCCTTGACGATGACGCCGGGGTCGCCGCCGGAGCGGCGGGCCCGCCGGGTGGCGCTGGGCGTGGTGACTTCGGCGAGGTCTTCGGTCGCGCCTTCTTCGCCGCCGAGCGAGGCGACGAGCCGCTGCACGATGTGCTGCGCGGAGACCTGCTGTTCGCCGATGGCGGCATACAGCGAGGAGATGTCCGGGTAGCGGAGTTCGTGGGCGAGGGTCACCAGGGCGTCGCCGCTGGTCATGAGGCGTTGGAGCGGCAGGCCCTGCTTGCGCATGGCGCGCGTGAGGGCTTCCTTGCCGTGCTCGATGGCCTCTTCGCGGCGCTCCTTGGAGAACCACTGGCGGATCTTGTTGCGGGCGCGCGGTGATTTGACGAAGCCGAGCCAGTCGCGGCTGGGCGCGGCGGTCTCCGCCTTGGAGGTGAAGACCTCGACCAAGTCGCCGTTGTCGAGCCGGGATTCGAGCGGCACGAGGCGGCCGTTGACGCGGGCGCCGATGGTGCGGTGGCCGACGTCGGTGTGGACGGCGTAGGCGAAGTCGACGGGCGTGGAGCCGGCGGGCAGCGCGATGACGTCGCCCTTGGGCGTGAACACGAAGACTTCCTGCGACGACAGGTCGAACCGCAGCGACTCGAGGAACTCCCCCGGGTCGTCGGTCTCCCGCTGCCAGTCGAGGAGTTGCCGCAGCCACGCCATGTCGCCGACCTGGGCGTTGTCCTTCTTGGACGCCTTCCCGTCGGTGACGGCGCGGTTCCCGCCGACCGCTTCGGCCTTGTACTTCCAGTGCGCGGCGATGCCGTACTCGGCACGGCGGTGCATGTCGAAGGTGCGGATCTGGAGTTCGACCGGCTTGCCTTCGGGGCCGATGACCGTCGTGTGGAGCGACTGGTACATGTTGAACTTCGGCATCGCGACGTAGTCCTTGAACCGTCCCGGCACCGGGTTCCAGCGTGCGTGGATGGTGCCGAGGGCGGCGTAGCAGTCGCGGACCGAGTCGACGAGGACGCGGATGCCGACCAGGTCGTAGATCTCCGCGAAGTCCCGGCCGCGGACGATCATCTTCTGGTAGACGGAGTAGTAGTGCTTGGGGCGGCCGGTGACGGTCGCCTTGAGGCGGGCGCCGCGCAGGTCCTGCTGGACCTGGTCGATGACCACGGCGAGGTATTCGTCGCGCTTGGGGGCGCGTTCGGCGACCAGGCGCACGATCTCGTCGTACATCTTCGGGTAGAGGATCGCGAAGGCGAGGTCTTCCAGCTCCCACTTGATGGTGTTCATGCCCAGGCGGTGGGCGAGCGGGGCGTAGATCTCGAGCGTTTCGCGGGCCTTGCGCTCCTGCTTTTCGCGCTTGAGGTAGCGCATGGTGCGCATGTTGTGCAGGCGGTCGGCGAGCTTGATGACCAGGACGCGCGGGTCCTTGGCCATGGCGATGACCATCTTGCGGACGGTCTCGGCCTGCGCGGCCTCGCCGAACTTGACCTTGTCGAGCTTGGTGACGCCGTCGACGAGCATGGCGACGGTGTCGCCGAAGTCGCGGCGGAGGGTCTCCAGGCCGTAGTCGGTGTCCTCGACGGTGTCGTGCAGGAGCCCGGCCATGAGGGTCGGCGGGTCCATGCCGAGTTCGGCGAGGATCGTGGCGACGGCGAGCGGGTGCGTGATGTACGGGTCGCCGCTCTTGCGGCGCTGCCCGCGGTGCCAGCGTTCCGCGGTGGTGTACGCGCGTTCGATCTCGCGCAGGTCGGCCTTGGGGTCGTTGGCGCGGACGATCCGCAGCAGCGGTTCCAGGACCGGGTTGTAGACGCTGGAGCGCTGCACGCCCAGCCGGGCGAGGCGCGCGCGGACGCGGCCGCCGGTGTCGCCGCGGAGGCTGCGCACGCGGTCGCCGGACGTCGTGCCGCGGCGGACGACCGCGGGGCGGCTGTTCGCGACGCGGGATTCGGCGCTGGCGGGGCCGGCCGCGGCCGCGCCGGGGTCGGTGCCGGTGCGTTCCGCCGCGGCTGCCGCGGCTGCGGCGTCCGGGGCGGGCTCGTCGGCCGCGGGGGCGGGCGGCGGCGCGTCCGGCGCGCCGGTACGCCCCGGCGCCGGGTCGTCGGGGGTTTGCCGGTGGTCCCGTTCCGACGCGGCCGGGTCGGGGTCCGATGCGGACCCGCCCGGTGTCGGTGCCACGGGCACGACCTCGTCCGGCAACGGCTCTCCTCCCGCCGATTCGGTGATCACGGCATCCGGAGGGCGGTCCCCCGGTTTCGGGCCCTGCCGGTCCGTGCGTGAACGCTTTCGAGCCCCGGGGAAATTTCCGGACGGTCCGGCCGACGGATTTCCCGGGGCCTCCATCGTAACGAGAGCGGCCGTGCGGGGGTTCGGGTCGGCGCGGGGAATGTCGATCGGAAGGGTTGCCCGGCCTGCCCGGCCGGGGTGCGCCGGCGCTTCGGGGCCGCCGCGGCGCTCCTTCCGGGTCTGCCGCCGCTCTCCCGGGGCGAGATGTCGCCCCGGCGTCCGGCGGCGGCCGGATTCCGCCCCGGGCGCGGCCGGGACCGCGCGGAGCGGCCTGCCCGGCCGAGGCCGGGCGGGACCCTCGGATCCGGGCCCGAGCCTCAGATGGTGAGGAACGACCGGATCGGCAGATCCGGATAGCGGCCGGCGAGCTTGGCGGCCGCGCCGAGGAACCCGAGTTCCATGAGGACCGAGACGCCGACCACGTCGGCGCCCGAGCGGCGCACGAGTTCGACGGTCGCGGCGACGGTCCCGCCGGTGGCGAGCACGTCGTCGATGACCAGGACGCGGTCGCCGGGAGCGAAGGCGTCCTGGTGGACCTCCAGGGTCGCCGACCCGTACTCGAGGTCGTAGCTCTCCGCGAAGGTCGCACGCGGCAGCTTGCCCTGCTTGCGGACCGGCACGAAGCCCGCGCCCGCCCGGTAGGCGACCGGCGCGGCCAGGATGAAGCCGCGCGCTTCGATGCCCGCGACCTTGTCGACGCGGGCTTCGCCGCACTGCCCCGCGAACGCGTCGACGAGCGCGGTGAACGCGTCGTGGTCGGCGAGCAGCGGCGAGATGTCCTTGAACACGACTCCGGCCTTGGGCCAGTCGGGGACGTCCCGGATACGGCTCACCAGCAGGTCGTGCAGGTCCACGGAGGTCTCCTCCTGCGGGATCCCGGCGGGACCCCCGGTCGGGGCGGAACGGCGGCTGCCGACGCCCCGCGGGCTGGAAAACCCGCGGAACGCCGGCCGCCGGTGCTGCGTGCCGCGGCCGGAGCCGCGGCGGTGCGTCAGTGCTTGCGCTTGCCGCCGGGGCGGTTGCGCGACGCCCGGCTGCGGTTGGACACCGGCTGGCGCCGGGGTCCGGGGGTGCGGGTGCCGGAGCCCGCGCCGGCGGGCTCGCCGTCGTCGTCCTCGTCCTCGTCGTCCGCGTCGTGGTCCGCTGCGGTGTCCGCGGCGGGCTCGCCGGCCGCGGCCGCCTTCGCGGCGGCCTTGGCCTGCGCGGCCTGGTGCTGCTCGACGCGCTTCTTGAGGGCGCGCATCTCGGGCGTGCGCTCCTTCATGTCCGCGTAGAGCGGCGTCGCGATGAAGATCGACGAGAAGGCGCCGGCCGCGAGGCCGACGAACAGCGACAGCGCGATGTCCTTGAGCATGCCCGCGCCGAGCAGGCCGCCGCCGACGAACAGCAGCGAGCCGACCGGCAGCAGGGCCACGACCGAGGTGTTGATCGACCGGACCAGGGTCTGGTTCAGGCCCCGGTTGGCGGCCGCGCTGAACGTCATCTTGTTCTGCTTGGTGATCGAACGGGTGTTCTCACGCACCGTGTCGAACACGACGACCGTGTCGTAGAGCGAATAACCGAGGATCGTGAGCAGACCGATGACCGTGCCGGGCGTGACCTCGAATCCGACGAGCGCGTACACGCCGACGGTGATGACGATGTCGTGGACCAGCGCGACGAACGCGGCCAGCGCCATTCGCCATTCGAAGGCGACGGTGAGGTAGATCACCACCAGGATCATGAAGATGACCAGGCCTTGCATGGCCTTGTTGGAGATCTCCTTGCCCCAACTGGGGCCGACCAGTTCGCTCTCGATGTTGTTCTGCGAGACGCCGAGCTTGTTGCTCAGCGCGTTCTTGATGTCGTTGAACTTGGCGGTGTCTTTGCTGGCGATCTGGATGCGGACCTTGTCGCCGCCGACCTTCTGCACGATCGGCTCGTGGTCGCCGGTGTACTCGTTGATCGCCTCGTGCGCCTGGGACACGGTGATGCCGGGCTTGGACACGGTGTAGACCGCGCCGCCCTCGAACTCGATGCCCTTGGACAGGCCGCGGCCCAGGAGCCCGCCCACGGCCAGGATGAGGATGAGCGCCGACACGGCGTACCAGCGCTTCTGCCGGCCGACGAAGTCGTACTCCATCTCGCCGGAGTACAGCTTGTGGCCGACGCTCCGCAGGTTGGAGAGGCGTGACATCAGGCCTCCTTGGGTTCGGCGGAGCCGGGGCGGGGGCGGGGGCGCCGGGTCGCGCGGTACGCGAGCTTCGGCGTCTTGGCGCCGAGCCGCTTCGGGTCCAGACCGGACCACGGGTGGCCGGACGCGAAGAACTTCTGGCGCGCCAGGATCACCATCAGCGGCTTGGTGAAGAGGAACACCACGACGATGTCGAGGAGCGTGGTGAGGCCGAGCGTGAACGCGAAGCCCTTGACCTTGCCGACGGACACCCAGTACAGGACCGCGGCGGCGAGGAACGACACGAAGTCGGACACCAGGATGGTGCGGCGGGCGCGCGGCCAGGCCTTGAAGACCGCGGGCTGCAGCGAGCGGCCTTCGCGGACTTCGTCGCGGATGCGTTCGAAGTAGACGATGAACGAGTCCGCGGTGATGCCGATGGCCGCGATGGCGCCGCAGACCGCGGGCAGGTTCAGCGCGAACCCGATGCCGCGGCCGAGGACGCTCATCACGCCGAAGGTCAGGATCGCGGAGACCAGCAGGCTGACGAGGCTGACCACGCCGAGGCCGCGGTAGTAGGCGATCGAGTACACCATCACCAGGAACATGCCGATGGCGCCGGCGATCAGGCCGCCGCGCAGCTGGTCGCTGCCGAGCGCCGCGGAGACCGTGGTGACCTCGCTCTGCTCGAAGGACAGCGGCAGGGCGCCGAACTTGAGGACGTTCGCGAGGTTCTTGGCTTCCTTCTGGCTGAAGCTGCCGGTGATGACGGCCTGGCCGCCCGGAAGCTCCTGCTGCACGCTCGGCGCGACGACGACGGTGCCGTCCAGCTCGACCGCGAAGCGGTTGGTCGGGTACTTGCCGCCCGCCAGGTCGCCGGTGATCCCGGTGAACTTGTTGGTGCCGGAGCCGTCGAACTTGAGCGCGACCTCCCAGCCGCCGGCCTGGCCCTGCGGCGGGAGCTGCGCGTTCGAGGACTTCACGTCGGTGCCGTCGATGGCGGCCGGGCCGAGGATGTACTTCTCGATCGAGCCGTCCTCCGGCTTGGTCTCGCACGCGACCGTCGCCTTGGTCGGGTCGGTGACGTTGCCGATGCCGCGGTTGGCCGGGTTCGAGCAGTCCAGCGCGTCGTACTTGGCCTGCAGCTCGGGGGTGACCCCGAAGGCGCTGAGGTCCTGCGTGGTGGGCTGCTGCTGCTGCGTCGGGTCGGTCGCGGCGCCGCCCGGCGACGTCATGTCGAACGGCGCCGGCGTGGTCGCCCCGCCGGACGGGTTCGGGGCCGGGGTCTCGTCCTTGAGGTTCGGGATGACCCGGCTCTGCGGCTTCGCGGTCGTCGACGACGTCGCGGTGGCCTTGGCCGAACCGGTGGCCGTCGGCGTGGCGCCGCCGGACGGCGGCGCGGACGTGGCCTGGCCCTGCGGCTGGTTCCCGGCCGGGCTGCCCGACGGGCTCGGGGAGCCGCTCGGGCTCTGCGACGCGTTGGGGCTCGGCGACGCGGTGGCCTGCTGGGGGGTGACCGGGAGTCGCTCGGCGGCGAGCACCGGCCGGAAGTAGAGCTTGGCGGTCTGGCCGACCTGCGCGGCGGCTTCCTTCTCGCCCTTCCCCTTGGGGATGTTGATGACGATGTGGTCGCTGCCCTGGGTCTGCACCTCGGCCTCGGACACGCCGAACGCATTGACGCGGTCCCGGATGATCTGGACCGCGGTGTTCATGCTGTCGGCGTTGACCGCGTTCTTGCCGGAGCCCTGGTCGGGCTTCGCCTGGAGCGTCACGCTGGTGCCGCCCGCGAGGTCGATGCCGAGCCGCGGCGTGGTGTCACCGGTTGCGAACATCAGCCCGTAGAGGGCCACGATGATCGCCGCGATGAGGGCCAACGCCCGGCCGGGGTGCCCTCGCGTGCTTGATTTCGGTGCTGCCACCTTCGCCCATCTCCCTGTTGGTGCCGTGCCGGCGTCGGTCGCCGGATCTCGGCACAGCTCCCGAGTCTGTGCCCGGGTGCATCCGTGGCCTGGACATGACTGTATTGCCGACGGCGGCCGCGCGGGCCGCCGCCCACCTCCCGCGTACGGGAGGCCACTGTCGGTGAACCGGCCCTACTACTTGCTGGGCTGTTCGCCGCGGTCGCCGTTCGCCGAGCCGTTCTCCGGCTTCTTGTCCAGGTCGACGCTGTCCCCGTGGTCGTCGGACGCCGCGGCGTGGTCGCCGGCGTCCGCGGAGGCCCCGTCGTGGTCTCCGTCGTGCTCGTCCTCGTGCTCGTCCTCGGCGTCGTCGCCGGTGGTCAGCACGGCGGCGATGGCGCTCTTGAGGTAGCGGCAGTGCACGTCCGGCGCGATCTCCAGGACCACCGTGTCGTCCTCGACCTCGGTGACGGTCGCGAAGAGACCGGCGATCGTGCGGACCTCGGATCCCGGGCGCAGCGACTGCTGCGTCTGGGCCGCCTCCTGCTGACGCTTCTTCGCGGGCTTGATCATGAACAGATAGACCACGACGAAGATGAGCAGAAGTGGCAGAAGGCTGACGATGTTCACGGCGGGAAACGGTTCCTTTCCGGTGCCGCGCGGCGGCTCGGATCATGACGTGCGATCAAGGCCGACGTGTGGCCTCGGCGGAGTCTAGACGGACGGATACACAAGGAACAACGATCGCGCCGCGTATGCGTTCCCCGACGTCACTCGTTCGCCGAGGGGGCCGGGTTCCCGCCGTGTTCCGGCCCGATACCGAAGAGTCCCGGCTGTCCGGTACGCCCCGACTGGCCGCTTGCGGCGTTCTGCGGGGGTACGAGCCCCAGGTGCTTCCAGGCCGCCGCGGTGGCGACCCGGCCGCGGGGCGTGCGGGCGAGCAGGCCGCTGCGCACCAGGAACGGCTCGGCGACTTCCTCGACGGTCTCGGTCTCCTCGCCGACCGCGACCGCGAGCGTCGACAGTCCGACCGGTCCCCCGCCGAACAGGGTAACCAGAGCGTGCAGCACGGAGCGGTCGAGCCGGTCCAGGCCGGAGGCGTCGACCTCGTACACGTCCAGCGCGAGCGAGGCGATCTCCCGGCTGACCCGGCCGTCCGCGCGGACCTGCGCGTAGTCGCGGACCCGGCGCAGCAGGCGGTTGGCGATGCGGGGCGTGCCGCGGGACCGGCCGGCGATTTCGAGGGCGCCGTCGTCGTCGACGGGCACGTCGAGGAGGCGGGCGGAGCGGTGAATCACCCGTTCGAGTTCGGCGGGGCCGTAGAAGTCCATGTGGCCGGTGAAGCCGAAGCGGTCCCGGAGCGGGGGCGGCAGCAGGCCGGCCCGCGTGGTGGCGCCGACCAGGGTGAACGGCGGGAGTTCGAGGGGGATGGCGGTGGCGCCGGGGCCTTTGCCGACGATGATGTCGACGCGGAAGTCCTCCATGGCCATGTAGAGCATTTCCTCGGCGGGCCGCGACATGCGGTGGATCTCGTCGAGGAAGAGGACTTCGCCTTCGGACAGCGAGGACAGGATCGCCGCGAGGTCGCCGGCGTGCTGGATGGCGGGGCCCGAGGTGATGCGGATCGGGACGCCCATCTCGGCGGCGATGATCATCGACAGGGTGGTCTTGCCGAGTCCGGGCGGGCCGGACAGCAGGACGTGGTCGGGGGTGCCGCCGCGGGCGCGGGCCGCGTGCAGGACGAGGGAGAGCTGCTCGCGGACGCGTTCCTGGCCGATGAACTCGTCCAGGCTGCGCGGGCGCAGGGCGGCTTCGACGGCCTGGTCGTCCCCGTCGGCCTCGGCTGTGACCAGGCGGTCACCGTCGTGCGTCATCCGTAGTCGCCCTTTGCGCGGTCGTGTCGGCGGCGGTCGTGTCGGCAGGCGGCCCGCCGCGGCGTGTGCGGTCGTCCCGGCGGCCGCGGCGCCCGCGGGTCATCCTTCCGCACCCGGCCGACATGCGGAAACGGCCGGGCGCGGGGGCGCACTCGGGGCCTGAGTCGCCTGGGTCGCCTGGGTCGCCTGGGTCGCCTGGGTCAACCTGGGCTCACCGGCGGTTGAGGGTGCGCAGTGCGGAGCGCAGGAGCAGGCCGACATCGGGGGTGGCGGCGGCTTCGGCTTCGGGGGCGACCGCGGCGACGGCGTCGTCGGCTTCGCGGGCGGCGTAGCCGAGGCCGACGAGGGCGGCGTGCAGCTGGTCGCGCCAGGAGGCGGAGACGGGGGCGCCGACGCGGGCGGTGCCGGTGGGGGCGCCGAGCCGGTCCTTGAGTTCGATGAGGAGTTTCTGGGCGCCCTTTTTGCCGATGCCGGGGACGGCGGTGAGGGCTTTCTCGTCGCCGCCGGCGACCGCGGCGCGCAGCGCGTCGGGGCTGTGCACGGCGAGCATGGCCTGGGCGAGGCGGGGGCCGACGCCGCTGGCGGTCTGCAGGAGTTCGAAGACGGTGCGCTCGTCGTCGTCGGCGAAGCCGTAGAGGGTGAGCGAGTCTTCGCGGACGACGAGGCTGGTGGCGAGGCGGGCGGGTTCGCCGACCCGGAGGGCGGCGAGCGTGCCGGGGGTGCACAGGACGGCCATGCCGACGCCGCCGACCTCGACGACGGCGAGTTCGGGGGCGAGGGCGGCGACGGTGCCGCTGACGAAGGCAATCACGGGGTCATCCTCGCGTACCGCGCGGCAGGCGCGGGGTCGGCGTGCGGGCGGCGGCGACGGCCGCGGCGAGGCGTCCGGAGGCGCCGCCGCGCCAGATGTGGCAGATGGCGAGCGCGACGGCGTCGGCCGCGTCGGCGGGTTTGGGGGGTGCGTCGAGCCGCAGGATGCGCGCGACCATGGCGCCGATCTGGGCTTTCTCGGCGCGGCCGCTGCCGGTGACGGCGGCTTTGACTTCGCTGGGGGTGTGCAGGGTGACGGGGAGTCCGCGGCGGGCGGCGCACACGATGGCGACCGCGGAGGCTTGCGCGGTGCCCATGACGGTGCGGACGTTGTGCTGGGCGAAGACGCGTTCGACGGCGACGCAGTCCGGTCGGTGCCGGTCGAGCCATTCCTCGATGCCTTGTTCGACGGCGAGGAGACGGGCGTCGATGGGGGCGTCGGCGGGGGTGCGGACGACCCCGGCTTCGACCATGCGCAGCGGTTTGCCGACCCCGCCGTCGACGACGCCGAGCCCGCAGCGGGTCAGCCCGGGGTCGACTCCGAAGACGCGCATGAGGGCCCCCTTGGCTCGGTACGAACACGCATGCGAACATTTGTTCGCCTGCGGCATGACCTTAGCGGACCGGAATGACCCGCACCGCCCGACGCGCCGCGCGCGCTCCCCCGTGAGCCGCGCCACTCCCCGCGCCACCCGGCCTGTGGCGCGGGCCGCCGTCCGTAGACTCGGAAGCCATGGGTCAGGAACGCCGGGACATCGCCACCCGCTCCGACATCGTCGTGCTGCTCGAGGACTTCTACGCGGCCGCCTTCGCCGATCCGCTGCTCGGCCCCGTCTTCGTGGACGTGGCGCGCATGGACTTGGCCGCGCATCTGCCGCGGCTGGCGGACTTCTGGGAGGTCGCGCTGCTCAAGCGCGGCACCTACCAGGGCAACGCGCTGGCGCCGCACCGTGCGCTGCACGCCGTCCACCCGTTGACCGCGGAGCACTTCGACACGTGGCTCGCGCTGTGGACCGCGGCCGTCGAGAACCGTTTCGCCGGTCCGGCGGCGACGCGCGCGGTCGTGCAGGCGGGGCGGGTGGCCGCGGCGATGCGCAAGCGGCTGGACGTGCGAGCCCCGGCGTGGACGGCCGCTCCTGAGGGCCGCCGCATGCTGCCGCTGTCGGGCCACGCAGAGTGACCGTGTCGCGGGGCCCGGCGGGCACGCGCAGTTAAGCTGTGCTCGGCCGGTCAGCCGAGCGGCCGCCGGGCGAGCACCGGGAACGCACCGAGCGGGCCGCTCCGGGCCCCGCGCCGTCGCCGCGGGGCACCGCCGAGCACCGATGAGCACCCAGAAGGACCCACATATGGCGTCACCGTCTACCCCGGTCGCTCCCGAGCGCCCGGATTCCGGCGGCCCGGTGCCCGCGGACCGCGCGGCCCGGCTGCGGGCGCGGGCGGCGGCCGCGCGCGGGAGCTTCGTGACCGCGCTGCGCCCCGCGCTGCCGGCGATCTCCGGGTACCTCGCCGCGCGCGTGGTGAACCTGGTGGTGCTGGCGCTGATGGCGCACGCCGCGCACAAGCCGTTCTGGTCGATGGTGGGCTCGTGGGACGGCAAGTGGTTCCGCGACATCGCCGACTACGGCTACGTCGACAAGCTGCCGGTCTCCCCCGCGGGCAAGCCGTACTGGGTCAACGTCGAGTTCTTCCCCGGCTACCCGTACCTCGTGCGGGTGGTGTCGTCGGTGACCGGGCTCGGCAGCCTGAACGCCGGGATGGTGGTCACGTTCGCGTCGGGCGCGGTGGCCGCGTGGGGCGTGTACGCGCTGGGCCGGGAGCTGACCAAGAGCCACCGCACGGCGACGCTGTTCGCGGTGCTGTGGGGTGTGGCGCCCGGCGCGATGGTGCTGACGATGGTGTACTCCGAGGCGCTGTTCATGGCGTTCGCCTCGTGGGGCCTGCTGGCGATCGTGCGGCGGCAGTGGACCGCGGCGACGGTGCTGTGCATTCTGGCCGGGTTGACCCGCAATACCGCGGTGGCGCTGGTCGCCGCGCTGGGCATCGCCGCGCTTCAGGTGGTGCTGGCGAAGCGCGAGGACGGCACCCGGGTCGGGCTGCTCGCTCCGGAGGCCCGGCGTCCGGTGGTGGCGACGCTGCTGGCGCCGTTGGGCGTGCTCGGGTTCCTGTTCTGGGTGGCCGTGATCGGCCGGCGCTGGGACGCCTGGATGTGGATCCAGGACAAGGCGTTCAACCTGCGCTTCGACTTCGGCGTGAGCACCGTCCAGATGATGAACAAGTACCTCACCCATCTGGGCAAGCCGATCTATGTGGTGACCACGTTCGTGATCATCCTGTCGGTGGCGCTGATGATCTGGTCGTTCCGGGACCGCCGGGTGCCGCTGCCGGTGCACGTGTACGGCGGGCTGGTGATGGTCCTGGCGCTGACCACGAGCAACGGGTGGTTCTTCCAGTCGAAGCCGCGGTTCATGCTGCCGGCGTTCACGATCGTGCTGCCGCTGGCGGTGCTGATGGCGAAGTGGCCGCGTGCGGTGGCCGCGTCGGTGGTGGTCGCGGGCGCGGCGTTCTCCGGCTGGTACGTCGGCTACCTGGTCTACGTCGTCAACACGAACCCGTAGCCCCGCGGGGAATGCGGGACTACGGGTCCGACCGCTCGCTCAGGCGTCGATCTTCTCCATGACCTCGTCGGACACGTCGAAGTTCGCGTAGACGTTCTGCACGTCGTCGGAGTCTTCGAGGGCCTCGATGAGGCGGAAGATCTTGCGGGCGCCGTCCTCGTCGAGTTCGACGGTGACGCTCGGCAGGAAGTTGGCCTCGGCCGAGTCGTAGTCGATGCCCGCCTCCTGGAGCGCGGTGCGCACCGGGATGAGGTCGCCGGCCTCGCTGACCACCTCGAACGCCTCGCCGAGGTCGTTGACCTCTTCGGCGCCCGCGTCGAGCACGGCGCCGAGGACGTCGTCCTCGCTGAGGTCGTTCTTCGGGACGATCACGACGCCCTTGCGGGTGAACATGTACGACACGGAACCCGGGTCGGCCATCGAGCCGCCGTTGCGGGTCATCGCCACGCGCACGTCGGACGCGGCGCGGTTGCGGTTGTCGGTGAGGCACTCGATGAGCACCGCGACGCCGCTCGGGCCGTAGCCCTCGTACGTGATGTTCTGGTAGTCCGCGCCGCCGGCCTCGGCTCCGGAGCCGCGCTTGACCGCGCGGTCGATGTTGTCGTTGGGGACCGAGCTTTTCTTCGCCTTCTGGATGGCGTCGTACAGCGTCGGGTTGCCCGAGATGTCACCGCCGCCGGTCCGCGCCGCCACCTCGATGTTCTTGATGAGCTTGGCGAAGAGCTTTCCGCGCTTGGCGTCGATGACGGCCTTTTTGTGCTTGGTGGTCGCCCACTTTGAGTGGCCGGACATCCGCCTCTACTCCTTCGGGTCACCTACTGATGCGCGCGGCCCGGAGGCCACGGCAAAGATCCTACCGAGCCCGGTGCGTCACACCGCGTCGCGGACCAGGTCCACGAAGTACTCGTGGACGCGGCCGTCGCCGGTCAGCTCGGGGTGGAAGGACGTGGCGACCAGGTTGCCCTGCCGGACGGCCACGACGCGGCCCTCGTGGGGTGCGGATTCCAGGGTGGCGAGCACCTCGACGCCGGCGCCGACGGACTCGACCCAGGGGGCGCGGATGAACACGCCGTGCAGCGGACGGTCAGGCGAAGGAGTGAACGCGATGTCCGCCTCGAACGACTGGTTCTGGCGGCCGAACGCGTTGCGGCGCACCGTCATGTCGATGCCGCCGACCGTCTCCTGGTCGTCGCGGCCGTCGAGGATCTTGTCGGCGAGCATGATCATGCCCGCGCACGACCCGTACACCGGCATGCCGGCCGCGACGCGTTCGCGCAGCGGGCCGAACAGGCCGAAGGAGACGGCGAGTTTCGACATCGTGGTGGACTCGCCGCCGGGGATGACCAGGGCGTCGAGGTCGGCGATCTCCTCGGGGCGGCGCACCGGGCGGGCCAGGGCGCCGGCCTCGGCGAGCGCGACGGCGTGCTCGCGGACGTCGCCTTGCAGGGCGAGGACGCCGATGGTGGGTGAGGACACGTGAAGACCTTTTCGGTGGTGGCACGGGGCCGGGCCCGGCAGCCGTGCGGCGGCCGGGCCCGGGGGGTCCTGCGGGAACTGCGCGTACTGCGGTGCTGCCTGGCGGGTGGTTACCAGCCGCGGCCGGCGTAGCGCTCGGTCTCCGGCAGCGTGTCGATGTTGATGCCGACCATGGCCTCGCCCAGGCCGCGGGAGACCTTGGCGACGATCGCCGGGTCGTCGAAGTGCAGGGTGGCGTCGACGATGGCCTTGGCGCGCTTGGCCGGGTCGCCGGACTTGAAGATGCCGGAGCCGACGAAGACGCCCTCGGCGCCGAGCTGCATCATCATCGCGGCGTCGGCCGGGGTGGCGATGCCGCCCGCGGTGAACATGACGACGGGCAGCTTGCCGAGCGCGGCGACCTCCTTGACCAGCGCGTACGGGGCCTGGAGGTTCTTGGCCGCGACGAACAGCTCGTCCTCGTCCATCGCGCCGAGCTTCTTGATGTCGCCGGAGATGGTGCGCATGTGGCGGGTCGCCTCGACGACGTTGCCGGTGCCGGCCTCGCCCTTCGAGCGGATCATGGCCGCGCCCTCGGCGATACGGCGCAGCGCCTCGCCCAGGTTGGTGGCACCGCACACGAAGGGGGTGGTGAACTTCCACTTGTTGATGTGGTTGGCCTCGTCGGCCGGGGTGAGGACCTCGGACTCGTCGATGTAGTCGACACCGAGGGCCTGGAGGACCTGGGCCTCGACGAAGTGGCCGATGCGGGCCTTGGCCATGACCGGGATCGAGACGGCCTCGATGATGCCGTCGATCATGTCGGGGTCGGACATGCGCGAGACGCCGCCGTCCCGGCGGATGTCGGCGGGGACGCGCTCGAGGGCCATGACGGCGACGGCGCCCGCGTCCTCGGCGATCTTGGCCTGCTCCGGCGTGACCACGTCCATGATCACACCGCCCTTGAGCTGCTCGGCCATGCCGCGCTTGACCAGGTCGGTGCCGGTCTGGGGGGCGGTGCCGTTCGACTCGGGGTTTGCAGGGGTGCTGGACACGTGAGACCTCACACGACGGGAAACGAGGGTACTTGTCCATCGTACGGGTGACATGTACCGGCATTCCGCACCAATCGAGGGGCGAAAAACCGGACCACTTCGCCCGGTCCCCTCAGGCGACCGGGCCGCCGGGCAGCAGCGCGGGCGGTTCCTCGTCGTCCATCTCGAAGGTCACCGGGTAGGGCGCGTGGCCGGCGAGGCGCAGGTAGCGCACCAGGCGGTGGCGGCGGACGGCGCGGGCCGCCCGGACCGCGTCGTTGTGGAAGCGCCGCGCCATGGGCACCCGGCGGACGGCGGTGCGGAGTTCCCCGACGAGTTCCTCGCCGCCCAGCCGGCCGCGCAAGTCCTCGACCTGGCCGGGGTCTTCGAACACGAGGCGGAGGGCCCGGGTGAGTTCGCTCTCGGCCATCTCGCGGTCCTCCTCGACGGCGCCGCGGGCATCGTGTGCGGCGCCGGCGAGGACGAGCGAGCTGGCCGGGTCGAGCAGGCCGGACGTGGCGACTTCCAGGGCGATCGAGGCGCGCCGGACGAGCTGGGCGTCGAGGGCGGCGCGGGTGGAGTCGACGCGGGCGTGCAGCCGGTCGAGGCGTCCGGCGGTCCAGCTGAGGTAGACGCCGATCGCCACGACGGCGATGACGATCCAGACGATGGTCATCATGGGCTACTCCGCGGGCGGCACGGTTCGGGCGGGGCCGCGTTCGGCGGCCGGCGGGGCGTAGCCGGCGGCGCCGTCGGTGACGGTCTCGTAGACGCCGAGGATGTCCGCGCCGACGGTGGCCCAGTCGTAGCGGCGCACGTGGCGGGTGCCGATCTCGCGGAGCCGGGCGCGGCTCTCCGGGTCGCGCAGCAGCGCGATGGCGGCGTCGGCGAGGGCTCCGGCGTCCTCGACGGGGAACAGTTCGCCGGCCCGGCCGCCGTCCAGGACCTGGCGGAAGGCGTCGAGGTCGGCGGCGAGCACGGGCGCCCCGGCGGACATGGCCTCGACGAGGATGATGCCGAAGCTCTCGCCGCCGGTGTTGGGGGCGGCGTACACGTCGACGCTGCGCAGCAGCCGGGCCTTGTCGTGGTCGCTGACCATGCCGAGGAATTCGACTTGGCCGCGGACGTCGGCGGGGAGTCCTTCGGCGGCTTCCTCGGCGTCGCCGCGTCCGGCGACCAGGAGGCGGACGCCGGGGAAGGCGGCGGCGATGCGCGGGAAGGCTTCGAGGAGGACGGGCAGGCCTTTGCGGGGCTCGTCGATGCGGCCGATGAAGCCGAGCGTGGGCGCCTCGGGGGTGCCCTGCCAGTCCGGAAGGGGTTCGGCGTCGGCGAAGAACCCGACGTCGACGCCGTTGGGGATGACGACGGCGTCGCCGCCGAGGTGTTCGACGAGGGTGCGGCGGGCGTACTCGCTGACCGCGATCCGGGCGCTGATCTTCTCCAGCGCGGTCTGCAGGATCGGGTACGCGGCGATCATCGCGCGCGAGCGGGGGTTCGACGTGTGGAAGGTCGCGACGACCGGCCCGGACGCCGACCAGCAGGCGAGCAGCGACAGGCTGGGGGTGGCGGGCTCGTGGATGTGCAGGACGTCGAACTCGCCGTCGTGGATCCAGCGGCGGACCCGGGCCGCGGACAGGAAGCCGAAGTTGAGGCGGGCGACGGAGCCGTTGTAGCGGATGGGGACGGCGCGGCCGGCGCTGACCACGTACGGCGGCAGCGGGGTGTCGTCGTCGGCGGGGGCGAGCACGGACACGTCGTGGCCGCGGTCGATGAGCCAGTTCGCGAGGTCGCGGACGTGGTACTGGACACCGCCGGGGACGTCCCACGAGTAGGGGCAGACGATGCCGATCCTCACGCGGCGCCGCCTTCGATGCGGGCGCGGCGGGCGGCGTCGAGGTCGGACAGCCACAGCCGCTGGAGCATGTGCCAGTCCTCGGGGTTGCCGCGGATCCCGTCGGCGAACGCGTCGGCGACGCCTTGCGTCATCGCGGCGATCTTGGCCTTGCGGTCGCCGTCGGCGGGGATCTCCACCACCGGGTGCAGTGTCGCGTGGATGCCGGACTTCTTGCGGTACGCGAGGGTGACCGGGATGAGCGCGGCGCCGGTCTGCAGCGACAGGGCGGCGGGCCCGGCGGGCATGCGGGTCTCTTCGCCGAAGAAGTCGACGGGGATGCCGCTGCGGGTCAGGTCGCGGTCGGCGAGCAGGCAGATCAGGCGGCCTTGCCGCAGGCGGCGGGCGAGGGTGCCGAAGGTGTTGCCGTCGCCGCCGGTCAGTGGCAGGACTTCCATGCCGAGCGACTGGCGGTATTCGAGGAACCGCTCGTACAGCGACTCGGGCTTGAGCCGCTCGGCGACCGTGGTGAAGGGGTAGCCGCGCACGGTGATGGACGCTCCGGCGAGGTCCCAGTTGCCCATGTGCGGCAGCGCGAAGATGACGCCTTTGCCGAGCGCGGAGGCCTTCTCCAGCCGGTCGTAGTGCGCGATCGACATGCCGTCCACGATGGCGTCGCGCTTCCACACCGGCAGCCGGAAGGCCTCTTGGAAGTACCGCAGGTACGAGCGCATGCCCTGCCGGGACACCCGCCGGATCGCCGCGTCGTCCGCGTCCGGCAGCACCCTCCGCAGGTTCGCTTCGAGTTGGCGGACCCCGCCGCCGTGGCGCCACCACACGAAGTCGGCGGCGGCGGTGAAGGCGCCTCGGGCGACCGGTTCCGGCAGCCGCTTGACCATCGCCCAGCCCAGGCCGAACCCCGCGTCGACCAGGCGCTGCTTCACGCCGTTCCACCGCCTTCCGGGGCCGGCTCGGGACGGCCCATGGTCAGGCCGTCGGCTTCCTTGCGCACCGCGATCATGCGCTGGAACACGGTGACGAAGCTACCGACTGCGATGGCCCACAAGGCCACTTCCTGGATGTACGGCACGCCGAGTCCGTCCAGTCCGGTGGCGACAAGTACGCCGACCAGGCGTTCGGCGCGTTCCACGAGTCCGGACACGTCGCACTTGAGGCCGAGGCTCTCGGCGCGCGCCTTCGTGTAGGACACGACCTGGCCGGACGCGAGGCAGAACACGCACAGCACGGTCAGGCGCAAGTTGTCGCCGTCGCCCGCGAACCACACCGCCAGCGCACCGAAGATCGCCGCGTCGGCGACCCGGTCGAGGGTGGAGTCGAGGAACGCGCCCCACTTGGTGGAGCGGCCGAGCTGGCGGGCCATGTTGCCGTCCACCAGGTCGGAGAAGATGAACGCGGTGATCACGAGCGTTCCGACGAAAAACCATCCGAACGGGAAGAACGCGATGGCTCCCGCGACCACGCCGAGCGTCCCGATGAGGGTGACCGTGTCGGGACTGACCCCCTTGCGGACGAGAAAGCTCGCGAACGGTGTGAGCACGCTGGTGAAGAAAGCGCGTGCGTATTTGTTGAGCATCGCCTTCCCGAAGGATCGCTGGGGACCGCGGCCGCGATTCTCCCGGGGTCTCCCCCTCGGGACCCCACACCGCGACCGCCCGGTCACGCCATCGTACTGACGCCGCCGGATGGGGGTGTCCCCGCGTCACGCGGGCGTGCCGGATCCGCCGCGCGGGCAGGGGGACGGAGACTGGCGGAGACTGGAAGAACGTGCCTTGTGCTCTTGTGCTCGGCCCGCTTTGGGCGGAAAGCTGCCGTGAGGAACCGGATGTGCGGACGTGAAGCGCCGAGCGACCGGCCTTTCCCCGCGCCTCCTCCACGCACAGCTCCCCCACTGACGACTCGGATGACTCCGATGACGCGGATGACTCCGATGGCTTCGAGGCAAGACCCGACACAGAGGAGGTGAGGGCATTGGCGGACAAGTCTGGTGGAGCAACCGGGGCCGCCGGTGCAGGTCCGGCGGTGGACGGCCCGGGTAGCGTCCGCAACGTCGTCCTGGTCGGCCACACGGGCGCGGGGAAAACGACGCTCGTCGAGTCCCTGCTCGTCGCGACCGGAACCATCTCGCGCCCCGGTCGCGTCGAGGACGGAACCACGGTGTCGGACTTCGACGACATCGAGCACCGGCAGCACCGCTCGGTGTCGCTGTCCCTCGCCCCCGTCGAGTTCGGCGGCGTCAAGATCAACCTTCTGGACACCCCCGGCTACGCGGACTTCGTCGGCGACCTGCGGGCCGGCCTGCGCGCCGCGGACGCGGCGCTGTTCGTGGTGTCCGCCGCGGACGGCGTCGACGGGTCGACGCGCATGCTGTGGGACGAATGCGCCGCGGTCGGCATGCCGCGCGCGATCGTGGTCACCAAGCTCGACTCGGCGCGTGCCGACTTCGACGAGATGACCGCGATCTGCCAGCGCGTGTTCGGCGACGGCGACAGCGACCGGGTGCTCCCGCTGTATCTGCCGCTGCACGACGACGACGGCGGCGTGGCCGGCCTGCTCGGCCTGCTCACCAAACGCGTGTACGACTACAGCTCGGGCAGCCGCGAAACCCGCGACCCCGATCCCGAGCACCTGCCGCTCATCGACGAGGCCCGCAACCGGCTCATCGAGGCCGTCATCGCGGAAAGCGAAGACGAGACCCTCATGGACCGCTACCTCGGCGGCGAGGAGATCGACGTCGACACGCTCGTCACCGACCTGGAGACCGCCGTCGCACGCGGCAGCTTCTACCCGGTGCTCGCGTCGTCCACGGCCAACGGCCTCGGCACCGTCGAACTCCTCGAAGGCATCGTGCGTGCCTGCCCCTCCCCGCCGGAGCACGACGTCCCCGCGGTCACCACACCCGAAGGCAAGCCCCACGCGCCACTGACCTGCGACCCGGAAGGCCCGCTCGTCGCCGAGGTCGTCAAGACCACCTCCGACCCGTACGTCGGCCGCATCTCGCTGGTCCGGGTCTTCTCCGGCACCCTGCGCCCGGACATGACCGTGCACGTGTCCGGGCACGGCCTGGCCGACCGCGGCCACGAGGACCACGATGTCGACGAGAAGGTCGGCGCGCTGTCGTCGCCGCTCGGCAAGACCCAGCGGCAGCTCGGCAAGGGCATCGCGGGCGACGTCGTCGCCGTCGCGAAGCTCACCCGCGCCGAGACCGGCGACACGCTGTCCGACAAGGACACGCCGCTGCTCATGGAGCCGTGGGTCATGCCGGACCCGCTGCTGCCGGTCGCGATCGAGGCACACAGCAAGGCGGACGAGGACAAGCTGTCCCAGGGCCTGTCCCGGCTGGTCGCCGAAGACCCCACGCTCCGGCTGGAACACAACCCCGACACACGGCAGTTGGTGCTGTGGTGCATGGGCGAGGCACACGTCGATGTGCTCCTCGACCGGCTGCGCAGCCGCTACGGCGTCGCCGTCGACGCGGTGCCGCACAAGGTGTCGCTGCGCGAGACGTTCGCGGCGAAGGCGCCCGGGCGCGGCCGGCACGTGAAGCAGTCCGGCGGGCACGGCCAGTTCGCGGTGTGCGAGATCGAAGTGGAGCCGTTGGAGAACGGCGCCGGATTCGAGTTCGTCGACAAGGTGTACGGCGGCTCGGTCCCCCGGCAGTTCATCCCGTCGGTGGAGAAGGGCGTGCGCGCCCAGATGGCCAAGGGCGTGGCGGCCGGCTATCCGGTCGTCGACCTGCGCGTGACGCTGGTGGACGGCAAGGCCCACTCGGTCGACTCGTCCGACATGGCGTTCCAGATGGCCGGCGCACTCGCGCTGCGCGAGGCCGCCGCGGCGGCGGAGGTGCATCTGCTGGAACCGGTGTCGGACGTGCAGATCATCGTGTCCGACGAGTACGTGGGCTCCATCATGAGCGACCTGTCGTCCCGCCGCGGCCGCGTGGTCGGCACCGAACCGGTCGGCACCGGGCGGACGCTGGTCCGCGCGGAAGTGCCCGAGATCGAGATCAGCCGGTACGCGATCGACCTGCGTTCGCTGTCGCACGGCACCGGCGAGTTCAGCCGGGCGTACGTGCGCCACGAGCCGATGCCGACGCATATGGCGGCGAAGGTGAAGGCGAACGGCCACGGCGCCTGACCGCTGCTTTGCCCCCGCAGGTGTCCGGTCGGCCCCGTCGGCGGTCCGGCCGGGCACCTGCGCTACTTCCGGTTCTCCGCGACGAGTTCGGACACGGTGGTGAACTCGTAGCCCTTGGCGCGCAGCCCGCTGATCATGTCGGGCAGGCCCTTCAGCGCCACCAGGCGGTCCTGGGGGCCGGTGTCGTGGGCGAGGAGGATCGTGCCGGGCAGGACCGAGTCGACGATGTAGGTGACGAGGCCCGGAGGGTTGTTCACGTACTCCGACTCGACCATCTGGAGCGACCACAGCGTCACGTCGTAGCCGAGGTCGGCGGCGGCCAGGAGCGTCGTGCCGCCGAGGTGGCCGTAGGGCGGGCGCATTTGCGTGGGCTCGCGGCCGGTGACCTTCTCGATGGCGTCGTGCGCGCGGGCTATGGCGTCGTGCGCGGCGTCGACGCCCATCGTCGCGAGGTTCTTGTGGGCCCACGTGTGGTTGCCGAACTCGTGGCGTGCCGTGCGGCCTTCCAAAATGCGCGCGTTGTCGAGGACGCGGCGGCCGACCAGGAAGAACGTGGCCGGAACGTCGGCCTTCTCCAGGGTGTCGAGGACCATCGGCGTCCACTGCGGCATCGGCCCGTCGTCGAACGTCAGCGCGACGAGCTTCTTCTCGGTGTCGACGTTCCAGTGGACGTCGACGTGTCCGTGCTTGGGCGGGTGGTGCCGGTCCGGGTGCGTGGCAGGGCCGTTCGCCGGGAACTTGTGGTCGTCGGCCAGGGCCGTGCGGTCCACCGTGGCGGCCGCCGCGGCACCGACGACGCCGCCCGCGCCGACCATCGACAAGTCCCGCAGGAATCTGCGGCGCGAACGCTTGGCCGCGCCGTCCCCGCGTCCTGCGCCGTCTCCGCCGTCCGCGGCCGACTCGGCCGTGCGGTCCGTCGGTTGGTCCTTGGCTCGGTCCTCTGGTCGGTCCACTACCCGTTTCCCCTGGTGGTCCGCCGGTCGGTCGTCCCGCGGACCGGCACGCCCGGTTGGGGGCGCGGCCTCAGCGTAGCCGGGTGCGGTCGGCGGCCCGACCACCCAGGCGTCATACTTGGTGATCGTCTGACGATTCGCGGCCCGCCGCCAAACCGGTCCAACGCTGAGGAGGTCGCGATGCGGATCCGCACGCCGCACCGGCCCCTCTGGTTCACGGCCGTGCTGTTCGGGGTCGCCCTGTGCATCACCCTCGTCGCCGCACTCCGCAGCCCCGCCGACCCCCCGCGGCCCGGCACCCGCCCGCTGCTCCTCGGCGGCGTCGCCGACGACCGCGCCGCACCGGGCGGCGTCGCCGAACGCCCGCCGAACGCCGCACCGCGCCGGCACACCGCCGAGGAACAGGCCTGGCTCGCCGCCGGCACGGTGCCCGGCAGCACCCCGGCGCAGCGCGAGATGGCCGGCCAGGCACTCGTCGACCTGCGCGTCCTGACCGGCGACGACGGCGCCGTCGCGGCCGCCTGGCACGGCATCTGGAAGTACGTGTGGCCGCGCGACGCCGCCTGGGCCGCGGCCGCCTACACGGTCACCGGACACGGCGACGACGCCGCCCAAGTGCTGCGCCACCTCGCCGGACTGCAGCGCCCCGACGGCACCTGGGAAGCCCGCTACCGGCTCGACGGCGGCAAGGTCGGCGACGGCCGCGCCGCCCAGCTCGACGCCGACGGCTGGATGCCGTGGGCGACCTGGTTCTGGTACGTGCGTCAGCGCCCGGACGACCCCGGGGTCCGCGGCACCCTCGCCGCGCTGTGGCCCGCCGTCCGCACCGCCGCCGACAAGGCCGCGGACTCGCTCGGCCGCGACGGCCTGCCGCCGGCCGCGCCCGACTACTGGGAGACCCGCACCGACCAGCAGACCCTCGGCACCGCCGCGCCGCTGCTCGCGGGCCTGCGCGGTGCCGCCGACCTGGCCCGCCGCACCGGCGCGGCCGCCGAGGCGCAGCGCTGGTCGAGCGCCGCCGAGCGTCTCGCCGGAGCGGTACGCAAACGTTTCGGCACCCACGGGTACAACCGGACGCCGTCGGAGCGGAGCGGCGCCGACGCGGCCGTGGTGTGGCTGGGCCCGCCGTTCGCCGCGCCGGACCCCGGGGTGGCCGCGGCGGCGGCCCGGACCGCGCACGAACTCACGCTGCCCAACGGGGGGATCCTGCCGGGGAAGGCGTGGCGCGGCGACCCGCATGCGGCGTGGACGCCGGAGACGGCCGGTTTCGCGCTGTACGCCGCGGCGTCCGGCGACCGGGCGGGCGCGGACGCGTACCTCGACTGGCTGGCGGCGCACCGCACCGCGGCCGGGTCGCTGCCGGAGAAGGTCGACGTGCACGGGCAGCCCGCGTCCGTCGCGCCGCTGGCGTGGACCGCGGCGACGGTGCTGCTGGCGCTGACCGCGCAGGAGCAGCCGCTGCCGGTGCCGCCGGGCTGACCGGTCGTCAACCCGTCAGCACGTCAACCCGTCGGCACGTCGGCCCGTGGAGGAGCCGGTCGGTCAGCTGTGGTGGGCGCCCGGGCGGCGGTCCGCGGGCAGGGCGCAGGCGGGGGTGCCGCCGGGGAGCTTGTAGCGGTTCTCGGCGATGAGGCGGTAGACCGCGGCCGCGGTCTTGTCGACGCCGGGGAGCTGGAGCACCGCGCCGGGCAGCGTCCAGGGGCCGCGTTCGAAGGCCAGGAGCTTGGCGAACGCCTCGGCGCCGCCGTACACGTCCCCGATCGGGGTGACCAGCAGGACTTCGTGCTGGGCTCGTTCCGCGGTCACGCCGAGTTCGTCGAGGTCGGCGAACTGCCAGGCGACGACCTCGACATCGGGGCCGATGAGGCGCTCCAGGACCTGGACGGACTTCGTGCAGAAGCCGCAGTCGCCGTCGTAGACGAGGACGGGGCGCTGTTCCGCCGGTGCGTGTGCTGCCGTCGCTGCCATTGCTTCCTGCCTTCACCGCCGGCCCGGACGCCGGCGCGGTCGGGTGTCGCGGCCGTTGTGGCCCTGCGTGCCGCGTGCTGCGTGGGTAGGCCGGGTGCTCAGTCGACCGGCCACGCGTCGGCGATCATCGCGCGCGTGTCGGCCAGCAGCTGCGGGAGCACCTTGGTGTGTCCCACGACCGGCATGAAGTTGGTGTCGCCGCCCCAGCGCGGGACCAGGTGCTGGTGCAGGTGTGCGGCGATGCCCGCGCCCGCGACGTGGCCCTGGTTCATGCCGATGTTGAAGCCTTGCGCGCCGGACGCCTTGCGCAGCGCGGTCATCGCGCGCTTGGTGAAGTCGGCGAGTTCGGCCGTCTCCGGCTCGTCGAGGTCCGTGTAGTCGGCGACGTGGCGGTACGGCACGACCATCAGGTGGCCGCCGTTGTACGGGTACAGGTTGAGCACCGCATAGACGCTCTCGCCGCGCTGCACGATCAGCCCGTCGGTGTCGCTCATCGTGGGGATCTCGCAGAACGGGCAGCCGTCCGCGGCCGCGGGGCCGCTGGGCTTGCCCTCACCCTTGATGTAGGCCATCCGGTGCGGAGTCCACAGGCGCTGGAACGCATCCGGTTCGCCTACCCCGTTCTGGATCTCCGGCTCGCTCGTCATGGGGGAAATCCTATGCCGCCCCGCCGTCACGCCCCGCGCACGGGTCGGCCGCCGACCGGGCGCCCGCAACGCCGCGGGCCGGGCGCCCCGTGCGGGGTGCCCGGCCCGGTGTCCGGCGGGTGGCGCGGTCCGGATCAGACCTGGACGCGGTCCGCGACGGCCTTCGCGATCTCGGCGACCGCGTCGTCGACCGGGATGCCGTTCTTCTGCTCGCCGTTGCGGTAGCGGAACGACACCGCGCCCTGCGACACGTCCTCGTCGCCGGCCAGCAGCATGTACGGGATCTTGGACTTCTGCGCGTTGCGGATCTTCTTCTGCATGCGGTCGTCCGACATGTCGACCTCGACGCGGATGCCCTGCGCCCGCAGCTTCGCCGCGACCTCCTGGAGGTACGGCACGTGCGCGTCGGTGATCGGGATGCCGACCACCTGCACCGGGGCCAGCCACGCCGGGAACGCGCCCGCGTAGTGCTCCAGCAGCACCGCGAAGAACCGCTCGATCGAGCCGAACAGCGCGCGGTGGATCATCACCGGGCGCTGCCGGGTGCCGTCCGAGCCCTGGTACTCCAGGTCGAACCGCTGCGGCAGCTGGAAGTCGACCTGGATGGTCGACATCTGCCAGGTGCGGCCGATCGCGTCCTTGGCCTGGACGGAGATCTTCGGGCCGTAGAACGCCGCGCCGCCCGGGTCCATGACCAGGTCGAGGCTCTGCTTCTCGGCGGCCGCGCGCAGCGTCTCGGTGGCTTCCTCCCAGTCCTCGTCGGACCCGATGTACTTCTCCGGGTCCTTCGTGGACAGTTCGAGATAGAAGTCGTCGAGGCCGTAGTCGCGCAGCAGGTTCAGCACGAAGGTCAGCAGCGAGTCCAGCTCGCCCGCCATCTGCTCCTTGGTGCAGTAGATGTGCGCGTCGTCCTGGGTGAAGCCGCGGGCCCGGGTCAGGCCGTGCACGACACCCGACTTCTCGTACCGGTACACCGTGCCGAACTCGAACAGCCGCAGCGGGAGTTCCCGGTAGGAACGGCCGCGGGCCCGGTAGATCAGGTTGTGCATCGGGCAGTTCATCGGCTTGAGGTAGTAGTCGACGCCCTCGTCGAGCTGCATGGGCGGGTACATGCCGTCGGCGTACCAGTCCAGGTGCCCGGAGAGCTCGAACAGCTTCCCCTTGGTGGCATGCGGCGTGTAGACGAACTCGTAGCCGGCCTCCTCGTGGCGGCGGCGCGAGTAGTCCTCCATGACGCGGCGGATGATGCCGCCCTTGGGGTGGAAGACCGCGAGGCCGGAGCCGATCTCCTCGGGGATGGAGAACAGGTCCAGCTCGTTGCCGAGCTTGCGGTGGTCGCGCTTCTCGGCCTCCTCGAGGAAGCTCAGGTGCGCCTTGAGGGCGTCCTTGCTCGGCCACGCGGTGCCGTAGATCCGCTGCAGCTGCTTGTTCTTCTCGCTGCCGCGCCAGTAGGCGGCGGCGCTGCGCATGAGCCGGAACGCCGGGATGTTGCGGGTCGTCGGCAGGTGCGGGCCCCGGCAGAGGTCCTTCCAGCACAGGTCGCCGGTCTTGGCGTCCAGGTTGTCGTAGATCGTCAGCTCGCCGGCGCCGACCTCGACGTTCGCGCCGTCGTCGCTGGACGCGGACCCCTTGAGGCCGATCAGCTCCAGCTTGTACGGCTCCGCGGCCAGTTCCGTGCGGGCGTCGTCGTCGGCGACGACCCGGCGGGAGAACCGCTGGCCCTGCTTGACGATCTCCTGCATCTTCTTCTCGATGCGCTTGAGGTCGTCCGGGGTGAACGGGGTCTCGACGTCGAAGTCGTAGTAGAACCCGTCCTTGATGGGCGGGCCGATGCCCAGCTTGGCCTCGGGGAACAGCTCCTGCACGGCCTGCGCCATCACGTGCGCGGCCGAGTGGCGCAGGATGTTGAGGCCGTCCTCGGAGTCCATCGCGACGGGCTCGACCTCGTCGCCGTCCACGACGACGTACGCAAGGTCCTTCAGCCGGCCCGCGACCCGCGCGGCCACCACCGAGCGGTCGCCGCCGAACAACTCGGCGGCCGTCGTCCCCGTGGCCACCAAGCGCTCTTCCCGCTCCGGGTCGCGTTTGATGATCACTCGGGCGTCGGACACAGCCTTCTCCTGACTCATGATGTGAACGGATGCGCCTCCGATGCTATCGGGGCGCGGGAGGAAGACGCGCTGCCCGGGCGAGGACCGGACCCGCCCGTCGACAAACCCTCGAGGTCGCGCACGTCGACGACGCCCTCGGTCCGGTACTGCGCGAGCGCGACCCGGGCGATCAGCGCGTCCGGTGACGCGGCACCGAGCGCGAGCAGCAGCACCGCGCCGGGCGTCCGCCGGACCAGCCGCTCTCGGCCCCCCACCCGTGCCGGTCGTTCGTGCCCGGCACCGCGGACGGCCCCTCCGGCCGTCCGTCCCCAGGCGGACGCCGACTGGATTGCCTCCCGACCGCCCGCCTGCTGGGATGCCGTCATGGGTCCGGGCACTGCGTCGGAAGGGGCTCCGATGGCCGACATGGCCGCGTTCCGTGCCGCCGTGGCCGCATGGGCGGCCGGTGCCCCCGGCGACGACGCGGCCCGCACGATCGCCGCGGGCCCGCCGATCCGGACGACGGTCCTGCTCGAAGGCCCCAGTGACGTCGCCGCGGTCGAGGCGCTGGCGACGAGCCGCGGACGGGATCTGCCCGGCGACGGAATCTGCGTCCTGGCGATGGGCGGCGCGATGAGCGTCGGCCGCTTCGCCCGGTTTCTCGGCCCGAACGGGCTCGGCCTGCATCTCACCGGCCTGTGCGACGAGCGGGAACGCGACTTCTACGTCCGCGGCTGGGCCGGTGCCGGAGCCGACGTCCGGGACTTCTTCGTCTGCAGAGCCGACCTCGAGGACGAGCTGATCCGCGCGCTCGGCGTCGGCCGGGTGACCGAGCTGATCGCCGCGGAAGGCGACCTGCGGGCCCTGGAGACCTTCCTCCAGCAGCCCGCGCAGCGCACCCGCCCCGCCCCGCAGCAGCTCCGGCGTTTCCTCGGCACCAAGAAGGGCCGCAAGATCCACTACGGGCGCGTCCTCGCCGCCGCGCTGCCCCCCGACCGGGTCCCCGCCCCGCTCGCCGGCCTGTTCGCCGTGCTCTGACGCGCGGGACCGCCCACGGCCGCGCAAGACCCGGTCGCCCGTTTTGGCGGCATCGCCACGGATCGTGTCCCGATCGCGCAAGGAGTTACGCCTTTGCGGCCGTGAAATATCCCTCCCGGGGCTTACACGGTCACCCGTTCGGGTGAGAATGGGGCCCGTGACGCATCGGACGGACTTCGTGGCCGCATCGCTGCGGCCCGCCGTTCGGGTGTTGGCCGTGGCGTTGTTCGTGCTCGCCGCCGTGACGGGCGGGGCCTTCCCCGCGCACGCGGAGCGCGCCGCCGCGCCGCCGCCGGTCGCGCCGTTCACCGGGCCGATCGCCTGCCCGTACCACGTCAGCGGCCCGCACGAGCCGCAAGGCGGCAGCGGAGGCTGCGGCGGCGAGGTCCGGGTGTGCCAGGTGTCCACAGTGCCGCCGCTGCCGCCGGTCATGGATGTGCCGGACGGCTCGTTCGTGCCGCCGTGGCTGGTCGACCCGGACGGTTCCGGTCCCGCCCTCGGCGCCGCGCCCAGCGCGGTGTTCCGCAACCTGCACGACCTCTGCGTCAGTCGGACCTGACCGGCGTTCCGCGCACCCCTGGCACGTCCCGGGGCGAGTGCGCGTGCCCGCAGACCACCGACACATCACGGATGACTTTCCCCGGAGGGGATCATGGCGCCGCAGTCCGGCACCTCGAAGAAGCAGAACAAGGCCGCGAAGAACGCGAAGATGACGGCCGCCCGCCAGCGGGTGGCCGAGCAGCGGGAACGCGACCGGAAGGCCGCCAAGCGGCGTTCGATCCTGATCGGCGGCACCGCCGCCGTGGTCGCGGCCGGTGTCGTCGCCGGCTTGGCCGCGGTCGTGATGACGTCCGACGACGGCAAGAGCGGCAACAACCTGTCGGGCAACATCACCGCCGACGTCTCGGCGGCCCCGAACATCAGCAGCCCGATCGAGGGCGTGTCGACGTACACGGCGTCGCAGGGCCACGAGCCGAACAAGAACATCACCTACAAGCAGACCCCGCCGGTCGGCGGCCAGCACGACCCGGTGTGGCAGAACTGCGGCATCTACAGCCAGCCGATCCAGGACCGCAACGGCGTCCACTCGATGGAGCACGGCGCGGTCTGGATCACCTACAACCCGTCGCTGCCCGCCGACCAGGTCGCGAAGCTGCAGACCAAGGCGCGCACCGACTTCATGCTGCTGAGCCCGCACGACGGCATGTCGACGCCGATCACGGTCACCTCGTGGGGCTTCCAGCTCAAGGTCGACAACCCCGACGACCCGCGGATCGACGCGTTCATCAAGCAGTACCGGGTCAACAAGCAGACGACGCCGGAGTACGGCGCCGCGTGCACCGGCGGGATCGGGAAGCCGGAGTGAACCGCCGGATGAAGGCGGCCGCGCTCGTCGCGACCGCGGTGCTCGGTCTGCCCGCACTCGCCGCATGCTCGTCCGACGACGGCGGCAAGACGCCGGCCGCGACGGGCTCCCCCGTCATGCTGGGCGTGCCGAAGGCCGAGGTCGCCAACCCGCCGTCGGACACCTCCGTGGACGCGGGCTTCGCGCGCGACATGAAGGTGCACCACACGCAGGCCGTGGAAATGAGCATGATCGTCCGCGACCTGACGCAGGACGAGGAGACGCGGCGGCTGGCGTACGACATCGCCATGACGCAGCAGAACCAGATCGGCCAGATGACCGGCTGGCTCGACCTGTGGGGCCTGACCCAGACGACGATGGCGCCGCCCATGCAGTGGATGAGCCAGCAGGGCATGACCGCGATGATGGGCGACCACACGATGCCGATGGGGACGCCGGGTCCGGACGACCCGCTGATGCCCGGCATGGCGACCAAGGCGGAGCTGGAGAAGCTCAAGACGCTCAAGGGCCGCGAGGCCGAGGTGATGTTCCTGCAGCTGATGATCAAGCACCACCAGGCGGGTGTGCAGATGGCGCAGGACGCCCTCGACCACGCGCAGTCGCAGGTGGCGAAGGATCTCGCCAAGACGATGGTCGTCGGCCAGAACTCGGAGATCGACCTGATGCGCCAGATGCTGGCGGCCCGCGGCGCCTGACGCGGACACCTGTCGGGGCCGGATGCGCACCGCGTATCCGGCCCCCGGCCTTTCCGGGGGCTCTTCCGGCGGTACGGTCAGCCGATTTCGGCCGCGGCTTCGGCCGGTTCCGCGGCGGCTTCCAGCCGACGCTGCCGCACGGCGCGGACCAAGCGCGCGGGTATGCCGACCAGCAACGGCACCGACGCCCCGAGCGCCATGCCGCAGCCCGCGACCACCAGCGGGCTGTCGTGCACGAACTGGCCGGCGAGCGCGCCGAGGGTGAGCGCGTACGACATCGATATACAGGCACCCACCAGCGTGGCGGCCCGGAAGTCCCGCGGCGGGTAACCCACCCGTCCCGCAAGGATGTTCACCGCGGTCCGACCACCGGGCAGGAACCGTGCCGCCACCAACGCGGCCATCCCGCCGCGGTTGAGGGCACTCTCCGCAAGATCGAAGGCCTTCTGCCGCCGCGGCCCGAGGGTCATGTCCCCGCCCCGGCGGAGCTTCGCCCGGCCCACCGCGTACGCGCACTGGTCGCCGACGAAGGCACCCATGGCAGCCAGCAGCAGCACGAGGGCGAGATAGCCGAAGTGGTCGCGTCCGACCGCCGCGGCGGCCATGACGAGTTCGTCGCCGGGGATGATCGGGACCACGGAGTCCGCACAGACGATGAGCGGCAGTACGAACCAGAGCCAAGGCGAGAACAGTAGGCCTGTTCCGGCCGCGGTCACGGGGTGCCTCCGGTCGACCGGTTGGTGCCGGTTAGGTCGATGTCGGTGTCGGTCACCGACCGATCATCGCGCGTCGCCCCACCCACCCCGACAGCGGGTCCCGCCTCGGCACTCACACGACTCCCCACGAGCCGATGCCCGAAACCCCAGGTGAACGCCCCTCCACACCCGAGCACCCAACGAACTGGACACCCCAGCAACCCGAAAGCCCACGCCCCCCATCCTCACCACGGGAAGCAAGACAAGAGGACACACCCCCAAACCCCACCCGCATCCGAGCCCACCGCCAAGAGCCGAGGCAAGGGCGCAGCCCCAAACCCCATCCAGCTCCGGACCCACCAGAAAGCGAGGGCAAGAGGCGCAGCCCCACCTCCTAATGATGTTGTCAAGCCGCTGCTGTGACCGGGAGTCCGCGTTGGAAGCACTGTCCGTCGCGAATCAGCGCCCACAGGACGTTGACTCTCCGGCGAGCCAGGGCCAGGACAGCCTGGGT
>NZ_BAABHS010000017.1:0-215177 GCF_039542225.1 Yinghuangia aomiensis | reverse complement strand
GGTTCCTAGCGACCCGCACGACATCTTCGCGGAACTCATCCGGATAGGGCTTCGGCACAACGACATCCTTCCCACCTACCCCACAGGGCAAGCCAGTTCAGATGTCACCCGATCGTGCATCAGACCCGTGAACGTCGAACTTGCCTGGCGTAAATCCAGTTACAGCGACAGCGACGGTGGCAACTGCGTGGAAGTTGCGAGCCTTCCGGGCGTCGTCTTTCTTCGGGACTCGAAGTTCGTCGCCGGTCCTCGGTTGATGGTCGGTGCGGCCGCTTGGCAAGCGCTCGTTTCGTCGGCCCGTAGCTGACTGCGGGTGCGCATCAGGGTCCGGCCCGGCATGTTCGTGCCGGTTCAGGTCCTGCGGCCCAACCCCGGTAGTGGTCGGTGCCGGTGCACCAGTCGGCTGCGCAATCGCGGGTGGGTGCCGCGAACCTCGCTCACGGATGTCTGCACCGGTCGTGGGCCGCGGCAAGCGCCTCCAGCGGTACCGGCTTGACCGGGGGTCGGGCGGTGAACGGCCCGATGGTGGCTTGCGGCAGGGCCTTTTCGCGGTGGAGCAGGTCAGCGAGTGCGGGGCCGCACATTCTGCCCTGGCAGGGGCCCATGCCGACGCGCGTGATCAGCTTGACCGCGTCGGCGGTGGCCAGCGACGGGTTGTCGGCGAGCGTGGCGCGGACCTCGCCGACGGTGACCTCTTCGCAACGGCACAGCAGGGTGTCGTCGTCGGCGAGCGCGCCGAGTGCGGCGCGGATCGGCGCGCACGTCCGGTCGAGCAGCGTCGCCATGCGTCCGGTGGCGGCCAATTCGCGCCGTACGTTCTTGAGTTCCTGGTTGATGACCGGCTTGTCGACGGCACCGAGGGCATCGCATATGTCGAGCGCGGCGCGGCGGCCTTCGGCGACCGCGCGTTCGGCGCCCGCGACGCCGGTGAGTTCGCCCGCGGCCCAGATCTGCGGACGGGTGGTGCGCATGGCCTCGTCGTGCACCAGGATCCAGCCGCCCGACACGTCGTCCCATCGGGCCTCGCATCCGGCCTGGCGGGCGAGTTCCGTGGCGGGGACGAACCCGAACCCGATGCCGACGGTGTCGCAGTCGACGACCCGTGTGGTGCCGGGCAGCGGCCGCCACTGGTCGTCCACCTTGCTGAGGACGGCTCCGGTGACCCGGCCGTCGCCCTCGGCGCGGACCAGCAGGGTGCGCGTGCGGACGGGTACGCCCGCCCGGCGCAGGGTGCGCAGCGCGGTTGCCCCCTCGGTGAGCTTGGCGCGGTTTCCCGGCAGCGCGGCCAAGGCCGGACCGGCGGTGCCGACGCCGGGCAGTCCTTGCGCGAAGGCGACTTCGGCGATGTCGGCGCCGGCGTGCAGCAGTTGGGCGGCGGCGACGAGCAGGAGCGGGTGCGCGCCGGCCAGCACGATGCGTCGGCCGGCGAGTGTCTGCTGGCCCTTGAGCAGGGCCTGGATTCCGCCGACGGTGAGGAAGCCCGGGAGCGTCCAGCCGGGCATCGGCACCGGAAGGTCGAAGGCGCCGCCCGTGAGGAGGAGGGCGCGCGGACGAAGGACGTCGACGCCGCGGGGCCCGTGCACGGCGAGGCTCAGGCCCTGCTCGACGGGGGTGCCTTCGGGTGCGGCCCACCCGTCGGGCTCGGTCCGCGTGCCGAACACGCCCCAGGCGACGGTGTCGTGCCGTATGCGCAGGCCGGGGGTGTCCGCGGCCTCGGCGAGCAGCGCGCGTCCGGCCGCGTAGGCGGGCGCGTCGAGGGGGTCGGCGGCGCCGAGGGCGGGGTCGGGACGCCGCCAGATCTGCCCGCCGGGGCGGGGCTGTTCGTCGACGATCTCGACATCGACGCTGTGTCGCGCGGCCGTGACGGCGGCGGCGAGCCCGGCGGGGCCCGCGCCGACCACGACGAGGTCGGCGGGCCGGTGGGTGCTCATGTCCGCTCCTCACGGCCGACGGCGGTCGACCCGGCGGTCGACCCGGCGGTCGACCCGGCGGTCGACCCGGCGTGCGGGCCGCGTCCGGTCTGCACGGTCATGCCCGCCCGCACCGGTTCCTGGCAGGCCCGGACCAGCGGGACTCCGTCGACCGTCAGCGCGCATTCGAAGCACACCCCCATCGCGCAGAACGGCGCGCGTGGCCGCCCCGCGCGGTCGTGGCGGGTCACCGGGAGGTCCGCACCGATCAGCGCGGCGGCGAGCGACCGTCCGGGGAGGAGGTCGCGGCGCTCGCCGTCGACGGTCACCGCGACCGGACGGTGGGGGACGTGGGTCGTGACGTGGGTCGGATGCTCAGACAAAGTTCAGGAACCCAAACCGTGCGGGCGAATAGTCGCCGATGGGCAGTTCGGTGCGGCCGGTGAGCACCTGCTGGGCGAGAAGCCTGCTGTAGGTCGGGCCGAGCGTGAAGGCGGAGCCGCCGGTGGCCACATACAGGTCGGGCCGCCGGGGCACGGCGCCGAGGAGGGGGAGTTGATCGGGGGTCAGCGACGTCGCACCGGACCAGATGCGCAGCACCGGGAGCTGCTGCACCGCGGGCACGACCCGGGCGGCGTCGGCGCTGCCGAAGACGGAGTCGAGCCGCAGTTCGGGGCGTTCGTCGAGGTCGAGGTCGCCGCCGTGGTGCACGAACTTGGCGGGCCACCCGCCGCCGACCAGGACGTTGCCCTCCTCCGTCTGCTTGAGCGACAGCCTGCGGCCGACGTGCTGGACGAGGTGGGGTACCAGAGGAGCGGTCGCCGCGGTCACCGTCATGGACAGGGCGACCGGGATCACCGGGAGCCGCACGTCGGCCATCGCGGCGACCTGCGCCGTCCAGATCCCGGCGGCGATGACCACGGCCCGGGCCCGCATCGGTCGTTCGCGTCCGTCCCGCGTGACGGTGGCGATCCACTCGCGCCCGTCGTGGCGCAGGGCGCGGAGCCCGGTGCCCGCCGCGATGTGCGCGCCGTTGCGGGCGGCCGCACGTGCGTAGGCGTGGGTGACCAGCCGCGGGTTGGCTTTGCCCTCGCCGGGGCACCAGGCCGCGCCGAGGACGTGGTCGGACAGATAGGGCGCGAGCGCGTGGGTCTCGTCGGTGTCCAGGACGCGCACGTCCAGTCCGTGCGCGCGTTCCAACGCGGTCTTTCGGGCGAGGAGTTCGAGCTGTTCCGGGGTTTCGGCGAGCATCAGTCCGCCGCGGCGGCGGACGCCGCACGGCTCGCCGATCTCGTCCTCGAGGGAGGCCCACGCCCGCATCGCGTCGAGGTGCAGCGGCAGTGCCTCGGCGGCGCGTGCGGCGACCTCCGGGCCGTGCTGGATCATCCGGTATTCGAGTTGGAAGTGCAGGCTGCCCGCGTTCTGCCCGGACGCGTGCCGGTTGAGCTGGTCCTTCTCGACGAGCGCGACCGTCGCGCCGGCCCGGGTGAGATGGTGCGCGAGGGCGCAGCCGAGCAGTCCCCCGCCGATCACCAGGACGTCGTGGCGCTCCATCAGGAGACGAGTCCGAGTTCGGCCATCGTGTGGTGGACGAGGTCGCGTTCGGCGCCGGTGAGCGGGAGCAGGGGGCGGCGCGGGTGCCCGGCGGGGACGCCGCGCAGGCCGAGGGCGTGCTTGAGGATGGCGGGCGCGCTGCCGAAGCGCGGGCCGTAGTCCTTGGTGAACCAGGCGGACATGAGCACCCGGTCGCGGGCGCCGACGGCGAGCGCGGCGGCCTCGTCGCCGGCTGCCAGGTGCCGGAAGAACGCGGGGTGGTCGTTCCCGAGGACGGCGCCCGCGCCCATCAGTCCGTCGCCGCCGATGCCGCGCATCAGCGCGGCTCCGACCGCATCCGTGGTGATCCCGAAGTAGCGCACGCGGTCGTGGAGGGCGACCAGACCGCGTACGAAACCGCCGAAGTCGCCGGTGGAGTTCTTGACCGCGACCACGTTGGGGAGGTCGGCGAGGAGGCCGAGGGTGTCGGTGTCCAGGTCGATCCCGCAGCCGCGGGGCCAGTTGTACACGCACGTCGGGATGTCCACCGCGGCGCCGACCTCGCGGTAGTACTCGACGGTCTCGCGCGGGTTGGGCACCACGTAGGGGGGCGGCGTGAGCAGGATGCCGTCGAGTCCCGCTTCCCGGGCGGCGCGCGCGTGGCCGGCGGCCTCGGCCGCGGTGTAGGCGTTGCAGCCGCCGATGAGGGTGTACCGGCCGCGGACCTGCCGTGCCGCGCGGGCGAAGAGCGTGGCGCGCTCGGCGGCGGAGAGGGTGTACCACTCGCCGGTGGTCCCGGCGATGACGACGCCGTCCAACCCCTCGGCGGCGAACCACTCCAGCTGCGCGTCCCACGCGGCCAGGTCGAGGTCGCCTTCGGCGGTGAAGGGTGTCGTGACGGCCGGGATGTAGCCGTGCCAGTCGACGGTGTGGCGGTCCATGCCCTCGGTCCTTTCGAGGCACAAACGCGGGGATCCGGGCCGCCCGCCGCGCCGTCAGGGCATCGGAGGGGTGACCGCGACCAGCAGCCGGGCCGGCTCGTCGGAGCTGTTGACGAAACGATGCGGCAACCGGGAGTCGAAGGTGATCGCGTCGCCTTCGCCCAGCCGGTATACGCGGCCGTCCACTTCGACGTCGAGACACCCGGCGAGCACCGTCGCGCATTCCGTGGACGGATGGCTGTAGGGCTCGTCGGAGGACGCCTGGCCGGGTTCGATGTCCGCCTCCAGCACTTCGAGATCGCCTGTTCCGGGGGTGAGCCTGGAGTAGGTGATGTGCTGGCGGGCGGCACCGAGCCGCATGCGGTTCTCGCGGGTGGTCACCGCGACACGTGGTACGTCGGGATCGTCGAACAGCGTGGCGATCGAGGTGTCGAAAACACGGGCGAGTTTCCGGAGCGTCGACAGGCTCGGTTCGGTGCTGCCGTTCTCCAACTGACTCAGCATCCCGGCGGAAATGCCTGCCTCCGCCGCCAACTGACGAAGGCTCAGATCGTGTGCCTGACGTAGTTCGCGCAGTCGGTCGCCCAACATGGTCGTTCCCCGTTCGTTCCGCTGTCCGCCACCCCGACGCGCGGATCCTAGCTTGTGCGTGATGGTGTGTTCAGTGAGATTGAACGTCTGGCGCCGAACATAAGCACGCCCGACGTCTTTCGTCAAGGCTGCTGCCGGCCCGGCTGTTCGCTGACCTGATTCCTTCATCCGCTGGTCGGTTCCCGGCGTGGCCGAAATGTTCCGCGCGACCCGCCCGGTATGTCGAGAACCGCTGCTCTGTCCGGTGATCCAACCGTTATGAATGCGAAGAATCATCGCTCTTCGTGGACTCCCGATCACGGAATCCAGCCATCTGATCCCACATCACGAGACCGAAAAAATGACCATTGACCGCCGGGTCGATCGCCGCCTACCTTCAGGGCCACTGTTCAGTCACATCAAACACCCGGTCTCGTCCGCTCTTTGACCGGGCGCCCGAGGAAGGTGCGCCATGCAGGCCAATCACCCCAACGGGGCCAGTCGCGGCGGGATCGGCCGCCGGGCCCTCGCTCCGCTCGCGGTGACCGTGGTCGCCGCTGTGACACTGTCCGCCTGCGGCGGCGCGAAGAAGTCCTCCGACGGCGCGGGCGGCAGCGGCGGCGGCAACGACACCCTGGTCGTCGACACGTCGTTCAGCCTCAAGACCGCCGACCCGAGCCGGACGTTCGAGCCCACCGGGATCTTCGTCACGCGCGCCGCGTACGACACGCTGCTCACCTTCGCGAACGGCGACGTCACCAAGCCGGTGCCGCAGCTCGCCGCGTCGTACGAGGTGTCGCCGGACGGCAAGACGTTCACGTTCCCGCTGCGTCCGGAGGCCAAGTTCAACGACGGCACCCCGGTCACCGCCAAGGACGTGGTGTTCTCCTTCAACCGCGTCAAGAACCTCAAAGGCAATCCGTCGTTCCTCCTCGACGGCGTGACCGTGTCCGCGAAGGACGAGCACACGGTGGTCCTCACCACCGAGAAGCCCGACGCCTCGCTGCCGTTCCGCATCCCCACCCCGGCGCTCGGCATCGTCAACTCGACGGCGGTCACCGCCCACGGCGGCTCCGACGCGGCCGGCGCGGACCAGAGCGACAAGGCCGAGCAGTACCTCAACACGGACTCGCAGGGCTCCGGCCCGTACAAGATCACCAAGTACGACGTGTCCACCGAGGTCGTGCTCACCCGCAACGACAACTACTGGGGCGCCAAGCCCAAGTACGGCAAGGTCGTGATCCGCAACGTGCCTGCGAGCACGCAGCAGCTGAACATCCTGTCCGGCGAAAGCCAGCTGTCCCTGGACATGTCGGCGGACCAGGCGGCCAAGGTGAAGGGCCAGGCCCAGGTCCTGCAGAAGCCCACCCCGACCACCGCCTTCCTGTTCAGCAACGACAACCCGGCGGTCTCGAAGATCACCTCGAACAAGGACTTCCAGGAGGCCGTGCGCTACGGCGTGGACTACCCGTCCCTCCTCGACGTCGCCGGCGAGGGCTCGGCCCAGGCGGCCGGCATCGTGCCGGGCTTCTTCACCGGCGCGCTCGACGCCTCGGCGGCGATCAAGCGCGACATCCCCCGCGCCAAGGCGGCCCTGGCCCGCGCCGGACTGAACAACCCGACCGTGGACCTGTACTACGCGTCCGACGTCACCATCAACGGCATCAACTTCGGTGACCTCGCCGCCCGCATCCAGGCGAACCTCAAGGACGTCGGCATCACCGTCGCGCTCAAGCCCGCGCCGACCCAGACCGCCCTGGACTCCTACCGCAACGGCACCGAGGCGCTCGGTCTGTGGTGGTGGCAGGCGGACTACCCGGACGCGTCGGACTACCTGGCCTTCGCCCCCGGCGAGCTGGTCGGCAAGCGCGCCGGCTGGAACGAGGGCGCCAACCCGGCGGTGACCGCACTCGCCGAGCAGGCCCGCACGGCGACCGACGAGGCCGCGCGCGTCGACGCCTTCCGCAAGCTCCAGGAGGCCATGCAGCAGACGAGCCCGTTCGTCCCGCTGCTCCAGACCGCCCAGGTCATCGCCGCGAACAACTCGGTGAAGAACGTGTACTACAACCCCATCTGGTACGTCGATGTCGACAAGCTCGGCTGACACCGGGGTCGACCGGGGCACCTCCCGGCCGGGGTCCGCGCCCGTCAAGGGCGCGGCCCCCGGCCGGGGAACCGCGTCGGCCAAACGGCGCTCCCACCCGTTCGCCCGGTTCGTCCTCGTGCGCCTCGGCGTGGGCGTGCTCCTCTGCCTCGGCATCACGATCCTGGCCTTCGGGCTCACCCACGCCGTCCCGGGCGACCCGGTCGCCGCGAACCTCGGCCAGCGGGCGCTGAACGACCCGGCCGCGGTGGCCGCGTTCAAGGCGAAGAACGGGCTCGACGACTCGCTGCCGTCGCAGTACTGGACCTACCTGACCAACCTGCTGCACGGCGACATGGGCACCTCGCAGCAGACCCACCGCCCCGTGTGGGACGACCTCGGCGACAAGATCCCGGCCAGCCTCGAACTCGCGCTGGCCGCCATCGTGCTCGCCCTGGTGATCGGGGTCGGCCTGGGCATCGTCGCGGCGGTGACCCGCGGCCGCTGGCCGGACCGGATCATCCGCGTCGTCTCGCTCGCCGGCGTGTCCGTCCCGGTGTTCTGGCTGGCCCAGGTGGCGTTCTACGTCTTCTCGTTCAAGCTCGGCTGGATCCAGGCCGGCGGGCGGCTCTCCCCCGGGGCGATTCCGCCGGACGACATCACCGGGCTGTACACCGTCGACTCGCTGCTGACCGGCGAGTGGGGCACGTTCGGCGAGGCGTTCTCCCGGATGGTCCTGCCCGCGTGCGTGCTGGCCGCGTTCAACATCGGCGTGCTCACCAGGTTCACCCGGGCCGCCGTACTCGAAGCGCTGGGCAACGACTACGTGCGCGCCGCACGCGCCAAGGGGCTCCCCGAATCCACCGTGATCCGGCGGCACGCGCTGCGTCCGGCACTGACGTCGATCCTGACCGTCGCCGGCCTCACGTTCGGCGGCATGCTCGCCGGCACCGTGCTGGTGGAGAACGTGCTGTCCTGGCCGGGGCTGGGCCAGTACGCGTACAAGAGCGCGCTCAACCTCGACCTGCCGTCCATCATGGGCGTCTGCCTGTTCGTCGCGGTCGTGTACGTCGTCATCAACCTCCTCGTGGACCTGCTCTACGGGGTCATCGACCCGAGGATCCGCCTCTCGTGAACGCCACGCGCATATTCCTCGGCGACCGGCTCGGCGCCGGCCGCGGCAACCGCAGCGACCCCGGCCGCACCGGCGCACCGGACGCGGCCGACGAGCGCGCCGCGCGGCGCCGGCGCCGCCGGGCGAACAAGTCCCCGTGGCGCAGCCCCCTCGCCGTCACCGGCCTCGTCATCATCGGCGTGTTCCTGGTGGCCGCGGTCTTCGCCTCGGTGATCTCGCCGGAAGACCCGCTCGCGCAGAAGTGGCCCAAGTACCAGGCTCCGTCCGCCGAGCACTGGTTCGGGACCGACCAACTCGGCCGGGACATCCTGTCCCGGGTCATCCACGGCACCCGGGTCTCCCTGCCGCTCGCCCTGCTGCTCGTCGTGCTGGCGATGGTGATCGGCACGGTGCTCGGCGCCGTCGCGGGCTACTTCGGCGGCTGGATCGACATGGTCGTGATGCGCTGCGCCGACCTGGTGCTGGCCTTCCCCGCGATCATCCTGGCGATGGCCGTCGTCGCGGCGCTCGGACCCAACCTGACCAACGCGGTGCTCGCGGTCGTGGTGGTCAGCTGGCCGACGTACGCACGCGTGGTCCGCGGACTCGTGCTGAGCCTGCGGCAGTCCGACTTCGTGCAGGCCGACCGGCTCCTCGGCGCGTCCGGATGGCGGGTGCTCGCCGTGGACCTGCGGCCGAACCTCGCCGGTCCGGTGGCCGTGCTCGCCGCGCTCGACCTGGGCAACGCCGTACTGCTGCTGTCCGGTCTCTCCTTCCTGGGGCTCGGCGCACAACCCCCCGCGGCCGAATGGGGCGCGATGGTCAACGCCGGGTCCGCCAACTTCGACGCGTGGTGGGTCGCCGTGTTCCCCGGCGCGGCCATCCTGCTCTCCGTGCTCGCCTTCAACTTCCTGGGCGACACCCTGCGGGACGCGCTCGACCCCCGTACCGCACGGGCCATCCGAGGGTGACGACGATGAACGACACGATCTCCGCACGGGCCGGCGGCCCGCTCCTGGACATCCGCGACCTCGTGGTGGAACTTCCCGGCCCGGACGGCACGCCCCTGCGCGCCCTGGACGGCGTGAACCTGACCGTCGAACGCGGCGAGATCGTCGGCCTGGCCGGCGAGTCCGGATCCGGCAAGACGATGACCGCGCTGGCCCTGCTCGGCCTGCTTCCCCAGGGCGGAACCGCCCGCGGCGAGATGCGCGTCGAGGGCCGGGACGTCCTGTCCATGACCCCGCGCCAGGTCCGCGACCTGCGCGGAAACAAGGTCGCCATGGTCTTCCAGGACCCGATGACGTCCCTGCACCCGATGCTCTCCGTCGGCAAGCAGCTCACGGAACACCTGCGCCACCACAAGAAGCTCGGCAAGAAGGCCGCGAACGCACGTGCCGCGGAGCTGCTGGCCACGGTCCGCATCCCGGACCCGGAACAGGCCCTGAAGCGCTACCCCCACCAGTTCTCCGGCGGTATGCGCCAGCGCATCGCCATCGCCGTCGCGCTGGCCTGCGACCCGGACCTGCTGCTCGCCGACGAACCGACGACCGCCCTCGACGTGACCGTGCAGGCCGGCATCCTGCGGCTGCTCGACCGGCTCCGCCGGGAGAACGGCCTGTCCGTGCTGATCATCACCCACGACCTCGGCGTGATGTCGGCACTCGCCGACCGGGTCTCCGTCATGTACGCGGGCCGGATCGCGGAGACCGGGCCCCGCGCCGAGGTGCTGCGCACGCCGCGCCACCCCTACACCCGCGGATTGCTGGACGCTCTCCCGCATCCGGGTGCCGGCACCACCGCACTGCTGCCGATCCCCGGCTCGCCTCCCAAGCTGGGCCTCGCGCCGAGCGGGTGCGCGTTCCACCCGCGCTGTCCGTTCGCCGTCGACGCCTGCGCGGGCGACCGCCCGGAACTGCTGCCGCTGACCGAAGCGCACGCCACCGCCTGCCCGGTCGACCCGCTCGCCGACCGCACCTCCCCGGAAACCGAGACCACGGAAGCGGGTGCCCGATGAACGCGACCCCGGACGCCAGCCTGGTGCTGCGCGACCTGACGGTGTCCTACCACTCGCCCGGGCGCCCCGCGGTGCGCGCCGTCGCCGGTGTCGATCTGCGGGTCGAGCCGGGCCAGGTGGTCGGGCTGGTCGGCGAGTCCGGATGCGGCAAGTCGACCCTCGGCAAGGCCGCGGTGGGGCTGCTGAAGCCCGCCTCCGGGAGCGTGGAGTTCGCCGGCGCGCCGGTCACCCCGCTGGGGCTGAAGCCCCGGCCGCCCGCGCAGCGGGGCCTCCAGATGGTGTTCCAGGACCCGTACGCGTCGCTGAATCCACGGCGCAAGATCGGCGAACAGATCTCCGACGCCGTGGTCCTGTCCGGCGGCACCCGCGCCGACGGACGCGCACTGGCCCGCGAACTGCTCGACCGCGTCGGCCTGTCCGCGGAGTTCGCCGAGCGGTTCCCGCACGAGTTCTCCGGCGGCCAGCGCCAGCGCATCGCCATCGCCCGGGTCCTCGCCGCCGACCCCAGCTGCATCGTCGCGGACGAGCCGATCGCCGCGCTCGACGCGTCGGCGCAGGCCTCCATCGCGAACCTGCTGCTGGACTTGGCGCGCGAGCGCGGCGTGGGTCTGCTGTTCATCTCGCACGACCTGTCGATCGTCCGGCAGATCGCCGACACCGTCGCCGTGATGTACCTGGGGACCGTGGTCGAGAGCGGCCCGACGGACCAGGTGTGGGACGACCCGCGGCACCCCTACAGCCGGGCACTCATCTCCGCCGTGCCTCGGGCCGACGGCAACGGCGAACTGCCCCAGGACCTGCCCGGCGACGTGCCCGACCCGGCGTTCCCGCCGAGCGGCTGCCGGTTCCACCCGCGTTGCCCCATAGCCGTGGACGCCTGCGCGGACGCCGAACCCGAGCCGACCGAATTCCTGCCCGGCCGACGCGCGGCGTGTTCCGTGCTCGCGCCGGCTCTCCTCAAGATCGGGTGATTCCTGCCATGTGGCTGACCAACTGCCATGTCGTCGACGTGCTGTCCGGAGAGCTGCTGCGCGACCGCAGCGTGCGCATCGAGGGCGGCACCATCGCGGAGGTGCGCGGGGCACTCCCGCCGGGCGCGGACGCGCGCGATCTCGGCGGCAGGCACCTGCTGCCCGGCATCATCTCGTGCCACTCCCACTTGTCCGTGGTGTTCCCGTTCTCCGAAACCAGCGAGGACGAGTCGCCCGCGCTGACGGCGTTCCGGGCCGCGCAACGCGCCGGCGACGCGCTGCGGGCCGGCATCACGACGCTGCGCTGCGTGCACGAGCAGAACCAGATCGACCTGGTGCTCCGCGACGCGCACCGCCGCGGCTGGATCGACGCGCCGCGCATCTTCGGAGCGGGCCGGGCGCTGTCGACTCCGCAAGGCCACGGCGCGGGTGCGGACTGCTCGTACGCGAGCGGGCCGGACGCCTTCTACCGTGCGGCGCTCGGCGAACTCGCCGCGGGTGCCGATCATCTGAAGATCTTCATCAACTCCGGCCTGGCCCGCGAAGGCGAGGACTTCGAGCACGCCGAGATGACCCCGGAGGAAATCGCCGCGACCGTCAAGGCCGCGCACGAGCACGACTCGTACGTCGTCGCCCACTCGGGAGAGTCGGCCGCCATCCGCGAGGCCCTGTACCAGGGCGTCCGGTCCTTCGAACACGCCTACGCGCTGGACGCCGACACCGCTCGCCTGCTGGCCGAGCGCAACGCGTTCGTCACGCCCACACTGTGCGTCACCAACTCGCTGAGCTGGATGAAGGAGAACCGGTTCGACGAGGCGTCGATGGCCAACGCGCAGAACGCGATCGAGCCGCACAAGGCCTCGTTCCGGCGCGCCGTCGAGGCCGGCGTGCAGCTGGTCAACGGCACCGACATCCCGCCCGCCGACCTGGTCGAGGGGGTGCCCGCCGCGGTGTACGAGATGCTCCTGATGGCGGAGGGCGGCCTCGACAACCTGCGGGTCCTCCAGTCCGTCTCCACCACCGCGGCCCGCCTCGTGCAGGCCGAGGACCGCCTCGGTCAGATCGCCCCCGGCTTCACCGCCGACCTGATCGCGGTCGACGGCGACCCGCTGCGCGACATCTCGGCGATGTCCCGTCTGTCGTTCGTCATGCAGTCGGGCGTTGTTGTCCGCGACGACCTCGCCGCCTGAACCGCCGCCCGTTCTCCTTGTACCCCAGGAAAGGTGCCCGCTCCATGAACTCCGTGCCCGACCGGTCCGACTCGCGTGCCGCATACCGGCCTTCCGGCGACGCCGACGACCGCGCGGCCGTCTGGTCCGCGCTGCTGGACATCTACGCGGGGTTCACCGCGTCCGACCGGGACCGGATCGACGCACGCATCCACCCCGAGGCGACCGTCTGGGACTCGGCCGTGCCGGAGCTGCTGTTCGGACGCGCCGACCTCGACCGGATCCGCGCCGACCGGCCCACCGGCCCGGATGCCCCGAAGGTGGTCGCCATCCACGCGTTCGACGAGGTGATCGACGTCTGGGGCGACGTCGCCTTGGCGCGCTACGAGCTGCGCGTCGAGTTCGCCCCCGCGGCGGACGGCACCGTTGCCGCCCCCGAACGCATCCGCAACACGGCGGTGGCCCGCCGGTTCGGCACCGAGTGGCTCGTCGTCCACAACCACGAGGATGTCCTGGCCTGATCGCGCCCGCGTCACGCGTCCGGCACCGGCATGGCGCGTTACGCGGTCACCGCCCGGAAGTAGGGGAGGCGGGCAAGCGGCGCCGCCACCGTCACCGTGTCGGGCCCTTCGTAGACCGTCCCGTCGTCGGCACGCCAGCGCCCCGGCGGGATCCGGACCTCGCGCACGGAAGCACCGGGAGTCGTCACCGGCGCGACCATCAGGGTGTCGCCGATGAGGAACTGGTCGGTGACGTCCTCGTAGCCGCCGTCCGGGTACGCCCACGCCAGCGGCCGCTGCACGGGATCGCCGGTCGCCGCCGACGCCTTCGCGACCGCCAGGATCTCCGATCCGAACTCGGCGTGCAGCAAAGCCGCTTCACGGACGATGGCGAGGTGCTCGGCGTCCAGCACCCGCCACGGCGCCGCGGAGAACTGCATCATCGGGAACAGTGCGGCGATCTGCGCGTAGCGGACGAAGAGTTCCTGGTCGTAACCGTTCTCGGCCGGGACGAAGCGGAACTCGCCGCCGCCGATCATGTCCGGGCAGGTGAACGCGTGCCCGGTCACCGCCTGCGCGAGCGCGTTCGGGATCAGGCTCTCGACGCCGAACCGCCCGTCCCACTGGTGGTACTTGTCCTGCTGCCGCTGCGCGAGCGGCAGGCCCGCGGTGCGCCACGCGTCCCGGTACTCGTTGAGCGGCCACGCGAGCCCGAGCCGGTTCCAGGTGTGCGTGTACGCCTCCGGATCGGCCACTCCCAACTGCCGCCACCATTCCGCGTCGCCGCCGTCGAACTTGAAGCCGTCGATGCCGAAGTCGGTGTGCAGACGCTGCAGCGTCTCCTGGAACCACGCCACCGCATCCGGGTGGCCGAGGTCGAGCGAGGCACTGAGGCCGTTCCACCACAGCCCGACCGCCGCGGGATAGCGCTCGGCGGGATCGGGCAGCAGGTAGCCGGCCTCGAAGAGGGTGCGGGCCGTGGGGGAGTCGGGGGTGACATAAGGCACCAGCCACAGCATGACCTTGAAGCCCAGGTCGTGGAGTCGGGCCACCATCGCGGCCGGGTCGGGGAAGCGGCCGCGGTGGAACGTCCAGTCGCCGTAGCTCGCGCTCCACTGGTCGTCGATCATCAGCACGCCGGGTGGGAAGCCCTCGGCGAGCAGGCGTTCGGCGTAGTCGAGCACCTTCTGCTGGGTGGGCTCGAAGACCGTCTCGATCCACAGGTTGTACTGCGGTGCGGTGAACAGCAGCGGGTCGGGCAGCGCGCCGGTGGCGGGGTAGCAGCGGGACATGACGTCGCGGTAGGCGCCGCGCAAGTCGTCGAAGCCGTCGGCGTGTTCGATGACCGACGCCTCGGCGTGCGGGGTGACGGTCAGGGCCTCCGCGCCGACCTCGAAGGTGAACGTGCCGGTGCTGTGCACCCAGCGTCCGCGGTTCGACAGCAGCAGCGGCATGCCCTGGTTGCCCCGCAAATCGCGCAGGTCGAAGGAGTAGTCGGCGGCGTACGGCATGCTCCGGCCCTCCGCCGCCGCTCCTCCCCACCAGCGTTCGCCGGGGAGGAGCGGCAGGCGGAGGACGGCGCCGGGGGCGGCGGCCACGACAGGGTTCACGGTTGGCGTTCCTGTTCTGCGTGGGCGGGGACGACCGGTGGGGCGCTTGCCGAACCGGATGACCTACTTGACGGTGAAGCCCTGTTCCTTGCCGTACGTCTTGAGCCGGTCCTGCCACGCCGCCAGCGCGGCGTTCAGATCGCCGGCGTGCTGGATCGCCTGGCCGACGGTGTCCTTGAAGATGCTGTCGGCGTACACCTGGTACGGCAGGTACTGGAAGCCAGGGCGGACCGCCTTCGACATATCGGCGAAGACCTCGTTGGGCTTCTCGCCTGGGAAATACGGCAGTTCGGCCGAGCGGAACGCCGGGTCGTCGAGGATGGCCTTGGTGGCCGGGAACAACCCGACCTCGGCGTTCAGCGACTTGACGGCCTCCGGGTCGGAGTTGAGCCACTCGCTGAACGCGACCGACGCCTCCTTGTTCCTGGCCTGCGTGGTGACCGCGACCGCCGAGCCGCCGTTCTCCGCGCTGACCCCGCCGGGCATCGGCGCGACGCCCCACTGGCCCTTGCCTCCGGGGAGGTACTTGTCGAGGACGGCCGGGGCCCAGGCGCCGGTCATCCACACCGCGTACTTGCCGGCGGTGATCGACTGGAACCAGTCGCTGGTGAAGCTCGCGTTGCCGTCGACGAGCTTGTCCTTGATCAGTTGGCCGAAGAGGTCCGCGTACGCCTTGGTGCCCGCATCGCCCTTGAGGTCCACCTTCACGTCGGTGCCGTCGACGGCGAACGGCTTGCCGCCGAGGTCCGCGATCATGCTGCTCGCCGAGCCGGAGTCGGACGGGTCCGCGAAGGTCATGAACACCGACGGGTCGGCGTCGTGGATCCGCTTCGCGATCGCGGTGAACTCCTCCCACGTCTTGGGCGGCGCCGCCCCCAGCTTTTGGAAGATGTCCTTCCGGTAGAACATCGCCATCGGCCCCGTGTCCTGCGGCACGCCGTAGATGCCCCCGGCCACGTTGACCTGCGACCACGCGGACGGCGCGAACGCGTCCTTCAGCCCGGCGGCGCCGTAGTCGGCCAGGTTGACCAGCGACTCGGTGAGCGCGAACTGCGGCAGCGCGGAGTACTCGATCTGCGCCACGTCCGGAGCGCCCTTGCCGGCCTTCAGGGCGCCGGTGAGCTTGGTGTACTGGTCCTTCGACTCGCCGACGTTGACCACGTCGACCTTGATGTTCGGGTACTTCTTCTCGAACAGGTCGACGGTCTTCGCGATGTTCGGCACCCAGGTCCAGAACGTGATCTCGGCCGGCTGGTCCAACGCGGCCTTCACGGCCGACGGGTCGACCTTGCTGCCGGACGACGCGTTGCCGCCCCCGGAACCCCCGCCGCACGCGGTGAGCGCGAGCGCCAGGGCGGCGGCGGTGACCGCGGTCGAACCACGGCCGATGGAGCGGATATTCGGGGGCGAAGTACGCATTTCGACGGCTCCTGGCGCAGGCGGATCGGACAGGCGGATCGGACAGGGGCGGGACTACTGGTGGGGCGGCCCGGGTGCAGCTGTGGTCGGGAGTGCGCGGCTACTGCTTGACGCCGCCCGCGGTCAGGCCCGACTGCCAGAACCGCTGGAGGAAGAGGAACGCGGCGATCAGCGGCAGGATCGCCAGCAGGCTGCCGGTCAGGACGAGCGGCAGCGTGGGCGTGCCCGCTCCGCCGCCGCCCTGCGCCATGGTGTTCCACTGGTGCAGGCCGACCGTCAGGGGGAACAGGTCGGGGTCGTTGAGCACGATGAGTGGCAGGAAGTAGTTGTTCCAGGTCGCCACGAGCGTGAACAGCAGCACGGTGACGAAGCCGGGGACGAGCGGGCGCAGCGCGATGGTGAAGAAGATCCGCAGCTCGCCGGCGCCGTCGATGCGGGCGGCTTCGAGCATGGCGTCGGGGACGGCGTCGCGGGCGTAGACCTGCATGAGGTACAGGCCGAACGGGCTGGCCAGACTCGGCAGCAGGACCGCCCACGGGGTGTTCACGATGCCCATGTCGGTGAACAGCAGGTAGGTCGGCACCGCGATTGCGGTGGCGGGGATGGAGATTGCGCCGAGGACGAGCGCGGAGAGGAACCGGCGGCCGACGAAGTCGAACTTCGCGAGCGCGTAGCCGCCCATGGTGGCGATCAGCGCTGCGCCGCCCGCTCCGACTACGGAGTAGAGGAGTGTGTTGCCGAACCAGCGCAGGTAGATGCCGTCGTCGTAGGTCAGCACGTCGTGGATGTTGGAGAACAGGTGGAACCCGTCGCCGAACCACAGGCCGGGGGAGTCGAACAGGGTGCGGTTGGACTTGGTGGCGCTGATGAACAGCCACACCAGGGGGATCAGCGTGTAGACCAGCATCAGGCCCATGGCCACGGTCAGCGCGGTGCTCTTGGCGCGCCGCCGGGGCCGACGGCTGAGCGGGCGAATCGCCTTGCGGGGACGGCTGCGTGCTTCCGGTATGCGGGTGCTCGCGTCGACGCTCACAGCATCCGCTCCCTTCGGGCCGTCACGAGCTGGACGGCGTAGGCGACGAGGACCGTCACCAGCCCCAGCACCACGGCGATCGCCGCGGAGTAGTTGAACTGGCGGCCGTCGAAGGCGAGGCTGAACGCGTACATGTTGGGCGTGTAGTTCGTGGTGATGACGGCGGGCGACAGCGCTTGGAGCACGCTCGGTTCGTTGAACAGCTGGAACGTGCCGATCACCGAGAAGATCGTGGTCAGGAGCAACGCCGGGCGCAGTGCGGGGAGTTTGATGCTCCAGGCCTGCCGGATGCGGCCCGCGCCGTCCATCTCCGCGGCCTCGTACAGCTCGTCGGGGATGGCCCGCAGGGCTGCGTAGAGGATCAGCATGTTGTAGCCGACGTACGACCAGGTGACGATGTTGCCGATCGAGGCGAGCATCCAGCCTTGGGACAGGAAGTCCGGCAGGTCGACGTGCAGCAGGTCCTCGATCTCGCCGACCAAGCCGAACCGGTCGCCGTACAGGTAGCCCCACATGAGGGCGGCGACGACGCCGGGCACCGCGTACGGGATGAACAGGCCGACCCGGAACAGCCCGGGCGCCCGAAGCCGTCCGCTGTCGATCGCCAGCGCTGCGGCGAGCGCGAGCAGGAGCATCAGCGGGACCTGGACGACGAAGAACAGCGCCACCCGGCCGAGGCCGACGTGGAACAGGTTGTCCTTGAACGCCTTTGTGTAGTTGTCGAAGCCGGTGAAGGTGGTGCCGCCGATCATCTTGTCCTGGTACAGGCTCAGATTGATCGCGTACGCCAGCGGCGCGATGACGGCGAGGGCGAAGACGATGAGGAACGGCAGGAAGAACGCGTGTGCGGTGAGGTTGCGCCGGAGGGCGGCGCGTCTCATTGCCCGCCCCGGTGGGCGGCGATCAGGTCGCGGTACCACGCGAAGCTGGCGCGGGGCGTGCGGGCTTGGGTCTCGAAGTCGACCTCGACGAGGCCGAAGCGCTGGTGGAAGCCCTCGGCCCACTCGAAGTTGTCCATCAGCGACCAGGTGAAGTAGCCGCGGACGTCGACGCCTTGGTCGACGGCGTCGGCGATGGCGCCGACGTGCCCGGCGAGGAAGTCGATGCGGGCGTCGTCCTGCAAGCCGGCCGGTTCGGAGCAGCCGTTCTCGGTGATCCAGATCGGCGGGAGCGCGGCGCCGTAGCGGGCCTTGAGGTCCGTGAGGAGCTGGGTGAGGCCGTCGGGGACGACCGGCCAGTCGAACGCCGTGCGGCGGTACGGCTCGTCGGGTTCGACCGCGTCGAAGGGGAGTCCGGTGGTCTCCGCGGGGGCGGTGAGCCACGTCGGGTTGTAGTAGTTGATGCCGAGCCCGTCGAGGGGAGCCGAGATGGCCTTGAGGTCGCCGTCGTGGACGAGCCCGCCCCAGGACGGGTCGGTGAGGCCGAACGCCGACAGGTCGGGGTAGGTGCCGAGCAGCAGCGGGTCGTTGAACAGCCGGTTGTGCAGGGCGTCGTAGGCGTCGGCGGCGGCCGCGTCGGCTTCGGTGCGGGCGTCGGGGCGCAGGCGCACGGGGGAGCAGTTGTTGGCGACCAGGATCTCGGCCTGCGGAACGGCGGCGCGCAGCGCGGGGGTCGCGAGGCCGTGGCCGAGGAGCTGGTGGTGGCCGACCGGCAGGGCGTCCAGCATGAGCGTGCGGCCGGGGGCGTGCGAGCCGAAGCCGTAGCCGAAGACCATGTGCACGAAGGGCTCATTGAGGGTGATCCAGCTCTTCACGCGGTCGCCCAGGCGCTCGGCGGTGACGTGCGCGAACTCCGCGAAGTGGTAGGCGGTGTCGCGGTTGAGCCAGCCGCCTTCGTCCTCCAGGACCTGGGGGAGGTCCCAGTGGAAGAGCGTCGGGGTGGGGGTGATGCCGGCGGCGAGGAGACGGTCGACGAGGCGGTCGTAGAAGTCGAGGCCGCGCGGCTCGACGCGGCCGGTGCCTTCGGGGAGGACGCGCGCCCAGGAGATCGAGAACCGGTAGGCGTCGAGGCCGAGTTGCCGCATGAGGTCGACGTCTTCGCCGAGCCGGTGGTAGTGGTCGCAGGCGACATCGCCGGTGTGGCCGTCACGGACGGCCCCGGGGCGGCGGACGAAGGTGTCCCAGATCGACGGGCCCTTGCCGTCCGCGTCGGCTGCACCCTCGATCTGGTAGGCCGCGGTGGAGGCGCCCCAGACGAAGGACGCGGGGAGCCGGGGCGGTGTGGCCGGGCGGGGCGAGGGGGCCGACATGCGCACCACTTTCCTGGGGGACTGGCCTGGGGTACGGGGATCTTCGTGCACGGGGGTCTTCGTGCCCTGGATGACGCCGCGGTTCCGGTTTGCGGTCGAAGGCCCCGGGCGGGACGCGGACCGCAAAACATGAACCTGTGTTCGCGTATTGTCTACAGGGCGCAGTGGTGGGTTCACCATGTGATGTGGGTCACATGGTGATGGGCTGCTCGACGGATTGATTGCGGAAGGGCGTGCAACACGCGGGCGCGGCGGAACAGGCCTTGCAGTGTCGGGGGTTGCCGACGGCATCAAGGAGCATTGCAGGGCCGTTCGGGGCTCTGCTGACCTTTGCGGGGCCTCGTGGGAGCTCTACGCGCCCGTCAGCTCGGTGCTCAAGTCGGCCCAGTAGAGGCGCAGCATGCGCTTCAGCTCGTCGAGGGTTTCCGGGCTTGCCGGGCTGTCCGGCCGGGAGACCTGGTGGAGGACGGCGTCGGCGACCCAGACGACCATGCGGGAGGCCCGGGCCGCGCGTTCGTCGTCCGCGATGCCGGTCAGGTGCTCGACGATGCGGCGCACGCCGTCGGCGACGACCGCGTTCGTGGCGTCGTCGGCGCGCGCGAGTTCGGGGCTGAGGCGGCGGCCGGACCACAGGGCGACGCCGCCGGGCTGGCGGCGGAACAGGTCGGCGTAGACGTCCACGATGGTGTCGACGGGATCGCGGAGGTCCCCGGTGGTGGCGCGGGCGACCAGCTCGTCGATGGCGGCCTTGAAGTTCGCGAGGTACTGCTGCCCGAGCGCGTCCACGACGGCGCCCTTGTCCGGGTAGAACTGGTAGATGCTGCCGACCGGGACGGCCGCCTCCTCGGCGATCCGCCGCATCGTCAGCGCCTCGAAGCCGTCCCGCGCGAGGATCCGGTCCGCGGCGGCCAGCACCGCCTCGACCCGGGCGCGGCTGCGCGCCTGCTGCGGCTGACGCCGCAACCTCGGCTGCGCTGCTTCGTTCACCACGGCTCCCGGGTCGTCGGTCGAGGGCGACCGTAGCAGGTGGCTGGTGCGCGGGCCGTCGAGGCTCGGGGGCGCGGCGGGGGTGGGTGGGGGCGACTTGTGGCTTGGGGCTGCCCCGGTCGCGTGGGGGAGCGGCTCGCTGCTTCCGGCTTTCACGGGCTCTGGTGTGGGCGGGATTCCGGCTGTGTCCGGGGCCGACCGTGGCGATGGCGCCGATGGGCCGGATCACCTCGGCGTCGTCCGTCGTCCGTCGTCCGCGAACCGCCGCGATGCACGCCGGCCGTGCGGCCGATGCGGAGGGCGGGCCGGGAGCCACGCCGCGTGGTGACGGGAACGGTCGCGCGGCCCCGCGGCCGGTTCGCCGTCCGGCACGACGGCAAGACCTCTGCTGCGAGCCGGCGTCAGCCGCCGCCGTGGCCGCTCAGGTAGATGGCCAGCCAGATACCGCCGCCGATGAGGTGAGTGGCGAAGAAGAACACGAACATCCAGCGGATGATGCCGCGTTCGATGTCGCGCTGGGATTCGCCGCGGCGGGGTGGGCGAGGCGGCGTGGGGGAGGCTTGTTGCTGCCGGGTGTTGGTTTCGGCTCCCGCCTCCCGCGATGCTGCGGCCTCGGCCATGGCCTCGGCTTCCTCCTTGGTTATGGCCTCCGCCGCGGCCATGGCCGCCTCCGATACTGCCCGGGTCACGGCCACCGTCTCGGTCGCGGTTACCGTCTCCGCCTGGGTCTCCATCTCCGCTTCGGCCTCCCTCGTCGGATTGGCCCGCGGTGCGGCTGCGGTTTCGGTGGTGGGCTTGGCGGGCTGATCACTCATGACGGTTGTTCCTCGGCGACGGCGACCAGGGAGAACGGGATGGTGGGACGCCGCCGGGCGCCCAGCAGCATCACCGTCGCGACCCCGACGGCCAACGCGAGCGCTGCGCCGTGGGGTTCGGCCGCGAACGTGCGTACCGCACGCCACGCCACCACCGCCGTGTTGTCGCCCCCGGGCGTCGGCACGCCGAGCGCGGCGGGGACCTGTTGGAGGCCGATGACCCCGGCGACGACAGCGGTCGCGAGCCCGGCTTCGGCACCCAGCCCGGAGGAGATCCCGAAGCCGAGGGCGAGCGGCAGTGCGACGATGGCGACGGTGAAGTCGGCCAGGAGGTCGCGGCGCGGTTGCCGGCGCATGGCGGCGGCGTCCGCACGTCCGGGCAGCAGGGCACCCAGCCGGGACCCGGCCCGGCGCGGCGGCGTGCTCACTGGGCGGAGGCCTCCGCCTCGCGGAGTTCCTCGAGCAGTTCGTGCTGGCCGGCGAGCATTTCGGTGAGGATGCGGCGCGCGGCCCGCATCAGGTCGGCCACGTCGCCGCCGGCGAGTTGGTAGACGACCGTGGAGCCGTCGCGCGCCGACGTGACGATGCCGGACCGGCGCAGCACGGCAAGCTGTTGGGACAGGCTGGACGGTTCGATCTCGATCGCGGCCAGCAGGTCGCGGACCGGCATCGGACCGTTCTGCAGCAGCTCCAGGACGCGAATGCGGACGGGATGCCCGAGCATCCGGAAGAACTCCGCCTTCGCCTGATAGAGCGGGACCGGTCCCATGCTCAGCCCCGCTCCCCGTCGGCCGCGTCGTCGTGGGCGGCGGTGGCCGGGGGAACGTCGACGCCGTGCGCGCGGGCGGCGGCGAGGGCGTCCTCCAGCTCGTCCATGGCAATCTGCACGATGGTGCCCTCCGGGTGCGCGGCGGCGTCCGCGAGGTCGGCCCGCGCCTGCCGCACACGCGCCCGCAGCGCCTCGGCGAGGTCCTCCGTGGTCCCGTCGTCTTCGGCGCTCACGCTGTCACCCGCTTTCTCGGGACGCTCGGGCCGCGCCCCAGTAGTCGACATCACGGCGCGCCGGCGTACACGCCGGCGCAACGCCGCCGCGTGCCCGACAAACGCGGTCGGCAGCGCGCTCCAAGGCCGGACGCCCCTCATGGCCCATCGGGCGGCCCTTCCGGAACCCGCGAATACCATGATGTAGCGAATTGAAGAATTTTTCAATTAGTGACACGAGGTGCTCGGCTGCCTGCCCGCCGCGACGATCCGTCTTCGAACCGGCGTCAGCACCCTCGGGTGCGTTCGCGGTAGCCCCGGAAGTCGAAGAAGCGCAGGCCGTCGACCGTTGCGCCGGATTCGATCTCCCGCAGCGTCCAGGGGTGCTCGGTGTAGTCGTCAAAGGCCACGCCTCCGTGCGCAAGCAGCAGCGCCGCCATGTGCCGGATCTCGGCGGTGCCGTCGATCCGCCCGGAGATGCCGATCTGCACCGCCCACGTGGGGTGATGCCCGACGGCCGCGTCGAGCAGCGCAACCTCCGCGGGATCCCAGTCGGAGAAGAGGCAGCCGGTCCGTTCGTCGTCGATGTCGATGTACAGGCCGTCCTCCAGGTACCACGGGTGGCGCTGCGCGGGCAGGTGCCGGTCGAGGACGGCGACCGTCGAGGCTCGCTCCCCTGCGGGGAAGAAGAACACGGAGCGCATGGGTCGGAGCGTAGGTGACGCCCCGTCAGGCCGACCACGGATTTGCCAGGGCGGCGCCGTCGGCTAGGGGCTCACACCCACTGCGGATGCTTCGGCGGTCCCTGCTGCCCCTGGCCCCCCGGTCGTTGCGACCCGTCCCGGCCCGGGCCGCTGCGTGTGGTGTCGCCCGGGCGCCCGGATCCGCGGCCCCGGCTGGTCCGGTCACCGTGTCCGCCACCCTGCGGGCGTTTGCAGCCGACGTCCTTCACCGCGCCTCCCCGACGGATCGTTCCCGACGGGAAAATCCTCCGGGCTGACCGGCGCGGACGGCGATGTACGGCGCAACAGTGTCGCCCCGGGAGTCGCTGTCCGTCGGAACAACGGTGCCGCCGAAGGAGTGAGAGTTCCGCAAACCGACCGCACGCGTGTCCTCGGTCGACCAGACTTGTCCACTCTTGTGAAGGCGGCGGAACCGATGGCGGGACGCGGCCGCGGTCGAACACCAAGTGAGGCGCAGGCGTGGGCAACGCAGTTCCGGATCCGATCGTCACCGGCCTCGCGCAGGCGCTCGCCGCCCGCCTGGAGACCGTCGTCACGGTCATGGGCGAGGTCATCGTGCGCGAGATCGACCTGTACCGGAACGCCGACGTCAAGCTCGACGACCTCCACGCCAGCCTGCGCCACAACGTTTCGCTCACCATCGCGCACCTGGTGTCCGAGGAGCCCCTCGACGTGACCGCGCCCGTCGCGATCGGGCGGCTCCGGGCCGCCCAGGGCGTCCCGCTGCACGACGTGCTCCGTGCCTACCGCGTCGGCTTCGCCAACTTCTGGGACCAACTGCTCGCCGAGGCACGGCACTCCGGAACGCGAGCGGAAGCGGCGCTGCTCGACGCCGCGTCCCGGATCTGGGACATCGCCGACAGCTACTCCACCGCCATGGCGAGTGCCTACCGCGACACCCTCGCCGAACGCATGCTCGAGACCGACCGGCGCCGCTCGGCGCTCGTCGCGGCGCTGGTCGACGGGCCGCCGCCGGGCAGCGACACCGCGTGGGAGATCGCGCACCTGCTGGGATTCCCGTACCGCGGCACGTTCGTCCTCGTCATGGCCGAAGTCCTCGCCGTCGGCGAACCGCCGCTCCCCGGGCTGGACGCCAAACTCCGGGCGATCGAGATCGGTTCGGCCTGGCGCGCGCAGCCCGGCCACGAAGTCGGCGTGCTGACCTGCCCCGAACGCGGCCTCGCCGACCGCGCCCTGGACGCCGTCCGAGCCTCGGCGACGGGCCGCGTCGGCGTGAGCCCGGCGTACGACCAGCTCGAACACACCCCGCGCGCGCTGCGCTACGCCCAGGTCGGCCTCGAATCCCTCCCCGAAGGCCTCCCCGGCGTCCGCCAACTCGACGACACGCCCCTCACCGAAATGGTGATGACCAACCTCGAAACCACCCGCCGCGCCGTCAACCGCATCCTCGGCGGCCTCCTCTCCCTCCCCGAGGACGACCGCACCACCCTCCTCGCCACCGCCCGCGCCTGGCTCGACGCCCACGGCTCCGCCGCCGACGCGGCCCCCGCGCTCTACTGCCACCCCAACACCGTCCGCTACCGCATGCACCGCATCGAGGAGTACCTCCGCGGACCGCTGCACGACCCGAAGATCGTCGCGGAACTGACGATGGCGTTGGACGCGGTGGGGACGTTCCCGGCCCTCCTCGGCCACGCCGGCACGGGCACGGTGGGCAGCCAACGCAGCGCCGGATAGCCGAGGCGCCGACCTCGATCGTCTTCGACGGGATGCGGGCGGGTGCCGCCCGGTAAGCCCGGCCGGTCCGCCCGAGCCGGGCCCTACCATGGGCGCATGACTTCGGGCCGACCGACCGCACCTGCGCACGATTCGCACGAGCAGCCCGACGGCGACCGGCTCGACGCCGCGGCATCGCTGCTCGGACTGCTCTCCGACCGGACGCGGCTGGCCATCATGCGGCGGCTCGGCGAGGGCGAGGCGGACGTCACCACCCTGACCGAGGACTGCGGCGCGCCGCGCCCCTCGGTCAGCCAGCACCTGGCCAAGCTGCGGCTGTCCGGACTGGTCGTCGCGCGGAAGGACGGACGCCGGGTGGTGTACGCGCTGCGGCACGGGCATCTGCGCCGCTTGGTGGACGAGGCGTTGAGCGCGGCCGACCACCAGATCCGGTCGCTGCCGCCGCACGACTGAGTCCTGCCGCGTCGCTGCCGGTCAGCCCCCGCCTCACCTTTGCCCGACCACGTTTCCCCGTCGGACCCTGCCGCTCCGGCCCGCCCGCATTGGCGCCCCACCCGGTCGTTCCGCTCCCATGCCGACTTGCCTGGTCTGCCCCTGCCTCACCCCCGCGCGGCCGCGGGTCTCGTTCGGCTCCGCGGGCCCGCCCGTGCCCCAGTGGCGCGCCTCTCCCGAGCCGTCTCCCTCCTGTGCCGTCCCCGCTTCAGCCTCCTCGCGCGGCAGCGGTCCCGATGTCATGTGCATACGTACGCACATGTTGTTCTAGAGTGGAGAGGTCATCCCTGCGCCCCAGGACGGGAGGACCCGGCCTCATGCTGTCCGTGCTCCGGAACCGCACCTACCGCCGCCTGTTCACCGCGCAGGTCGTCGCGCTGGTCGGCACCGGGCTGGCGACGGTCGCCCTGAGCCTGCTCGCGTACGACCTCGCCGGGGCCGACGCGTCCGCGGTGCTCGGCACGGCGTTGGCGATCAAGATGGTCGCCTACGTGGCGGTCGCCCCGCTGGCCGGCGCGGTCGCCGGCCGCATCCCGCGCCGGGCGCTGATGGCCGCCATGGACCTCACCCGCGCCGCGGTCGCACTCGCGCTGCCGTTCGTGACGCAGGTGTGGCAGGTGTACGTGCTGATCTTCCTGCTCCAGGCCGCGTCCGCGGCGTTCACGCCGACGTTCCAGGCGACCATCCCGGAAGTGCTGCCGGACGAGCGGGACTACACGGCGGCGCTGTCGATGTCCCGGATGGCGTACGACCTGGAGAGCCTGTTCAGCCCGGCCCTGGCCGCCGGGCTGCTGGCCTTCGTGTCCTACGGCTGGCTGTTCGCGGGGACCGTGGTCGGCTTCGCGGCCTCCGCGGCCCTCGTGGTCTCGTCGGTCCTGCCGAAGCCGGCGGCGGGGGAGCGGTGCGGCGGCGGGTACGCGAAGGCCGCCTCCGGCGTACGCCTCTTCCGGGCGACTCCACAACTGCGCGCGCTGCTGGCCTTGGACCTGGCGGTGGCCGCGGCCGGAGCGATCGTCTTCGTGGACACCGTCGGTGTCGTCCGCGACCACTTCGGGCGGTCGACGGGCGCCGTGTCCGTGGCGCTGGGCGCCTACGGCGCCGGATCGATCGCGGTGGCGTCGCTGCTGCCGCGGGTGTTGGCGCGGTGGGGCGACCGGGCGGTCATGCTCGGCGCGGCGTACGCATTTCCCGTGGTGCTGGCGGCGGTTGCCGCGGTGACGGCCGGATCGGCGGGCACCGGCGACTGGTGGGGGCTGCTCGGCGCGTGGGCCGCGATCGGGGCGGCGAGTTCGGCGGTCCTGACGCCGGGCGGCCGGCTGATCCGCCGGTCGGCGGGGGACGCGGACCTTCCGGCGGCCTTCGCCGCGCAGTTCTCGCTGTCGCACGGCTGCTGGCTGCTCACTTACCCGCTGGCCGGGTGGCTCGCCGCGGCGGCCGGAGTCCCGGCGACGGCCGGGGTGTTGGGCGGCGTGGCGCTGGCCGCCGCGGCGACGGCCACGGTGATCTGGCCGGTGCGCGATCCGGCGCCGACGGCCGCACCGATGGTCCCGGCCTGAGGCATCAGCCAGGCCGCCACGCCGCCGCGCTGCTACGTCGCCGGGCGCCGCCGCCGGTGGAACAGCGCGCGGATCGTGTCCACGAACTGGATGCTGGCGCCGGAGAGGAGGTCGTACTCCGGCGGGGTGTCGCGGGTCTGGAGGTGCGGGTGCGTGCGCGCGTACTTCATGGCGCGGCGGACCTCGTCGCCCATCGTCTCCAGGTCCGCGGCCGAGAACGCCTCGTGGAGGCGGACGAACAGGCGGTCTTCGTCGTCGTGCTCCTGGCGCACGACGGCGGCCTCGAGTTCGGCGACGAGGCGGTCGAAGTCGGCGTCCGAGGCCTCGTGGGTCTCCAGTTCGGCCAGGATCCGTTCGATCTCGCCGAGGTCGTGCATCTCCCGGTCGACGAGTTCCTTGCCGTCCGGGGCGCGCTCGCGGACGGCCGGGAGGACGCACTGCTCCTCCGCGACGGCCAAGCGGACGAGTTCGGTCGTCAGCCTGTCGACCAAGCGCTTGCGAACGGGGTCGTGGGGCGGGGCGGCGTCCAGTTCTTCGATCGTGTGGTCGACGTCGCGGTGGTCCGCCGTCAGTTCGTGGATGACATCGCCGTCGTGGTTCATGGCGGGCAATCCGTCTCGTCGCCGAGGGTGCGCGAAGCGCTACTGAGCACCGGCCCGAAAAGGGCCGATTGGTTTCCGCCTACCCAGAAGACCACGCCTATAACAGCCTCCGGACCCCGGACGCCCCAGAAGCCCCGCGGGCCGCACGGGCACCACCGGGTCGTGTGCGCGTTCGAGCCGTGCGCCCGGTGGCCGACTCCGTGCGCCCTGCCGTGCTCCCGCCGCGAGGCCGCAGGCTGACTTGTTGTTCGCGGGCAAATCCCGCTCCCTGCAGCGCACTTGGGAGGACTCACGTGACCGGCAGGCGCCACGACGTACGGGACGCGCGATGACGCGGCGGGGTCGGCGGGACCAGGCCGCCGAGACCATCGCCGCCGGGGTCGAATCCGGACAGGAGCTGTTCGGCGGAAAGCTGGACTGGGACGACGGGTACTTCAGCCACCGGGGCGCGGCGGTGGAACTGTCGCTCACGTCGACGTTCCGGCGGCTGCCGCAGCTCGTCGCGGCGTCCGCGCGCCTCGCGTGGCGGGCGGACCGCGTCGCGCTGGCCATGGTGGCCGCGGCCGAAATCGGCCGCGGGGTGACCGGCGCGTTCAGCCTGCTCGCCACCAACCAGGTCCTGATCCAGCTGTTCGCCGCCGGACCGACCCCCGGCCGGGTCCGTGCCGCGCTGCCCGCGCTGACGGCCGTGGCGATCTCCGGCATCGTGACCGCGCTGCTCCGGGCCGCGTCCGCGGTGGCCGCCGGGCGGCTGGAGCCGAAGGTGGAGCGGGCCGCGGAAGTCGCGCTGATGACGAAGGTGTCGCGCGTCGAGCAAGCCACCCTGGAGGACGGGGACTTCAAGCGGCTGCTGCAGTCCGCGCGCTGGGGCACCGACGCGGCCCGGCGGATGATCGGCAACGCGATCGGCATCGCCACCGCGCTGGTGTCGCTGGCCGCCACCGGCACCGTCCTGACCGTGCTGCACCCGGTCCTGCTGCCGCTCATGGTGCTGATCACGCTGCCGCAGGCGTGGGGCGCGGTGCGCGACGCGCGCCGCCGCTACGCCTCGGTGCAACGCTGGATCGACCACAACCGGCAGCAGCAAGAAGTGGAATGGCACCTGGGGAACCTCGGGTCGGGCCCGGAGATCCGGGTGCACGGTGCGGGCAAGTACCTGCTGCACCACTACCGGCGGATGGCCGCCGCGAGCGAGGCCGAGGAGACGCGGCTCGTGCGGGCGGAAGCCGTCACCGACCTGGCGTCGGCGGCGCTGGCCGGGCTCGCGGCCGGGCTGACGTACACGGTGCTGGGCTGGCTGGTGTGGACGGGGCGCACCGACCTGGCCGCCTCCGGCACCGCCGTGCTGGCGATCCGGATCGGGACGGGGGCGCTGGGGCAGCTCGTCCAGCAGGTCCAAGCCGCCTACAAGCAGAGCCTGTTCCTGGGCGATTACGACCGAGCGTGCGCCATCGCCGAGGAACACGCGATCCCGGTAGGCGGGATGGCCGTCGAGCGGTTCCCGGACGAGATCCGGCTGGAGAAGGTCAGCTACAGCTACCCCGATCGCGACGCGCCCGCCGTCGACGCGGTCTCGCTGACCATCCCGCGTGGCAAGATCGTCGCGCTGGTGGGGGAGAACGGCTCCGGCAAGACCACCCTCGCCAAGATCGTCGCGGGGCTGTACCGGCCGCACGCCGGCCGCATCCTGTGGGACGGCGTCGACGACACGGAACTCGACCGCGACCAGGTGTTCGACCGGGTGGCGCTGGTATCCCAGTCGTTCGTGGAGTGGCCGTTCACCGCGGCGGCCAACGTCCGCATCGGGCGGGCGGTCCCGGAGGCGGACGGCCGCCGTCCGGTACTGCCCGAGCCCCGATCCGGCGACGCCGCCGAGTCCGCCGGCCCCGGCGCGCCCGTGGGGGTCCCCGACGGCCTGACCGCCGCTGCCCGCTACGCCGAAGCCGACCAGGTCGTCGACGAACTCCCGAAGAAATGGGACACGTTGCTCGACCGCTCGTACGTCGGCGGAGTCGCCCTCTCCGGCGGCCAGTGGCAGCGCATGCTGCTCGCCCGCGGTGTGTTCCGCGACGCCGAACTCGTCATCGCCGACGAACCCACCTCGGCCTTGGACGCCAAGGCGGAGATCGCCGCGTTCACCAAGATCCGCGCCCTGGCCGACCGCGGCCACACCGTCATCCTCATCACCCACCGGCTCGCCAGCACCCGGCTCGCCGACCGCATCTACGTCCTCGACCACGGCCGCCTGATCGAGGAGGGCACCCACACCGAACTCCTGGCCCAGGGCGGCCAGTACGCCACGGCGTACCGCATGCAGGCCGACCAATACGACACCGGTCCGCGCGCGGGCTAGGGTCGGAGGGAGCGGGCGGCGTGGCGGCGGTCCCGGGCGCCCGGAGTCCCGCGCGTGCCCGAAGCCGCGGGTGGCGCGAAATCCCGGCGGAAATCCCCGGCGGCGCGCCGATGAGTTTGCCGCCGTCCCGGGGTCTACCCCGATGACCGCGACACCACGATGCATGGGGAGTAAGCCATGGGTCTCATCCACCTCGAATTGTTCGCCACCCTCGACCTGGTCGGCCAGGCGCCCGGCGGCCCCGACGAGGACCCCGAGGGGTTCGCGTTCGGTGGCTGGCAGGCGCCGCTGATCGAGGAGACTTTCGGGGCGCAGGTGCTGGCCGCCTACGAGGGCACCGACGCGCTGCTGCTCGGGCGGCGGACGTACGACATCTTCGCCGCGTACTGGCCTCATCAGGACGACGAGTTCGGCAAGCTCTTCAACCGGGTCCCGAAGTACGTCGCCTCCCGCGGCAAGCCCGACCTCCCGTGGGACGGCTCCACGCAGCTCGGCCCGGACCTGCCCGCCGCGGTGCGCGAGATCCGCGACCGGCACGAGCACATCAAGGTCGTCGGCAGCCTGGACCTGGTGCAGACACTGCTGCACGAAAAGCTGTTCGACCGGATCGACCTGTGGGTGCACCCGCTGATGCTGGGCACCGGGAAGAAGGTGTTCGACGGCGGCACGGTGCCCACCAACCTCACCCTCCTCACCCCGCCGGTGGCCGCCCCGAACGGCACCCTGTACCTGCGCTACGCGCGCGGCGAGGGCATCCCGGCGACAGGGGACATGACCGCACGGTAAACGCCTCGGCTGTGCGGCGGAGGCGGCTTCGGTGCACGGCGGCTCGCCGGTCCGACGCGTCGGATACTTCCGCCCGGCGGGTCTGCGGCGGAATCGGGCGCCCGATTTGCGACGATCCGGGGATGGCTTCGAATCCGGCGGCTGACCCGGACCACGGACCGGCACGGGAACCGGGCGGCGCGCGCGGCGTCCTGGTCACCCTGGCCGCCGCCCAGTTCCTGATGACGCTCGACAGCTCCGTCATGAACGTGTCCATCGCGACCGTCGCCGACGACGTGGACACCACGGTGACCGGGATCCAGGGCGCGATCACCGCGTACACGCTGGTCATGGCGATGCTGATGATCCCGGGCGGCAAAGTCGGGGCGCTGATCGGCCGCACCCGGGCGTTCGGCATCGGGTGCGCCATCTACGGCTGCGGGTCGCTGGTCACCGCGCTCGCCCCGAACCTGCCGGTGCTGCTGCTCGGCTGGTCGTTCCTGGAAGGCGTCGGCGCGTCGCTGATCCTGCCCGCGATCGTGTCGCTGGTCGCGGGCAACTTCCCGACCGCGCGCCGTCCCGCCGCCTACGGCCTGGTCGCCGCGGCGGGCGCGGTCGCCGTCGCGCTCGGCCCGCTGATCGGCGGGATCGCCACGACGTACTTCTCGTGGCGCTGGGTCTTCGTCGCCGAGGTGGTCGTGGCGATCGCGATCCTCGCGGCCGCCCGCCGGATGGCCGACGCGCCCGCGCCGGGCAAGCCGCACCTCGACGTCCCCGGCGTGCTGCTGTCCGCCGCCGGGCTCGGCGTCTTCGTCTACGGCGTCCTGCGCTCCGACGAATGGGGCTGGTTCCGCCCCAAGAGCGGCGCCCCGGCCTGGCTCGGCGTCTCGCTCACGGTGTGGCTGATGATGGCCGGGCTGCTGCTGCTCTGGCTGTTCCTCGCATGGGAGCGGTACGTCGCCAAGCGCGGCCGGGAGCCCCTCGTCGACCCGGCGCTGCTGCACAACCGGCGTCTGACCGGCGGCCTCACCATGTTCTTCTTCCAATACCTGGTGCAGATGGGCGTGTTCTTCGTCGTCCCGCTGTACCTGTCGGTGGCGCTCGGGCTGTCCGCGCTGAGCACGGGTGCGCGCATCCTGCCGCTGTCCGTCACCTTGCTGGCCGCCGCGATCCTCATCCCGAAGCTGCTGCCCGGCGCGTCGCCGCGGCGCGTCGTCCAGGTGGGCATCCTCGCGCTGTTCGCCGGGTCGGTGGTGCTCATGGCCGCGCTCGACGCGGATGCGGACGCGAGCGTCGTGACGATCCCGCTGCTCCTCATCGGCCTCGGCATCGGCGCGCTGGCCTCGCAGCTCGGGGCGGTGACGGTGTCGGCGGTCCCCGACGAGCAGAGCGCCGAAGTGGGCGGCGTGCAGAACGCGGTGACCAACCTCGGCGCGTCGATCGGCACCGCGCTGGCCGGCTCGATCCTCATCGCGGCGATGACCGGCTCGTTCCTGAGCAGCGTCGAGAACAACCCGGCGGTCCCCGCCGACGTGAAGAGCCAGGCATCGGTGCAACTGGAGAGCGGCGTCCCGTTCCTCAGCGACGCCCAGCTCCGCGACGCCCTCGACGCCGCCCGGGTCAGCCCCGAAGTCGCCGACGCCGCCCTCGACGCCAACACCTCGGCACGCCTCGACGGCCTGCGCGCGGCCTTGGCCGTCCTGGCCTTCATGTCGATCGTGGCGCTGTTCTTCACCCGCCGCATGCCCACGCGACCGGTCGGGGCTCCCGGGGGCTGAGACCGTCGCGGAGCGGCAGGGGCCCGGTCAGCCGACGTGGACGTGCGGGCGGCGGGACGGGTCGGGCTCCGCCTCGCGGAGCACTTCGCGGGTCACCGGGGCGACTTCGCCTTGTCCGAAGAGGAAGAACCGCAGGAAGTCGGCGAGCGGGTTGCCTTCCGTCCACAGCTGGGTATGGCGGGCGCGGACATGGCGGTGGCGGATCTCCTGTCGAGCGTGCGGGTCCGGCGGGTCCGGGAGCCCACGCCGCCGACCGGCGGCTGCGCGACGTCGAACGTACACACGGAGGAGCGTCGGGAACCCCCGTCCGGGCGTCAAGATCACGTCAGGATTCGGCCCCTAACATTGCTTGACCGTCCCTTGGTCCTCGCTTGAATCGACCGTGCCGATCGGGTCGACGGCGCCGATCGGGTCGGCCGCGCCCCCGTCCGCCGCGGGTGCGGTGCGAAGCCCCTGCGTCCACTTCTCCTCGATCCGGCCGAAGCGCCACACCGCGACCGCGACCGCCCAGGTGGCGAAGAAGAGCCCCACGATCGCGTAGCCGACGAGGTTGAGGTCCACCCCGCTCACCCGGTCCCAGAACGGGCCGTGCAGGTCGAAGCGGTCGGCGAGCAGGGCGAGGATCTCGACGCTGCCGATGATCAGCGCGACGGCGACGGACAGCGCCGTGATGGTGAGGTTGTAGTAGACCTTCCGCACCGGCTTGGAGAACGCCCAGCCGTAGGCGAAGTTCATGAACGTGCCGTCGATCGTGTCCAACAGCGTCATCCCGGCGGCGAACAGCACCGGCAGGCACAGGATCGCGTACCACGGCAGCCCGGACGCGGAGCCGGAGCCGGCCAGCACCAGCAGCGACACCTCGGTGGCGGTCTCGAAGCCGAGGCCGAAGAGCAGGCCGACCGGGAACATCTGCCACGGCTTGGTGATCGACTTCATCACCCCGCCGAGCAGCCGGTTCATGAAGCCCCGGTTGTTCAACCGGTCTTCGAGCGCGGCTTCGTCGTAACTGCCGCCGCGCATCGTCCGGAAGACCTTCCAAATACCCACCAGGATCACGATGTTGACGATCGCGATGACGTACAGGAAGGTGCCGGATATCCCGGTGCCGACGACCCCGGTGACGTCGTGCAGGGTGGAGTCGTCCGCCAGCGGTCCGACGAACACCTTGATGCCGAGCGACAGCAGCAGCGCCAGGCCGAACACCACCGACGAGTGCCCCAGCGAGAACCAGAACCCCACCGACAGCGGCCGCTTGCCGTCGTGCATCAGTTTGCGGGTGGTGTTGTCGATCGCCGCGATGTGGTCGGCGTCGAACGCGTGCCGCATGCCCAACGTGTACGCGGTGACGCCGATGCCGATGCCGAACGTCTTGGTGCCGACGCTGTAATGCTCGGGGGCGACGAGCACCACGAGCACGAACCAGCCGACGACGTGAAGCCCGACGACGACGCCCGCCATCGCGGCCAACCGCAGCCACTCGGCCCGGTCCAGCGACCCCACCGCGCCACGCCATCCACCGGTGGCGGGTGTTGCGCTGCTCATCGGGAAACCCCCGTCGTACGGGGGACGTTCGGGCGCGGCACAACAGACACGGCGAATCACCGGCCTCTCTCGGGGAAATCCGCCCCGGGTTGTCGAGGGAGGCGACGACGTGAGTCTCCTGGCTCTCGGATCAACGCTCGTCCCGGCCTTCCAACCCCTGGGTGGGGCCGTGGCCGTCGCGGGATTCGCTCCCCGATCACAGTGGCGGGACCGCACCGGATTCGCACCGGTTTCCTCGGGCCGCCGTCGCCTTGCGCCCGTAGCATCGCACGCCGCGGTGCCCAGGCGACGCGGGGGGAGTGCCGGGGCGGCGCACGGTGCATGCGCACGTGGCCTCGTCGGCGGGACCATCTCCGGGATCCGGCCGACGAGCCACTCGGGTTCTACGAGGTTGCCATTGGTGCCGTGCCGCGGGGAACGTCAGTCGGCGCGCACGGCGATCGCGGTGACGACGATGCCGCCGGCGACCGCCCACCGCCCCGTGAACCCGTCCAGGCCCGCGGGGCGGTCGTCGGGCAGCAAACGGGCGTGGAAGGTCCCGGCGGCCGGGTCGAACCGCACCTCGGCGTCCTCGAAGCCGAGCCAGCGGCGGGTGAGGGGGAACCAGGCCTTGTAGACGGCTTCCTTGGCGCTGAAGAGCAGGCGGTCCCAGGGGACTCCCGGCACGCCCGCGGCCAACCCGGCGAGCGCGGTGCGCTCGCCGGGGGAGGAGACCGAGCCGAGGACGCCGCCGGGCAGCGGTGCCGCCTCCTCGGCGTCGATGCCGAGCGTGCGGATCCGGGCGGCCGGTGCGACCGCCGCGGCCCGATACCCCGCGCAGTGCGTCATGCTGCCGACCAGCCCGTCCGGCCAGGCCGGGGCCCCGCGCTCGCCGGGCAGCAGCGGCGCCGCCGGCACGCCCAGGAGGGCGAACGCCTCCCGGGCGCACCGGCGTACCGTCGTGAACTCCCGCCGCCGCTTGTCGACGGCGCGGGCGATCGCGGCTTCCTCCTCGGGGAACAGCACCGTCCCGGGCGGGTCGTCGAAGCATGCGACGGCCACCACGTCCGGCGGCAGCACGCCGGCCAGCAGATCACCGGCGGCATGCACCGGGGCGGCTTCCGACGTCACGATTCCCCCTGGCTCGGGCTGACTCGATGTGGCTCTGTTTTCCGGCGGTGGCCCCGCGGTGGCGGCGCCGTCGTCAGAGAAGCCTAGGCCGCCGGACCCTCCGGCCCCGGCCCGACCTCCCGGACGACCGTGTACGTCGGAACGCCGCTCATGCGCGACTCCGCCATCCCCGTCAGCCCTTCCAAGGCCTTTCCGATGGCCGCCATGCGGCCCTCGGTATCGGACGTCTCCACGAAGTGGCGGTAGTCCGCATCGCTTTCACGTGAAGTCGGTTTGAAGCCAACGGATCCGACCTGCGTGTGGTCTGGTTGCCCTGTCCCTGTCCCTGTCCCTGTCCCTGCTGCGTCCGACCCCCGGCGTCAGGCCGCGTCGCGGGACAGCCAGATTCCCCGGTTGCCGTCCTCGCTCGTGACATGCCACCCCAGCGGACGGGCGAGGGCGGCGACGTCGTCGGCGGTGAGCGTGCGCCGGTCGCACGCCATCAGCGAGATCTTCGGCTGAGGCAGCGGCTCGTCCCCCGACGCGGTCTTCGCCCGCTTCTTGGCGTCGGCGGCGGCGGCCTTGGCGGTGGTGACCCGCAACTTCTCGGCGGCCCACGCGCGCCACTCGGCGTCGGTCCCGCGCAGTTCGAGCCGCAGGCGGCGGCGCCCGATCCACACATTGGAGGACGAGGTCCGGCTGACCCCGGGGCCGCTCGAACCCGACCCGGGCGAACCGATATTGCCGAGCGCCGCGACGACCACCCACGCGAGGATCAGCACACAGCCGACGACGATGCCCAGCACGATCAAGGGCTGGCCGTAGAACTGTGCGCGCACCCCGGCGGGAGACCGGCGCGGCGCGGCGCCGCGGGTGGGGGAGTCGGCCGGTTCCCCCGGCGGGACCGGCTGCGTGATCGACATGCGGCCATGCTGGCAGCTGGCCCGGGCTGCGGAAGGGGATTGGGTCAGCGATTGGTCAAGCCGGGTTCTCGGGTGTGCCGGGCGGCGGCGCCGGGTCCTGGACCGTGCCGCTCGCGTAGCGGGCGGCGAGTGCGGTGGCGCGTTCACGCAGCGCTTCCCGCAGCCATTCCGGGGACAACGCTTCGGCGCCGGCGGCGAGTTGCCAGAGGGCCCACTCGGCGTGCCGGGCGTCTTGGAAGGTCGCGTGGAGGCGCAGACGGCCGTCGTCGTCGGCCTCCGCGCCGTCGACGGTCAGCGCGGTTCCCGCCAGCTCGTCCCGGCGGGCCGGGTCGAGCCGCAGCACCACGGTGACTTGGTCGCCGCCGGTACGGAACCGCGTACTGCGGTCCCGCCACGCGCGGTCGAGGTCGACCCGGTCCGGCCGCTGCGCCGGTTCGCCGAGTTCCTCGGCGGCCGCGATCCGGGACAGCCGGTAGGTGCGGTCGGCACCGGACCGTGCGGCCAGGAGGTAGCCCTGGCCGCGGACGGTGACCAGGCCTAGGGGGTCGACGGTGCGCCAGGCCGGAGCCCGGTCGCCGTCCGCCGCCGCGTACCGGATGCGCAGCTTGTGCCCGGCGAGGACCGCGCGCCGGACTTCGGCCACGACCGCGTCCGGCAGTTCCTCGTCGACCGTGCTGCGGGCCAGCAGATCGGTCTCCGGGTCGACGAGGAGCCGCCGCGCCGCTCCGGCCGCGGTGGCTTGCTGGTCCTCCGGAAGCGCGTCGAGGACTTTGCGCATGGCCGAGGCCAGCGCCGTACCGAGGCCGAACGCCTGGGCGCCGCGGCGTGATCCGGCGACCAGCAGGGCGAGTGCCTCGTCGTGGTTCAGGCCGGTGAGTTCCGTGCGGAAGCCGGGCAGCAGCGTGAAGCCGCCGTTCCGGCCGCGCTCGGCGTACACGGGGACGCCGGACGCCGACAGCGCCTCGATGTCCCGCAGCACCGTCCGCGTGGACACTTCCAGCTCGCGGGCCAGCGCGGTCGCGGACAGCCGGCCGTGCCGCCGCAGCAGCAGGACCAGCGAGACCAGCCGATCGGCGCGCATCCGAAAACGCTACCGGAATACATGACAGTCGATGTCGTGTATTCGCTGCGAGGCTTCACCCGACTCCCGTTCACCACCCAGGAAAGGTGACTCGCATGGCCCACACCCTCGTCAACCCGGACGGCCTGCACGACCCGACCCCGTTCGGCTACGCACACACCGCCGCGGTCCCGGCCGGTGCCGAACTGGTCCTGATCGCAGGCCAGTACGCCTCGGACCCGGACGGCGCCGTCGTCTCCGCCGACTTCGCCGAGCAGGTGAAACGGACGTTCCACAACCTCGGCACCGCCCTCGCCGCGCACGGCCTCGACTTCGCCGACGTCGTCCAGCTGCGGACCTACGTAGTCAACCACGACGTCACCAAGCTGGGCCCGATCGCCGGCACGGTCGCCGAGCTGTGGCGCGGCAAGCCACCGGTCCAGACCCTCCTCGGCGTGGCGAGCCTGGCGACCCCGGACGTGCTGTTCGAGGTGGAAGCGGTGGCGGTACGGGCATAGCGCCGCAGACGACGGCCCCGCAGGTGCGGCACCTGCGGGGCCGCCGTGCGATCCGGGCCGCGGGCAGCTCGCGCCTGCCCCGACTGCTCGGCCCGGCTGCGTAGGGGGCGGTTCGGGTGACGCACCCGACACGCTGCCAACCATCTGGCTTTTTGGTGATCGCGCCATTACGTTCTGTGATCGCCGCGGCTGTGCGGCGACCCTACGTGGAGGCAAAGAACGTGAAGATGCGCAAGCAATGGGCCGTGGGCGCCGCGGTGGTCGCGATGTCCACCGGGCTGGTGGCGGGTTCGGCCGGCGCCAGTGACTCCGCGGACGAGGCGGCTGCGGCCCCGGCGTCGCAGGCGCGGTCCATCGTGGCCCAGCAGTTCACGCTGCGGCTGGCGAGCGACGCCAAGCAGGTCGCGAACGTCCGAGGCGCGGGTACCGAGGACGGTGTGCCGGTCATCCAGTACCCGTGGTCCGGCACGACCAACGAGCGCTGGGAGCTGGACTCCGCGCTCGGCGGCTACTACCGCCTCAAGGCGGTCAACAGCGGCAAGTGCCTCAACGTGCAGGGCGGCGGAAACGCCAACGGCACGCAGGTGATCCAGTACACCTGCGGCAGCTCCGACAACGAGCTGTGGAAGTTCGTCCCGGTCGGCACCGGCTACCAGGTCGTCGTCAAGTCCAGCGGCAAGTGCCTCAACGTGCAGGGCGGCGTCGGCTCGGGCCGGAACCTGATCCAGTACGACTGCGTCTCCGGCGGCGCCCCGAACGACGTCTGGCTGCCCGTCTGGGAGCCGAACAACCTCTGATCACCGGCCGGCCCCGGCCCGTCGTTCCGGGCCGGGGCCGGAACCGGCCTCCGCCCCCGCGCCGAAGAACCGGAGCGCGTTGCCGCCGAGGATCATGTCCCGCTCCGCGGCGCTCAGCCCGGCGCATTCGCGCACGACCCGCCCGGGCTCCTGCTCGCCCAGCGGGAACGGGAAATCCGTGCCGAGCATGACTCGTTCGGCACCCATGACATCGACGAGCAGGCGCAAGGCGCGCGGGTCGAACACCGCGGAGTCGACGGAGAATCGGTCGACGTACGCCGACGGCGGCTTGGGTGAGTCCGCCCGCACCAGGTCGCGGTGGTGCCAGGCGTTGTCCGCCCGCCCGAGCAGGTACGCGAAGCTCCCCCCGCCGTGGCAGAAGCACAGGCGCAGGCTCGTCGGCAGCTTCTCGAACGCCCCGCCCAGCGCCATGCCGAGGATGCTCAGCTGTGTTTCCGCGGGCATCCCCACCAACCACGCCAGCATGTGCCGGGGCATGCGCTCCGGAGCCAGCATGTCCCACGGATGCACGAGCACGGGGATGTCCTCGTGCGCGCAGTGCGTCAGGAACGCGACGATCGCCTCGTCGGCCAGGTAGCGCTCGCCCACGTGGTTGCCGATGTGCACGCCGCGGTGTCCGGCGGCCTTGGCGGCCGAAGCCGCCGCGCACGCCGACGCGAGGTCTTGCAAAGGGACTTGGGCGAGCGGCAGCAGCCGCGCCCGGTCCGCCGCGCAGAAGGCGAGAATGCGGTCGTTGACGAGATCGCACCACTCGGCGGCCCGCGCCGGATCGGCGTCGTAGCCGAACATCAGCGGCGTCGGGGACACGACCTGGACGTCGACGCCGGCCGCGGCCATGTCCGCCAGCCGCCGGTGCGGATCCCACAGCGGCGCGACGACCGGGCGGTACTCGTCCTCGCCGCTCATCATCATCCCCGTGCCGTCCCCGTGCACGCGCAGCCACGGCTCGCCCGCGCCCGCGAGGATGCGCGACTCGGTGCGGGACAGGCGCGGGAAGACGTGCGTGTGGACGTCGATGATGGTCACGGAACCTCCGGGTTGTGCGGTTGCGGCATGCGAGGGGGGACGGGGCGGAGCGGGTCAGACCGTGCGCCCCGTCGAAGGCCGCATCTCCTCCGGCCAGGTGCGTCCGGGATGCTCGGCTCCGCAGTGCCCGCACGTCCGGTCGCCGCCGTAGAACGCCTCGAACACCGGCGGCAGATCCGTCACGATCGACCGCGGTCGGATCTCCGCCCGGTGCACCAGCCGGTGGCAGGCGACGCAGTACCACTCGAACGCGTCGAGCAGGCCCGCGGAGCGGGCGAACTCCACGACCAGCCCGATGCTCCCCGGCTCCGGGCGCTGCGGCGGGTGCCGCACGTGCGGCGGCAGCAGGAACACGTCCCCTTCCCGGATCGGCACGTCGACCGGCAGGCGGCCTTCCTCGGACGACCCGGCGGCGACCGGGCGGCCGTCCACTTCCATGACCAGGCCGAGGTTGCCGTCCGCCACGCTGTCCGGCGCGTGCCACGGGCCGACGCCGAACGCGCAGGCGGAGGCGTTGTCCGCGACGACATCCGGGAGGGTGAAGCGGAAGTCGGCGTACCGCGAGTCGATCACCTCGTACGCGACCGCGATCCCGGCCGCCGCCCGCGCCGCCTCGGCGGGGGTGATCCGGCCGGACAGCGGCTCCCCGACGAGGAACGCGATCTCCGGCTTCCGGACAGGAACGCCCCGTCGACGTAGTGCGCGACCTGCCCGGCCCGGATGCCGGATGTGTGTGCCATGCCCGTTCCCCCTCGTGGCCCGCCGCGGGTTCGCCGCTGCCACGAGGATGCCGAGTCGGGGGTATGACCGTCTAATGCTCTTTGGCGGACTGTGTATAACCGTTCCGCTATAGCGTGAGCCGTCCCCAGGCGCGACGGGGAACGTGCGCGAGGGGTCGGTGCCGAGCAGGCCGCCGGTCGAGGCTCTTTCCTGTCCAGGTCTCGACTCGGTGATAAATCATAGCTATAAAAAGCATCTTAGCTATGACAGGCGCCGGTCCGGGCGGAGCGTGCCCCGGGTCCGGCGGAACGGAGGCCCGCCGTGACCGAAGCATCGCCCATCCTGGACCTGACCGCCGAGGAGGTGCTGACCACCACGCGCACCGTCCGCCGCCGGCTCGACCTCGCGCGCCCGGTGCCCCGGGACGTCGTCGAAGAGTGCCTGCGCATCGCGTTCCAGGCGCCGAACGGGTCGAACGTGCAGAGCTACCGCTGGGTCGTCGTCGACGATCCGGCGGTCCGCGCCGGCATGGCCGCGATCTACCAGGCGTCGCTGGCCGACCAGTTCGCCGCGTCGCGGCGGGCGCGGGAGGCGGGCAAGCGGTCCATCTATCCCAGCAGCCCCGCGCAGGACCGCATCTCCCGCTCCGTCACCCACCTCGTCGACCACCTCCACGAGGTCCCGGTCCTGGTGGTCCCCACGTTCACCGGCCGCGTCGAGCGGCGCGCCATGTTCGACCAGGCCAGCGCGTGGGGGTCGGTGCTGCCCGGCGTCTGGAACTTCATGCTCGCGCTGCGCACCCGCGGCCTGGGCAGCGCGTGGACGACGCTGCACCTGCACCGCGAGAAGGAGATGGCCGACCTGCTCGGCATCCCGTACGAGCGCACCAGCCAGGCCGGCCTGTTCCCGGTCGCCTACACCCTCGGCACGGACTTCCGCCCCGGCCCGCGCGCCGACCTGGAGCGCCACGTGCACTGGAACCGCTGGTCCGACGACGACCGCCCCGACGCGGTCGCCTTCGGCCACGACAGCTGAGCTGCCCCCGTCCCCGGCCCGACAGGAACCGACCATGGAACGCATCGACTTGATGGACCCGGACGTGTTCGTCTCCGGCGTCCCGCACGACTACTTCACCTGGCTGCGCGCGCACGACCCGGTGGCCTGGCACGACGAGAAGGACGGCACCGGCTACTGGCTGATCGCCCGCTTCGACGACGTGGTCGAGGTCAACCGCGACTGGCGGCGCTACTCGAACTGGCTGCGTGCGTCGTCCTTGGAAGACCCGGTCAGCGAAGAGGAACTGCGGGTGCGGCGCCTGGTGTTCGTCAACCAGGACCCCAAGCAGCACACCCGCACCCGCAAACTCGTCCGCGGCGCGTTCACGCCCCGCAGGCTCCAGCAGCTCACCGGACAGATCGAGGCCATCTGCGCCGACCTGGTCGACGACCTGCTCGCGGCGGACGAGGTCGACTTCGTCCACGACATCAGCCGGCACCTGCCGTTCCGGATGGTCGCCCGGATGTTCGGCGTGCCGGAGGCCGACTGGGACATGGTCCTGCCGTGGGTCGAACAGGTCACCAACAACCAGGAGCCGGCGCACAACCCGGGGCTGTCCTCGCGCTTCGAAGTACAGCGCAAGGCACTCGAGTACGGGCACGAACTCATCGCCCGGGCCCGTCGCGACGGAGGCGACGGGATCCTCGCCGAGCTGCTCGACGCCCGGATCGAGCGCGAGGACGGCACCTTCGACCAGTTGTCGGACGACGAGATCGCCTCGTTCATCCTCGTCGTGGTCATCGGCGGCGTCGAAACCACCAGCCACACCGTGGCCGAGGCGATCGGCCTCTTCGCCGACCGGCCGGACCTGTACGACCGGCTCACCGCCGCGGGGGAGTGCCCGCCCAGCCTCGTCGAGGAACTCGTGCGCTGGGGAAGCCCCGCGATGAACTTCCGCCGCACCGCCACCGAGGACCACGAACTCGGCGGCCGGACGATCAAGGCCGGCGACAAGGTCGTCATGTCCTTCTCCTCCGCCAACCGCGACGAACGCCACTTCGCCGACCCCCACACCTTCGACCCCTGGCGCACCCCCAACGACCACATCGGCTTCGGCGGCGGCGGTCCGCACTTCTGCGTCGGCGCCCAACTCGCCCGCCTCGACGTCCGCCTCATGCTGAACGAGATCCTCCGCCGGGTAACCCGCTTCGAACGCACCGGCGAGCCCCAGCGCCTCCGCTCGAACGCGTTCGCGGGCTGGCTCCGGCTCCCGGTGACGGCCACCGGGCGGTGACGGGGGAGCCGTAGGGGAGCCGCCCGAAAACGGCTGTGCGGCACCACCGCAGACCGGTGGTGCCGCACAGGGCCGTTCAGGCCCGTTCAGGTCGTTCGGGTCGTTCGGGCCGTTCGGGTCGTTCAGGTCGTTCGGGTCGTGCGAAGCCGGATCGCGGCCGAGGCTTCCCGGTCAGCCCTGCGGCCGGACCGTCACCCGGTCCCAGACCCGGAGCACGTTGTTCAGCACGCGCTCGGGGGCCGTGTCCGGGTCGGCGGCCAGGTTGGGGCAGTGCTTGCCGAGTGCGGTGAAGATCGCGTCGAACTCCATGAGCGCCAGGTGGTTTCCGGCGCACAGGTGGGCGCCGAAGCCCAGGGCGAGGTGTTGGTCGGTGCCCGGGCGGCGCACGTCGAAGCGGTCCGCGTCCGGGCCCCACTTGTCGGTGTCGCGGCCCGAGGAGCCGAACATCAGCCAGACCTGGTCGCCCGCCGGGACGGTGACGTCGCCGATCTTCGTGTCGGCGGTGACGCGGCGGCCGAAGCCCTGGATCGGGGCGTCGTAGCGGAGCGTCTCGCCGAAGAGCGCCTCGTACGACGCGTCGCCGTTGCGCACCAGCTTCCACTGCTCGGGGTCGGCGGTCAGGTGGTGCACGGCCGTCGCGATGGAGTGGATGGTGGTGTCCATGCCCGCCGTCAGGTAGGCCGCCATGGTCATCACGCACTCGTGCTCGGCGATCTCGCCGCGGTCGGCGGCCGCGTGGGCGGCGGCGAGCCAGCTGCCCGGGCGGACGTTCTCGCGCGTGGCCACGGTCTGCAGGAACTCGAACATCGCCTGCGCGGCCGGAAGCCCCGCGTACACCCGCGGGTTCGGGGCGCCGAAGGTGTCGAAGACCGACTCGATCTGCTTCATCAGGTCGCCGGGGTCGACGTCCGGCAGGCCCATCAGCTCGAAGATCACGTCGGTGACGTACGGCGCGGCCAGGTCGCGCACGGCGTCGAACGACTCGCGCTCGGCGAGCCCGGCGACCAGCGCGTCGGCGCGCGCCCGCAGGTCGTCCCCGAGGTCCTTGATGGCGCGCGGCGCGAGTTCCTTGGACAGGACGCGCTTGAGGCGGGCGTGCTCCAGGCCGTCGGTGGCGAGGACGGAGTTCGCCGTCACCCACTGGTTGCCCTCGGGGTTGAGGTGCAGGCCGTTGACGCTGGAGAACGTGTCGGGGTCGCTCAGCGCGGCCTTGACGGACGCGTACTGCGGCAGCGCCCAGGTCTGCGCGCGCTCGAGGTAGACGACCGGTCCGAGTGCCCGGAGTTCGGCATACGTCGGATACGGGTCGGCGACGACGGCATCGTCGAAGAGGTCGACGGGCGTGGATATCGCGGAAGAGGCGTCAAGGGGAGGCATGGCGGTCGTACTTCCTTTCGGAGAGCCGAAACAAGCAATGGAGGGTGGACGGAAGCACGGAGGATCAGACCCGGGCGGCGGATTCGGCCCGGGCGATGACCCGGTCCATGAGGGCGAGCATCACGTCGCGGGCCGAAGCCCTCTGCCGGGCGTCGAGCATGAGGACGGGGGTCGTGGGGTCGACGAGGTCGAGGGCGTCGCGGATCGCGTCGGGGGTGTACGCCTGCTTCCCGTCGAAGCAGTTCGCGCCGATGACGAACGGCGTGCCGCGCTTCTCGAAGAAGTCCACGGCGGCGAAACTGCGGTCCAGCCGGCGCGTGTCGACGAGGACGATCGCCCCGTACGCGCCGCGCAGGAGGTCGTCCCACATGAACCAGAAGCGGTCCTGGCCGGGCGTGCCGAAGAGGTACACGGTGGCGTCCGGCAGGGTGATCCGGCCGAAGTCCATGGCCACGGTGGTGGCCGTCTTGTTCTCGACGCCGTGCAGATCGTCCACGCCGACGCCGGCCGCCGTGAGGCGTTCCTCCGTGCGCAGCGGGCGGATCTCGCTCACGGTGCCCACGTAGGTGGTCTTTCCGACCCCGAAGCCCCCGGCGACCAGGATCTTGATCTGCGGTACGCCGGACGCCGTCGCGGCGTCATAGTTTGCGGGCAAGGCCGTCCCTGACTCGGTGGAGGAGGTGGATGTTGGAGGCGTGGTCCGCGCTCTCCGCGGGCTGGTGCGTGATCAGCCCACGGGCGAGCAGCTCGCCCAGCATGGCGCTGAGCGGCGTGACGAACACGTGCAGCCGGGCCGCGAGTTCGGTGACGATCACGGTCTGCGCGGGGGCCGAATGGCACACCGCGAGGACCGCGCGCCATTCGTCGGGCAGGGTGTTCGTCGCCTCGGCGGGCACGGCGGCGGTCACCAGGGAGTTCATGGTGATGCGCACCGCGTCGGACCGGGCGGGGGTCCCGGCCAGGGCGAACGGGCGGGTGCGCCGGGCGGGTATGCCGTCGCCGGTGTGCCGCCCCGTCATGTGGCCGCCGCGTTCGACCGGGGCGCGGTGCCCATGAAGTCGCCGACGGCGCGGGCGACGCGGAGCACTTCGTACATCACGGCGCCCATGTCGGCCTTGGCGCCGGTCACCACGACGATGGTGCTGCCTTCGCCGCAGTTGGTGATGATCATGGTGCGGTCGGCCATCTTGATCACGCTGTGCAGCAGCGGTCCGCCCTGGATGCCGTTCGCGAGGCCGCGTCCCAGGCTGGCGTAGCCGGTGCCGGCGGCGGCCAGGTGCTCGACCGTCTCGCGGTCGAAGCCGAACGAGGACTTGGCCAGGCCGTCGTCGGACAGCAGGACGGCGCCCAGGAGTTCCGGGACGTCCGCAAGGTTCGCGTGCAGCATCCGGTAGATCTGCTCGTCGAACGGATTGCTGGAGTAGGAGTTGTCGCTGAACATGCGTTTTCCGTTCCCTATCGCGGCGCCGGGGTGTCCTCGGCGCTGTCTGCGTTGTCGATCCGGTCGGGCTGCTCGGCCTGGTCGAAAGCAGCCTGGAGGCCGCGGTACATGTCGCGAGCCGCCTCGGGCGAGTCGGCGGCGAAGGCGGCCTGCTCCACCTCGCCGGTTTCGTCGCGCAGTTGCGTGGCCAGGTGGGTGCCACGTGCCCGCCGGGGGAGCGGGGCGAGACCGGTGTCCTCGGCCGGACGGTACGTCGCGGCATCGGCCACCGGGGTGGTGGGGCGCTGCTCCGGGACGGCCGCGTGCCGGGGACCGGCAGGGGCGGCGGGAGCGGCGGCCTGGTGCGGAACGGCGGCGGCCGGGGACGGGGCCGCCGCGGCGTGCGCGGCGCGGGGGACCAGCGGCCGCACCGGGAGACCGTTCTGCGTCTCCGGCCGGTCGTGCTGCACTGTGGGTGCCTGCGGCACCTCCGGCTCGTCGCCCGCGTGGGCGAGCAGCGAGCGCGGGATGAGCACGATTGCTGCGGTGCCGCCGTACACCGAACGGCGCAGGGTGACTTCGAGACCGATCTGGGCGGCCAGGCGGCCGACCACGAACAGGCCGAGCTGGGCGGCGTTGTCCGCCATCTCGGCGTAGAGCGGGACCTTGGCGAGACGCGCGTTCAGCGCCTCGTACTGGGCGGGGGTGAGGCCCATGCCGCGGTCTTCGATCTCGACGGTGAGGCCGTGCACGGCGTGCTGCGCGCGTACCACGACCTTGAAGTCCGGCGGCGAGTAGCGCGCGCCGTTCTCGATCAGTTCGGCGAGTACGTGGGTGAGCTGGCTCGCCACCGACGGGATGACGCGCGCGTCGGCGAGGAAGTGCTTGTCGACGCGCTCGTGGCCGGCCGCTTCGCCGGCCGCGTCCATGAGGAGGTTCGCGATGTGCGCGGGCTCCTCGTGCGGGCTGCTGATCGCACCGCCGGACAGCACCTGGAGGTTCTCGATCTGGCGGCGCAGCCGGACGGTCTGGTGGTCCAGGCCGTAGAGCTTGCCGATCAGTTCGGGGTCCCGGTCGTGCTCGCGCATGAGTACTTCGAGCTGGTGCAGCTGGACGCCGATCAGCACGACCGCGCGGCCGGTGACACCCTCGGCGAACCGCTCGAAGCCCTGGCGCTCGCGGTACACCAGTTCGGCGCCGTCGGACGCCTGCCGGGCCAAGGTGGCCACCGCGTCGCCGATCTGGCCGATCTCGTCCTTGGCGTGCGTGGGCTCCGGGAGGACCGAGGTGTCGACCTCCTCGCCGCGCTGGAGCGCGGTGACGATGCCGGGCAGCTGGTGCTCCGCCAGATCGAGGGCGTGCTTGCGCAGCGTGTTGGTGCGCCGCAGGACGGTGCGGATGGTGAGCAGGACCAGCAGCACGATGAACAGCACCGCGGCGGCGCTGGCGCCGGCCAGCCACCATGCGCCGTGGCGCAGGTCGGCGGCCTTGCCGAAGGAGTTGTTCAGCAGGCCTTGGACACGCGTGACGTTCAGTCCGGTGCTCGGACCGCGCAGCTGGTCGCGGGCGGTCTGCCACTGGTCGATCTCGTTCGGCAGGACGACCCCGCCGTTCGGGGCCGCCTTGTGCCGGGAGATGACGAGGTCTTCGATGCGGGTCTGGGTGGCCCACGCCGGGGACGACACCAGCGCGTCGTAGATCGCCTTGTCCTTGGCGGGCAGGTACGGGGCGACCCAGGTGCCGTAGACGAACCGCTGCACACCGGCGCTGCGGGCGAACTCGGAGTACTGCGCCTCGGTGAGGATGCGGTTCGGGCCGGACAGCGCGATCAGCGCGTCCTCACGCGACAGCGCCTCGGTGGCGTGCATCAGACCGACCAACTGGCGGGTCTCGTAGGTGAGGTGCCCGTCGTCCATGTTGGACATTTCCTGGTACAGCCGGATCGTCTGGTCGATCGCGACGGTGTAGAAGTCCAGGATCTTCTGCGGGTCGCCGGTGCGGCTGTCGGCCAGGCGGCGCTGCTCCTGGAGGCCGACCAGCTTGTCCTTGACCATCACGATGTAGTCGTAGACGTACCGGTCGGACTCCGGGAGTTCCGGGCCGGACAGGCGCTGGAAGTCCGCCTCGGCCTTGTCCGTCGCGGCGCGCTGCTTCTCCAGGTCCTGCTGCGCCACCGGGCTGCCGCCGAGGCGGGCCGCGGTGAGCCGGCGTTCCGCCTGCATCTGGTCGAGCAGCATGTAACTCGGCAGACCGGCCTTGTTTCCCGTGACCGAGTCGTCCCGAATCCTGTCTGCTTGATCGAGCAACCGCATGGCCGTGATCGCCACCTGGGTGCCCAGCGCGGCCGTGACCACGAGCGCGACCAGGACCAGCAGGGTGCGGATCCGCACCGCTCGCGGCGCCTCGGACTTGCGGGTTCCGTGAGCAGCCTCGGCCTGCTCACCGGATTTTTGGGGACGAAATTTCATAGGCCCTCGTCTGAGCTCGGATGGGCTTGCCAAAGACCCTCGCCGCATGGCGGCAAGCGCCCGCACCGCGTTCCGGCCGACGTCCGCACTTCACGCGCTTGGCCCTCCCGTTGCTGCGGCGCGTGGATCGGTGAACTCTACTGCGCCGGCAACGGGAGTTGCCAATGGTGAACAAGTGACAAGCGGGGCAGAAGGTGAACTCCTGGGCTTACAGCCCTGGTCAGACAGCGATCACATCCTCGACCAATACCGGCCGAATCCGCTCACGGACTATCCGTCAAGCGCCGTGGTCAAGTCCGATTCACGCGTATAGACCGCGGTGGCGCGCGACTTGTGGTCGAACACCATGCCCTGGCGCTCCGTCCGGTCGTAGGACGGCCAACCCGGGTCGCCGTCCCGGATGAACGCGACCCACGCGGCGTGCGCGGTGTCCGCGAGGTGCTGCGGCGGGTTCGGACCGGCGCTCGCCGCGACGTTGTCGCTCTCCAGGCAGTCCCACGTGAACGGCAGCTCGATGCAGTGGCCGGCGATGCCGTCGTCCGGGTTCGTGAAGCGGAAGTCGTACGCGAACGTGCCGGCGTCCCGGTTCCGGTCGCGGGCCGCGAGCGCGCGCGCCACGAAGAACCGGAACACGAAGTCGGTCATGATCCTGCCCAGCAGCAGCCGCGGCTTGCCCGGCGTCGCCGCCCCGTACGTCTTGCCGCGCGCCCCCGACAGCCCGGACATGCGCAGCGCCAGACCGCGCGGCAGCCAGTCGAGCGGCGCGGGCATCATCGTCGACACCATCTCGAACTCGCCGGCCGTCGCGCCGATGAGCAGCGCCTTGTCGGCGCCGACGCCCTTCTCCAGGGCCTGCTCGATCGCGTACGGCACCAAGTCGCCGTCGACGAACGGCGCCCACGCCGAGAGTTCGCCGCCGCCCGTCAGCGTCTTGGCCATCTGCGGGCCCATCTCCTCGTCGGTCATCTTCTTCTGCTCGGTGAAGACGGCCTCTTCGTCGAGGGCGGCGAACGCCTCGCGTGTCGCCGCGACCCCGAGGCGCCGGGCGAACGCGGCGGCCCGCTCGGCGGCCGCCGAGCGGCTCGACCCGAAGGCGCCCGGGGACTCCGCGATCGCCGCCCGGAACAGGTGCTGCGCCTGCGGCATCCCGAGCAGTGTCAGCACCGCGCTGCCGCCCGCGCTCTGCCCGCCGATCGTCACCTTCCCCGGGTCGCCGCCGAACGCCGCGATGCTCTCCCGCACCCACTCCAGCGCCAGCAGCCAGTCCCGGACGCCGCGGTTGTCGGGCGCCCCTTCCAGCCGCGCGAACCCGTCGAAGCCGAGGCGGTAGGACACCGACACGACCACGACGCCGTCGCGCGGGAAGGCCCCGCCGTCGTACCACGGCGACGAGGGCGAGCCGCTCATGAAGCCGCCGCCGTGGATCCACACGAACACCGGCAGCTTCGCCTCGGGGTCGTTCGGCTTCGGGGTGAACACGTTGACCAGCAGGGTGTCGTCGCCCGGGAACGACGGCTCGGGGATCAGCGTCACGCCGGTCATGTACATCCGCTGCGGCGTGGCGCCGTAGCGGGACGCGTCCCGCACCCCGTCCCACGGCGCGCGTTTGACCGGCGCGGCGTAGCGCAGATCGCCGACCGGCGGCTCGGCGTAGGGGATGCCCAAGTACGCGGCGCCGGCCTCGGTGAGCATGACCCCGCGGACCGCGCCGGCCGGGGTTTCGACGACGGGCGCCTCGCCCAGCGGTTCGGAGGGCTGGGCGTCCGGGCTGTGCGGAATGGCGGCCATGGTGGTCCTTTCGAACGGCACCGGATCCGGGTGCCTCGGTCTGCGGCGTCGGGCGAGCGCGAGGCGAGAATACCGAGTGATCGGTAGGTTTTGATATGGGTGGGCGCCCGGCGTCTTCGCGGCGCATTCCGCACGCCTGATCCGCTCCCCGAAACGGAGCAGTTGCCCCGCGGGCTCAACGGGCGGGTGGGCGTATTGTCTGATTTACTCCCGTTCATTCCTCCGTTTTGTGGAGGCCGGGTCGAGGAGTCGCTGTGGATTACCCCCTGCTCAATGCGTTCTGGACCATGATGATCTTCTTCCTGTGGATCATGTGGTTCTTCCTGCTGTTCAAGATCCTCACGGACGTGTTCCGCAGCGAAGACCTCGGCGGCTGGGGCAAGGCCGGATGGACGGTGCTGGTCATCCTGCTGCCGTTCCTGGGCGTGCTGGTCTACGTCATCGCCCGCGGCCGCGGCATGCACGAGCGCGACGCCGCGTACGCCCAACGGGCCGACGACGCGATGAAGGACTACATCCGCGACGCGGCCGGCAGCGACAAGCGCCAGACCGTCACCTGGTCGGCCGACGAACTCTCCAAGCTCGCCGACCTCCGCGCGAACGGCACGCTCAGCGAAGAGGAATTCCAGCAGGCGAAGACCAAGCTGCTCGCCTGATCCGGTGCGCCGTTCAGGTGAACCGGGGGTTCACCCCCTCAGCACGTCCGGGAGATCCGCCACGGAGTCGATGACGTGGTCGGGTCTCCCGGACGCGTTCCGGTGCGTCTCCGGCAGGTACTTGCCGGTGCGCACCAGGACGCCGGTGATGCCTGCCGCCTGCGCGGCGAGCACGTCGGTCTCGATGTCGTCGCCCACCATCAACGCCTCCGCGGGCCGCACGCCGACCGCGTCCAGCGCCGCCGCGAAGAACTCCGGCGCGGGCTTGCCCACCACCTCCGCCCGCACCCCCGACGCCGCCTCCAGCCCGGGCAGGAACGCGCCGACGTCGAGCTGGAGACCCTCAGTGGTACGCCAGTAGAGGCCCCGCTGCATCGCGACCAGCCGCGCCCCGCCGCGCAGCCAGCCGAAGATCCGGTCGAGCATGGCGTAGTCGAACACCGGGCCCGCGCCGCCGAGCACCACCACCTCGGGGTCGTCGTCCACCAGCGTGACGCCGTCCAGGTCCTCCCGGACGTCGCCTTCGCTGACCAGCACGCACCGCGCGCCGGGATACGTGTCGCGCAGGTAGCGGGCGGTGGCGGTAGGCGCGGTGAGGATCTCGCCCGGGGCGACGTCGAAGCCCGCGGCGCGGAGCCGCTCGGCGATCTCGGCGCGGGTGCCGACGGTGGTGTTGGTGACCAGGCGCAGTGCGAACCCGGCCGCGCGCACGCGTTCCAGTGCTTCGGGCGCGCCGGGCACGGGGTGCCAGGAGACCGTCAGGACTCCGTCGATGTCGAAGAGGACCGCGCGGAGGGAGGGCATGGAGTCGACGGTACGGGGCCGGGACGGCGCGGCGGCGGGGACGCGCGGGGGCCGGCGGCGCGGGGAATGCGGCTCAGCCGAGTTGTTCGGCCAGGCCGACGACGATGTTCTCCGGGCCGCGGATGTAGCAGAGGCGGTAGATGTTCTCGTACTGGACGATTTCGCCCACGAGTTCGGCTCCGTCGGCCCGGAGGCGGGTGACCACGTCGTCGATGTCGTCGACGGCGAACATGACGCGGCGGATGCCGAGGGTGTTGGCCGGGGCGTTGTGGGGCTCGGGGGTGATGGCCTTCGGACGGTGGAACTTGGCCAGTTCGATGCGCCCGGGGGCGTCCGGGATGCGCAGCATGGCGACGTCCTGCCGGACGTCCTCGACACCGATCACCCGCTCGGCACCCTGCCAGTCGAGCGGGCCCCTGCCTTCCAATTCCATCCCGATTCCGACGAAGAACGCGATGACAGCGTCCATGTCGTCGACCACGATGAGCACGTTGTCCATCCGCTGAATCGCCATACCGGTCCTCCCTCGCGCGGCACGGCCACGGTAGCCGGTCGGGGTGACCGCGTGTCGGCGGCGTACCGGGACGAAGGGGTGAAGTCATGGCACAGCAGCAGCGAGCCGACCACGTGGACGTGCTCGTCGTGGGGGCCGGATTCGCGGGGATGTACCAGTTGCGGAAGGCGCGTGAACTGGGGCTGCGGGTACGGGTGGTCGAGCGCGGGGACGGGGTTGGGGGGACCTGGTACTGGAACCGGTATCCGGGGGCGCGGTGCGACGCGCCGAGCCTGTTCTACTCGGTGTCGTATCGGCCGGATCTGGACCAGGAGTGGCACTGGTCGGAGCGGTTCGCCGGGCAGGCCGAGATCCTGGCGTACATGCGGGAGGTGGCGCGGCGGGAGGAGATGGAGAGCGACATCTCGTTCGGGACGAGTGTCGTCGGGGCCGAGTGGAGCCCCGAGAGCGGGACTTGGACGGTGACCACCGATGCCGGCGAGCGGATCACCGCGCGCTATGTGGTTCTCGCGACCGGGTGTCTGAGCCAGTCGCGCGTGCCCGAGATACCCGGCCTCGAACGCTTCCGCGGCCGGTGGTTCCACACCGGGCGCTGGCCGCACGATCCGGTGGAGCTGGCCGGGCGGCGGGTCGCCGTGGTCGGGACGGGGTCGACCGGGGCGCAGGTGATACCGGCCGTGGCCGACGTGGCCGAGCAGGTGACGGTGTTCCAGCGGACGCCCAAGTTCGTGCTCCCGGCGCGGAATCGGCCGATGAGCGAGGCCGATGCCCGGCCGGTCAAGGACGCCTATCCGGCGCTCCGGGCCGCGGCGCGGCAGCGGGACTACGGGATGCCGACCGTGCCGATCGAACACCGGCTGGCCGAGATGCCGTCCGCCGAGCGCGAGGAACTGATGGAGCGGATGTACGAGGACGGCGCCTTGGCGTCGTTCGTGTACTCGTACGCCGACCACCTCGGACTCAAGAACCAGGCCGTCAACGACTTGGTCGCCGACTTCGTGCGGCGGAAGATCCGCGAAGTGGTGCGCGACCCGGGCACGGCCGAGGCGCTGACTCCCTACGGCTACCCCATCGGCATCAACCGGATCATCCTCAGCACCGGCTACTACGAGAGTTTCAACCGGGGCAACGTCGTCCTGCACGACGCCCGAACCGATCCGATAGCGGAGCTGACCGAGACCGGGCTGCGGACCGCCGACGATGCCGAATACACCTTCGACGATCTGATCTTCGCCACCGGATACGACGGCATCACCGGGAGTTTCACCGCGATCGACGTCCGCGACGGATCCGGCGGGACGCTGAAGGAGGCCTGGGCGGAAGGGCCGCGCGCCTACCTCGGCCTGCAAGTCGCGGGATTCCCCAACATGTTCACGATCACCGGTCCGGGCAGCCCCTCGGTGCTGGCCAACGTCATCACGACGATCGAGCAGCACGTGGAGTTCGTGACGGACCTGATCGCACACGCGCACGAGCACGGCGCCGAGGTCGTCGAGGCGGACGCGGCAGCGGAGGAGAAGTGGATGGAACACGTCGCGGACGTCGCACAGAACACCCTCTTCCGGCACGCCGCCAAAGCCAACTCCTGGTACGCGGGCGCGAATGTGCCGGGGAAGCGCGTCGTCTTCATGCCGTACGCCGGGGGCGTCGGAACCTTCGACGCGATCCTGACCGACGTGGCCGCCGACGGATACCGGGGATTCCGCCTGTCGGGCGGCGATGGAGGGCGCCTGGCGATCTAGAGTCGACGCCATGCCGCCCCCGCAACCCGATCCCACGGCCCGCGACATCGCCGCCGCCTACGGTCTCGAACCCCTGCCCGCCGAAGGCGGGCTGTTCCGCCGGATGTGGGCCGGTCCGGCGGATCGGACCGGCCGTCCGGCGGGCAGCGCGATTCTGGTGCTGCTGACCGCCGAGGAGGACGGCTTCTCGGCGATGCACCGGCTGCCCGTCGACGAGGTCTGGCACTTCTACCGCGGTGACGCGGTCGAACTCCTGCTCCTCGCGCCGGACGGCACCGGCCGGATCGAGACACTCGGCGGCTCCGACGGCCACCCGGTCGTGCAGACCGTCGTCCCGGCCGGAACCTGGATGGGTGCGCGCCCGGCCGCCGGTGGGAGTTGGTCGCTGTGCGGCACCACGATGGCGCCCGGCTTCGTCAACGCCGATTACGAGGGCGGCGAGGCGGAAGAACTTGCCGCCCGATACCCGGAGTTCGCTTGCACCATCCGCGCGCTCTGCCGTGCGGACGCGCCGACGGCCATGCCGGACACCGCGCCCGACACCCGGGAAACGCGGCCGATGGCCGTACCGGATCCCCGGCTGCCCTCCCTGGCCGGCGCCGTCGCCCTCGTGACCGGTGCCTCCGGCGGGATCGGCGCGGGCATCGCGGCCACGTTCGCCCGGGCGGGCGCGGCCGTGGTCGTGCACGGCCATCGCGACGAGCGGGCCGCCGAGGCGACCGCGCGGCGCATCCGCGATGCGGGCGGCGAGGCTCTCGTCGTCATCGGCGACCTGACCGACGAGGCCGCGTGCGCAAGGCTGATCGACGAGGCGGCGGCGTGGCGCGGCCGACTCGACGCGGTGGTCAACAGCGTCGGAATCCAGCCCGTCCAGCAGCTGGACGGGATGACGACCGCCGACTGGGATGCCGTCCTCCGCGCCAACGCCACTGCCGCGTTCATCTGCACGCAAGCCGCCGCCCGGGTCATGGCGGCCCGGGACGCGGGCGGGAGCATCACCCACATCGCCTCGATCGAGGGCTCCCACCCCGCCGCCGGACACGCGCACTACAGCTCGGCGAAGGCCGCCCTGATCATGTTCGCCCGCGCCGCGGCCCTGGAGTACGGGCCACGCGGCATCCGCGTCAACACCGTCTCGCCCGGGCTCGTCGACCGTCCCGGCCTCGCCGAGCAGTGGCCCGAGGGCGTCGGCCGGTGGCTCCGCGCCGCCCCGTCGGGACGCCTGGGTACGCCGGAAGACATCGGCGCCGCCTGCGTGTTCCTTGCTTCCACGGGCGCCTCGTGGCTGACCGGGCACGACTTGGTGGTGGACGGGGGAGTGGGCGCACACCCGACGTGGTGAGGCCGGACGAGCCCCGAACCGTTGCCGGACGGTTGTGCCCGCGCGTTTAGGGGGCTGCGTCCGCCGACCCGCATCCCAACTGTTCCAGCCGCCATCCCGGCGCCGAGATCGTGACCACCGGGCGCGGCGACGGGACCGACGTCGCGGCGGGGGAGGCCTTGCTGCGCACCCTCGCTCCGGTGACCGTGCAGACGATCTGCTCGACGGCCGGTTTGGTCGGCTGGGCGACCGCCGTCGGGATGTCGATGCGGATCACCCCGCCGTCCGATGTCACCCGCGCCGCGACCAGGTCGGCGGGAACCGCCGTCACCAAGCCCTTCCGCCGGTCCTCCGGCATCAGTCCCGCCAGCAGCAGGTTCAGCGCCTGCTGCGGCCCGCCGTCGCCGGGCGTCGTCCGCGGGACCGCGATCAGACTCCGCTCGTCGATCAGGTACACGTACACACTCGCGGGTTGCCCGGACGCAGCCGGCCGCAGGATCCCGGTGCCGGGAATGCCCGCGTCCACCGGGCCCGTCGTCGGAAGACCGCAGCCGAAGGTGCAGAAGAGGGCCGCCGCGACGGGGACCACCCGTCGGCCGGGGGCGCTCATGCCGGGTCCCGCGGGGCGTGGTGCGGGTGCTGCGGGAGTTCGACGGTGAACTCGGCGCCGCCGTCCGGCCGGTTCGCGGCGTGGATGCGGCCGCCGTGCAGCAGGACGTTCTCCCGGGTGATCGCCATGCCGAGGCCGCTGCCTTCCGAACGGGTGCGCGCGACGTCGGCTTTGTAGAAGCGTTCGAACACCCGGTCGAGGCGGTCGGCGGCGATGCCGGGGCCGCGGTCGTGGACGCGGAGCAGGACCCAGGCGCCGTCGGCGCGGTGTTCGGAGTCCACCCGGATGCCGACCGGGGGCGCGCCGTGCCGCAGGGCGTTCTGGACGAGGTTGGCGAGCACCACGTCGAGCCGTCGCGGATCGGCCTCGATGCGGATACCGGGCGGGACTTCGAGCCCGACCGTGTCCTGCCATCCGCGGGTGGCCAGGCACCTGCGGACGGCTTCCGCCATGTCGAACTCGTCCAGGTGCAAGGCCGCCGCGCCGGCGTCGAAGCGGGAGATCTCCATCAGGTCGTCCACCAAACGGGTGAGCTTGCCGGTCTCCCCGGAGATGAGGCGCAGCGCGGCCGCGGTGTCCTCGTCCACGTTTCCCGCCGCGGCGTCCTCGTCGAGGAGGTCGGTGACGGCGGCCATGGCGGCGAGCGGGGTGCGGAGTTCGTGGGAGACGTCGGCGGCGAACCCGCGGGCTCGGGCTTCCATCGTCCGGAGCTGGGTCACGTTCTGCTCCAATGCGGCCGCACTGTGGTTGAAGTCCCTGGCCAGGTCCGCAAGTTCGCTGGTGCCTTGGACCTTGAGCCGGGTGTCGAGATGGCCCCGCGCCAAGCGCCGCGTCGCGTGCTGGATCGCCCGGACCGGACGCAGCACGCCCCCGGCCGCGAGAAAGGCCGGGATCAGCGCGAACAGCACGGCCGGGATGGCGCCGGCGCGGGCGGCCTTGACCAGTGCGGCCTCGTCCTGCGCCTCGGCACGCATGGGGGCCAGCAAGTACACCTGGACGCCGGACGGCGAAGGATTCTCCGGGGTCGCGAACGTGATCGGGACACCGACCCCCAGCCAGACTTCCCCCTTGTGGGAGAACCGTTGGAACACGGTCGCCGTCCGATTGTCGACGGACGCGCGCAGGGAAGCCGGGATGTCGATGTCGTCCATCCGCAGCCCGCTCTCGCCCCGGAGGCCGCGGTACACGACGATGACGATCGAGCCGCCGGTGCCCACCTGTTTGTCGATGCTCTGGGCGGTCGCGTCCAGCGCGGCCTGGTCCGGGGGGAACGGGATCGACGGCGCGGTCGTGTCGACCAGCGTGCGCAGATCGCCGACGATGCGGTCCTGGCTGCGCTGGAGAAGCCCGGCGCGGGCCTCGCGGTAGGTCAGGGCTGCGGTGACCAGCGACGCGAAGGCGGCGACGAGGACGAACGCGACGACGAGGCGGAGGCGCAGGCCGCCGAGGCGGGGGAGGCGTCTGGCGCCGGGGCTCTTCCGTGCGCCGCTCACAGGGGGCCAAACCGGTAGCCGAAGCCGCGCACGGTCTGGATGTACCGCGCCGACCGGGCCTGCTCCTCGATCTTCAACCGCAGCCGTTTGACGCACGCGTCGACCAGCCGCCCGTCACCCAGGTACGGATGCCCCCACACGGTCTCCAGCAGCTGCCCCCGGGTGAACACGCGCCCGGGCGCCGAGGACAGTTCCAGCAGCAGCCGCAGCTCGGACGGGGCGAGGGCGATCGGCCGCCCGTCCCGCGTCACGGTGAGCGCGGCCCGGTCGAGGACGAGGTCGCCGTGGACTTCGAGGTGCGCGCCGGCCCCGGCGGACCGCCGCAGGACCGCCTGGATCCGCGCGGCCAGCACGCGGACCTGGGCGGGTTTGACGACGTAGTCGTCGGCACCGGCCTCCAGGCCGAGGACGATGTCGGCGTCGTGGTCGCGCGCGGTGAGCATGATGATCGGCAGCGTCCGGGCGGCGCGTATGCGGCGGCACACTTCGAAACCGTCGATGCCGGGCAGCATGAGGTCCAGCACCACCAGGTCCGGGGGGAACGCGTCCACCCGGGCCAGGCCGTCCTCGCCGCACGGCGCGACGTCCACCTGGTACCCCTGCCGACGCAGGCCGAGGGCCAGTCCCTCGGCCACGGCGGGGTCGTCTTCGATCAGCAGCACACGGACCATCGGATCAGTATCGGGCAGGCCGAAGGCGCAAAATCGGGCAAATTCGGTCACGGCTTCGGGTTGTGACAAGACGGTCTCGTAGCGATCCCGACGCGGTCATGCCGTTTCGCGACGGTCGAGCCCATGACCACGATCCGCCGTTTCCGGACCCGTCCCCGACGCAACAGACTTGCCGCCTTCGGTGCCGCGGCGCTGCTCACGGCGGTGGCCGCGTGCTCCTCGTCACCGTCGCAGACCGCCCCGCCGTCGTCGCCGTTCCCGGCCTCGGTCGCGGGCGCGCCGACGGCCGGCGCCGCCACGACCGCGCCGAGGGGCGCCCCGCCCGCGGCGTACGACTGGCCGGACGGCGGCCAGGCGGCGCTCCTCGTCGACGGCCAGGCCGTCCCCGTGTCGTCGGGCGAGACCAAGCCGACGCCGACGGCGAGCGTGGCGAAGGTGATGACGGCGTACGTCTTCCTCAAGACGAAGCCCCTCGCCCCCGGCGCCTCCGGCCCCACGTTCACGATCTCCGCCGAGGAGGCGAACCGCTACGGCGAACGCGCCCGCCGCTTCGAAAGCCTCACCCCGGTCACGGCCGGCGAGCGCTTCACCCAGCGCCGCGCCCTCGAAGCCCTGATGGTGGTGTCCGCGAACAACATCGCCCACGAGATAGCCCGCTGGGTCGCCGGCGGCGACGCCGCCTTCGTCGCCCGCATGAACAGCACCGCCCGCGAGCTGGGCATGACCGCCACGACCTATACCGACCCGAGCGGCTTCGACCGGACCACCGTGAGCACCGCCGTCGACCAGGTCAAACTCTTCACCGCCGCGATGCGCGACCCGGCCTTCGCGGAAATCGCCGGCGTCCGCACCTACACCGCCCCCGGCAACCGCACCCAGCCGAACGGCAACACCCTCCTCGGCAAGGACGGCGTCATCGCCGGCAAAACCGGCTTCACCACCCCGGCCGGCGCCAACCTCGTCTTCGCCGCGGAACGCGAGATCGACGGCGTGCAGCGACGCGTGGTGGGGGCGGTGATGGCCCAGCACACGGGCAATACGGCAGCGGCGGCGATCGAAGCGAGTGACGAGCTGATTCGCTCGGTGGGGGAGGAGTAAGGCCGGGCTCGCGTCGCGTGCGACCGGGTGCTCGGGAGCCGGCTCGGTCGGGCGGTGAGCGCCGGAGGGCGGGTGGCGATGAGGCGCTTTCGTTTCCGCTCGGGTCGTGCGCGGTCGGCACGACCAAACTCCGGCACGTTCGGGCGCGTGGGACGATCGTGCCCCGTCTCACTCTGGGGGTCCGGCCGGATGTTGGAGTTGGTGGCCGCGTTGCGGGTGGCGCCCGCGGAGGTGGGCAACGCGCTGGCCGGGCGGCTTCGGGGGCAGTTGGTACGGGGGTTTGCGGCGGAGTTCCGGTTGCCGGAGCCCGCCGCGGCGAAGGCGCTGGGGGATGCCGGGCCGGCCGAGTTGTTCGGTCCCGAAGGGCTGTGGTCGCTCGAACTGCTGCGGCGGACGGCCGCGGTCGGGCACCCCGAGGCGTCCGCGCGGCTGGTCCGCGGCTACCTGCCGCACTACCCCGAACTGGCCGACGCCGTCTTCGCCGCCATCACCGACCCCGAGGATCCGCGCTGGCACGTCCGGCTCGGCGTCGCCCACGAGCTGGAATTGCGGGCCGACCTCCTTCCGCTCGTCGTCGCGCGCGGTCCTTTCCGGCAACTCGCGTTCGACTTCGCGGCCCGCAATTGCATGCAACTGCCCTATGCGGCGGCCGTGGACCTCTGCACCGCCATAGCCGCCGACGGCGCGGACGCGCTCCTGCGCCTGGCCGCCGAGGACCTCGGCCACGACGGCCTCCCCGAACTGCTCCGCACCGCGGCCACCGCACCGGACCCGGCCACGCACCTCGCCGTCCACCGGACGCCCGGCGAATGGACCGACCCGCGCGCGGTGGCGCTGCTGCTGAAGCTGCGCCGCCCGACCAAGAGCCGCTACGGCGAACCCGAGCTTCCGGACAGGGAGTTGCTCGTGCGCGAACACGCCCGCCGGCCGTTCCCCGGCGACGCGCTCGCGTACCTCGCCCGATCGCCCGCGTGCCCGCCCGAACTGGTCGCCGCCGCGCTCGAGGCGGATTTCGTCAGGACCGTCGCGAGCGGCCGCAACCTGCCGCTCGAGGTGCTGTCCGGGACGACGCCGTATCAACTGCCGTCGCTGCTCCGGCGGATCATGGCGGACGAGGTGATCCCGATCGAGCGGCTGCTGACCGAGGTACGTCCCGCCCGCGCGGTCCTGGCCGCGATGCCGTACCAACACGCGGCAGTCGGCAAAGCGTTGTCCGGCGCCTGCGCGGGTCTCGGGGACGACGTAAACGCGTGGCTGACGGCCTACCGCCTGCTCGCCGCCGACTTCCCCGGATCCGTCGCCGAGCTGGTCACCGCGGCCTGCGCCGATGCCGCCCCCGCACCATGGCCCGACCCGGAACCTGCCGTCTTCCCCGTCGTCTACGCCACCGACGCCCGCATCGCCTTCGCGACGCTGCTCGCACACGCCCACACCGACATCGCGATCACCCTCGCACCGCACATCGACCAGCGCACCGCCCAGCACCTGCTCCTCAACCCCCACTGCGGAGAGCGGCTACGCGGGGCCCTGCTTGCCGTCCACGCCCACCCCGCAGATCGCGCCGACCACGTACGCGACATCTGCGGCGCGCCCGTCCCCCAAGCCGCGCTGCGGCACTTGGTCCGCCAGTGCGTGGTGTTGCCCTGGTCGGAACTCACCACGGCGGTCATGGCCGACGACCTGCCCGCCGGAGCGATCCGCCTGCTCGTCAAACACCCGGGCTGCCCTCGGGAGTTCGCCGTAGCTGCCGCCAACCGTCTCAACAACTGGCACGACTCCGAATGGCGTGGCATAGGCGCCTACGACAAGGCCGACTTCCTCCGCCACGCCCCACACCCCGGCCGCGCGATCGAGTGGCTGATCCGACCCCCGGGCGAACCCCGCAGCGCCCACCTCCCCGAACCCTGCGCCGAAGCACGCGCCTTGACGGCACGCCACCTCGGCGACGACATCGACGCCTGGACCATCGCGATCTCCCTCTTCCGCGACTTCCCCGGCACCCTGACCGAACTCCTGCAGACAGCCCGCGCGGCGGCGACCGGCGGACGCTAGACCGCGCCGTCGCGGCCCGTCACTTCGGCGCGGTCCGCCTCGTCACGGGCCCCGTCGTCGGCCTCGCTCTCCCGCAGCGCGAGATACTCGTCGATCAGCTGGAACAGCCTGGCCACCGCTCGTTCGTTCTCCTCTGCGGTGAACGAATCGATCCTCCGCCCCAGGTCCGGGCCGACGAGCATCAGCACGTGCGCAATCCAGCCGAGATTGCCGGTCTCGCCCACACGCTGATGGAGCCACTGCTGCCATCCCGGGAGCCATGAGCCGCCGCGGCGTGCGGCGCTCTGCCCATAGCCCTCCAGGAAGCAGATGGCCGCGCGGTAGCCCGTTCCGGGGAAGAACATCGAAGGGCGTTTGGCTACGTTCGCGAAGTACTCTCGTTCGCTCATCGCGACCCAGTCGATCATCATGCGATTATCGCCGAAGTGTCGGCCCATCGGCAGGAATCGCCGCCTGGCGGACCCGCGAAGCCGCACTCCGCGATGCGTCCATCCACCGTGCCGACGACCACCCGCCCCGGCCCCACCACCGCGAGCGACAGCGGGTCCGCGATCTGGCCGTCGAGGCGCAGCAGTCCCCGTGCCCGCACGGTGCCGTCGCCCGCGTCGAGCGCCACGATTTCGCCCGAGCCGAGGGCCACGTACACGGTGTCCCCGTCCGCATCGACGGCGGCCGGGGCGGCGTCCGCGCCGAATACCCACACCGGTTCGCCGGACGGGTACGCGCGCCGCACCACATAGCCGCTGCCCGACCGCGCCTTCCGGTCGCGGTAGACCCCGCCGCCGTGGATGAGCGCCCTGCCTCCCGCGTCGTCCGTGTGGAAGACGGCCGGTCCGCCCGCGACTCCGTCGCCGAGCCCGGGATCCCAGTCCAGGGGGAACAGCCGCCGCACCGTCGCCGCCCCACCCGACGTCGGCGGGTCGACCGCGACGACCCACCGGTCCACCGTCCCCTGCACCCCCTCGCCCCGCAGGAACAGCAGTTCGGGCGAACGGCGCACCGGGAAGTGGTGCGCGAACAAGCTGTACTCGCCGACCTCCGCACGCGCCGCCTCGGCGCCGTCCGGCCCCACCAGCACCGTCAGCGGATTCTCGACGTGTACGCGGCAGTCCCGCAGCGCCAGCCACCCGTCCGTGCGCATGACCGCGGCGACCGCGAAGCCCGGGTCCACCGTGCCGAGCACCGCGCCGTCCCGCACCGCGATCAGATCCACCGGGTACGGTTGCGGCTCCCACCCGCTGAACCCCCAGGTCGTCCGCGTGGTGCCGTTGACCCACACCGCCGAACCGTCCGGCGTACGCAGCAGCTCACGGCCGCCCTCCGCCTTCGCGACGGCCCACCGCAGTGTTCCGTCCGGGTCCCAGCGCTCGACCTGGGCGCCGTGGTGCGTGGCCAGCAGCCCGCCGTCGGGCAGCGACTCCACGGCCCACACCGGCCCGCGTGGGTCTCCGGCCGCCTCGATCTCGGCGTGCAGGCGCACCACTTCGCCGGCGCTCTCGGCGGGCGGCTCCAAGGGCATGAACTCCGGCGGAGCATAGGGGAGGTCGTCGACAGCGACAGACCGGCCGGCGACCCGCGACCAGTCCTCCCGCACCAGCAACTCGCGTACTTCGGAGGGGCCTTCCTCCGTCAGATCCTCGTCCTCGGAGGTGGCCATCCGGACGTCGAGCGTCCGCGCGTCGAGCCAGCGCAGTCCGGACACGTCGCGCTCGCCGTCGAACACCGAGACCACCCGGCCGGAGCCGAGGTCGACGAGGAGCAGTTCGCCCTCGTAGTACCAGCCCCCGGTGCCGATCGCGAGCAGCGGCAGCTCGGGGTGGAAGGCCAAGGCCTGCACCCGGTACCGGGTCCGCAGCAGGTGGCGGAGTCCGTCGCGCGTGTATACCCCGACCCGGTGTTCGGCACGTCCCCCCGACGCGTCCCGCCCGGGCCACTGCATGCCGCCCAGGTACCCGGCGGCTGCGAACACCCTCGTGCGGTCGTCGCGCGCGGCGAGGAACGGCCGGCCGATCTCCGCGTACGGGCGACCGCCCAGCACGCGGTGGACGACAAGCGGGTCGAGCGGTGCAGACGGCATACGAGGCGACTCCCGGGATCGATCGGTTTCCGTCCCCACCCTTTCAGACCCGAACCGCCGCGCCGCGCTCCGACCGCCACGACAACCCGCGCCCCGCCACACCCCATGCCCCGCCACACCCCACGCCCCGCGACACCCCGCCCACCGGAATACCCGCCCCCGCCCGCGGGCACAGAAGCCCCTCGACCGGACGACGGATCCGGACGAAACGGTCGGTCGGCGAGTGAGGGAGCGCATGGCGGCGGAAGAGGATCGTGTGGAAGCGGTGGGGCACGGCATCACCCGGCAGCTGCGGGACGCCATCACCCTCCGCGCCGCGCTCATCATGGCCGGCGTGCTCCTGCTCCAGCTCGGCTTCGCGCTGTCGTACATGGGCGCCTTCCACAATCCCAAGCCCCACAATGTCCCGATCACCGTGGTCGCACCGCCGGCCGTCGCGCAGCAACTCGTCGCACGGCTCAACACTCTTCCGGGTGATCCCGTCACCGCCGTGGCCGTCGCCGACGCCGCCGATGCCCGCGAACGGCTGCTGAACCGCGACACCGACGCCGCGTTCCTCCTGAATCCGACCGGCCAGGTGGACACCCTGATGATCGCCTCGGCGGGCGGGCCCGCCGCCGCGTCGGCCGCGACCCGGGTCGTGCAGGCGCTGGAGCAGGCGGAGAACCGGCAGGTCCGGATCGACGACATCCGGCCGCCCGCGCCCGGCGACAACGGCGGACTGTCGTCGTTCTACCTGGTGCTGAGCTGGACCATCGGCGGCTACCTCGCCGCGTCCGCGCTCAACATGGCGGCGGGCTCGAAGAAGCCGACGCTGCCCCGCACCGCGGTCCGGGTGACGTCGATGCTGCCGTACGCGTTCATCTCCGGCATCGGCGGCGCGATCATCGTCGGCCCCGTCCTGGACTGCCTCCCGGGCGCGTTCTGGGACCTCGTCGGGATCGGAACGCTGGTGGTCTTCGCGTCCGGCGTGACGGCCGTCGCGCTGCAGTCCGTGGCCGGGACGATCGGGCTCGGCATCACCATCCTCGTCTTCACGATCCTCGGCAATCCCAGCTCCGGCGGCGTCTATCCGGCGTCCCTCCTCCCGCCGTTCTGGCGCGCGATCGGCCAGGCGCTCCCGCCCGGAGCGGGCACGACCGTGGTCCGCAACACCGTCTACTTCGACGGCGCCGCCACGACGGGTGCGCTGTGGGTGCTCGGGGCCTGGGCGTTCGGCGGCCTGGTCGTCGCGATCGTGGCCGCGATGGTACGTGGCCGGCGGCAGCGCGCCGCGGCACCGCAGGCCCCCGTGACCGTCTGACGCCTGCCCGGGGGCGGGCCGTGCGGGTGTGGGACGGTGGGCCCGGACCGAAGCACGCGCGGGCAAGGGAGCGGCATGACCACGTCGGGTATCGAACTCCTGCTGCACAGCGCGGATCCGGAGATCGCCGCGCAGGTCCGCCGACGGGTGGCCGAAACCCGCGACGCCGCCCCACCGCCCGCCACCGAACCCCGGGTCGACTGGCCCGTCCTGGCCGCCAAGCACCTCGCCCACCCGCTCACCGCTCCCGAATGCGCCGCGCTGGTCGCGCGCCGCGACTGCCCTCGCGACGCCGCGCTCGTGCTCGTCGCCGCCCTCGCACCGGGGCGGCGCACCCACGCCACCGACGCCCTGGAAGCCGCGCTGCGCCGGGGCATCCTGACCCCGCGCGACGTGCTGTGGGAAGCGAGGCCGGGCTGGTCGGCGATGCGCACCGTCGAGCATTACGCGAGCGTGCGGGACGGCGAACTGCTCGCGCCCGTCGACCGGCTCCTCGACGAGCTGGCCGAGCTGCTGCCCGGCAACGGCGGCTCGCCGCGCGACGCCGAACTCTCCGAAGACGACGCCGTCGCCGCCTGGCTGTGGCTGATCACGCACGCCCCGACCTACTCCGGCACGTTCCCGGAGCTGTGCGCGCGGGCGGTCGAGGAGGGCCTGACCCGAGATCCCGGCAAGCCCCTGGCGCTCCAAGAACACGCACTGCCCCGAGTGCAGGGCCTGACCCAGGAGCCGTGGCGGGCCCACACCCCCGCCGGCATGCTCGGCCGCGCACAGCCGAGCATCGTCGACCGGGTCGTCGCGTTCCTGCCGGTGTACGCGATCAGCGGGATCATCGAACACCGCCGCCTGCCGCCGCACGTCGCGGTCCCGGTGATCCGGCACCGGCCCGACCTGGCCGGCCCCGTGGCCGGACGGATCCGCCGCACCCCGGAAGCCGTCGCCGAGATCCTCGCGCTGCACCTGCCGCACGTGCACGGCGGACTGCTCTACTACGCCCCGGACATCGCCGGCGCGCACCGCGTCCACCTCGCGACCCGCATCAACGCCCCGGACCGCGTCCGGCTGGCGTCCTTCGACCGGCAGCGCATGCGCCACCTGGCGGAGGCCGAGGACCCCGCGGACCCGGTAGCCCTCAGGTGCGCCTTGGCGGTGTACGGGCACCACCCCGACCTGATCCGCGAAGCCCTGCGCCTCCACCAGGAACGCCTCGGCACCGCCGGCATCCTGCGCGGCCTGCTCAGCCTGTGGCAGTGCCGCGGCCGCACCGCGCTCCTCGACCCACGCGTGTCGCGGCTGCTGACGGGGGAATGCGCGGACATCGCCCAAGCGGCCCTGCGAAGCCCGCTCGGCTACCGCCGCCTCCGCGCGGCGCTCGCCGAACACGAAGCGCCGCTCGCGCTGGCAGCCGCAATCCGCCGCACCCCGCGCCAGGCCTACCGGCCGTTCCCGGCGTCCTTCTGGCCGGTCCTGATCGACGAACACGCCCGCGACCCGCTCCCCAAAGCCGCCGCCCGCATCCTCGCCCTCAACCCCGACGCCCCGGCCGCCTTCAGCCTCGGCGTCTGCACCGCCGACCCCGACGCCGCCCCGGCCCTGGCCCGCCGCTCCGGCGCCCACGCCCAAGCGGCGCTGCGCCACCACCCGCTCCCGCCACCGGAGCCGTTCCGCCGACCCGACCGTGGCGACCCCGATGCTCCCTGGTATGTGCGGGAGTTGACGCACAAGACGATCACCCTGGGCGAGTTCGCCGATCTGGCCTTCCCCGCCCAGCGCCTCCTGCAGGCGATCGACGCGTTCGCCCCCTACTTCCCCGACGGGGCAGCAGAAGCCCGCGACCACCTCACCGCCCGGGCCGACACCACCCTGGGCACCGACCCGGAAGCGTGGGTGATCGCCGCCCGCATCCTCCCGGACTTCCCCGGCACCTTCCCGGAACTGGTCACCACGGCCGCGGCGGCGGCCTACCACGCATAACGCGTCCGGCGGCTAGGGCGCGTCTGGTGGATCTTCACACCCCTCACGCCGCCTGGCACCGCACCTCGCGGCGTTGCAGGCCCTTGCGAGTACGACCGAGTACGAGCTGCGGGCCTGCGCCTTGCGATGCACGGCACCAGACGACGTGAGGGGCGCGAATATCCACCAGACACGCCCTAGAGGCCCTTGTCCTCGGACTCGGCGAGACTGCCGGGCGGGTCCGCCGGCAGGTCCGCCGCCTCCCCGCGCGGCCCCGGCAGGGCCGCATCGCCGCTGTCGTCGCCGTCCGCAGGCTCGTCCAGGCTCCCGCGCACCGCGGCCAACTTGGCGGCCAGGGAAGCCGATCCGGCACGCAACGCCTTGCCGCGTTCGGTCTTGGCGCCGGCGCGCGGCGAGGCGGCCTGGGTGACGGGGATGCCGTGTGCCGCCGCCGTGGCGACGAGGCTTTCGCCGACCTCCGGCAGGTTCGTCATCACCGCCGCGGCGAACAAGCCGCCGGTGAGGGTTTTGGTGCGCCCGAGTGCGCCCTTGGCCACGATCTCGCAGGGGAGCAGCCGGTCCTGCCGGTCGGCCTGCTCGCTCGCCGCCAGCACCAGGGTCAGCAGGCCCTCGGCAGCCATCGCCACCAGCCGCTTGCGGCCCGGGATCGGCGGGAACAGGCCGCGGATGCGGTCGACTTCGTGGTCGATCATGGCGTCCGGCAGCAGGTCGGCGGCGCTGTGCACGCGTACCTCGACGACCTTGTCCCACGACACGTCCGCATCGTCGAAGCCGACCGTGTCCGGGCCGATCGCGATCCTGCCGAACCCGTCGAGCCCGCCGAGCAGCTTGGCGGCGGCGCCGGGCGCCCGGGGGTGGCTTGCCACGATCGTGCCGAACGACAGCTCCCACGGCTCGGCGACCGGCAGCCCCGGACGCGGCTGCGCATCCAGGGTTTTGCGCACCCACCCGTCGTCGGTTCCGCTCCCCAACGTCGCCCGCTTCGCCGCCGCCAGCCCGGAGACCGCCTGACGCCCCGCCCCGCGAGCCGCGTCCCGTATACCCATTGCCCTACCCCGAACCCCGATGCGCGCGGGCCCTGGCCGGACCCGGAACCCTGCCGATGAACCTCCGTAACCTACCGCCGGTCCGCGTCGGCCGCGCGACCGGTTGCTGCCTCCCACAACTTAATAACCCAACGCATCGCAACTCTGGTGCAGATCCCGGCGAGCTATTACGTTGTCGCCAGCAACATACTCGGACTGGCCCGCCCAGAAGGGAAGTTGCACCATGCGTACGAGAACCCTCGCCCTGGCACTGCCCCTCGGCCTCGTCGCGGCATTCGGTGTCGCCGCCTGCTCCGACGACGGCGGCGACAAGCCCAAGGTCGGCGTGATCCTCCCGGACAGCAAGTCCTCGGCGCGGTGGGAGACCGCCGACCGCAAGTACCTGAGCGAGGCCTTCAAGGCCGCCGGCGTCGACTACGACATCCAGAACGCCCAGGACGACAAGGCGCAGTTCCAGACCATCGCCGACCAGATGATCACCAACGGCGTCAACGTCCTCATCATCGTCAACCTGGACAGCGGCACCGGAAAGGCCGTGCTGGACAAGGCCAAAGCGCAGGGCGTGGCGACCATCGACTACGACCGCCTGACCCTCGGCGGCAACGCGCAGTACTACGTCAGCTTCGACAACGTGAAGGTCGGCACCCTCCTCGGCCAAGGCGTCGTCAAATGCCTCACCGACGCCAAGGCCACCAAGCCGGTGATCTCGTACCTCAACGGCTCCCCGACGGACAACAACGCGACGCTCCTCAAACAGGGCTACGACGGCGTGCTCAAGCCGAAGTTCGACGCGGGGGAGTACGTCAAGGGCCCCGACGAGGCGGTCCCCGGCTGGGACAACCCCACAGCCGGCACCATCTTCGAGCAGATGCTCGTGCAGAAGCCCGACATCGCCGGCGTGGTGGCCGCCAACGACGGCCTCGCCAATGCGGCCATCGCCGCACTGAAGAAGCAGAAGCTCAACGGCAAAGTCCCGGTCACCGGACAGGACGCCACCACCGAAGGCCTGCGCAACGTGCTGGCCGGCGACCAGTGCATGACCGTCTACAAGCCGATCAAGCAGGAGGCCGACGCCGTCTCCCGGCTCGCGATCGGACTCGCCAAGGGCGAGAAGCCCACCGCGCCCGGCACCGTGCACGACCCGGAAGGCAACCGCGACGTGCCCTCCGTCCTCCTGGAACCGCAGTCGATCTTCAAGGCGAACGTCAACGACGTCGTCAAGGACGGCTTCGCCACCAAACAGGACGTGTGCGCGGGCGATTTGGCCGCCACGTGCGCGGAAGTCGGTGTCAACTGACGCTCGCACCCGCGAAGATGCACGGACCGCGCGAGGAGGGCCGACCGTCGTGCCGACACCGCAACCGCACCGCCGTGAGGAGCCCGGACACCCCGGGAAACCCGCACCGATCCTGCAACTCCGGGGCATCAACAAGAGCTTCGGACCCGTCCACGTGCTGCGCGACGTCGACCTGACCGTCCGCGCGGGCGAAGTCACCGCGCTGGTGGGCGACAACGGCGCCGGCAAGTCCACGCTGGTCAAGTGCATCGCGGGCATCTACCCGACGGATTCCGGCGCTTACCTCTTCGAGGGGCAGCCGGTGAAGGTGGACAGCCCGCGCGCCGCCGGAGCGCTCGGCGTCGAGATCGTCTACCAGGACCTCGCGCTGTGCGACAACCTCGACATCGTCCAGAACATGTTCCTCGGGCGCGAACGCACCCGCGGGCTCGTCCTCGACGAACCCACGATGGAGGAGATGGCGGCCCGGACCCTGGAGAGCCTGTCGGTGCGCACCGTCGCGTCCGTCCGGCAGCGGGTGTCCGGGCTGTCCGGCGGCCAGCGGCAGACCGTCGCCATCGCCAAAGCCGTGCTGTGGAACAGCAAAGTGGTGGTGCTGGACGAGCCCACCGCCGCGCTCGGCGTCGCCCAGACCGCCCAAGTCCTGGACCTGGTGCGGCGCTTGGCCGACAACGGGCTCGCCGTCCTGCTGATCTCGCACAACATGAACGACGTGTTCGCGGTCGCCGATCGCATCGCCGTGCTGTACCTCGGCCGCATGACGGCCGAGGTCAGCACGTCCGACGTGACGCACTCCCAAGTCGTGCAACTCATCACCACCGGGCGCGGCGGGACCCTGACCCGCGACGAGAACGGAGACCCGGCATGACCACCGGAGCGCTGCCCCGCGACGCCGCGGACCCGCCGGCCGCGTCGCCGCCCCCGTCACCGACCGCCGACTACCTCCGCGGCTACCTCGCCAAGCTTCGGGGCGGCGACATGGGCGTCCTGCCCGCCCTGCTCGGCCTGGTCATCCTGGTCACCGTCTTCTCGGTGATGCGCCCCCGGTTCCTCTCCGCGGGCAACTTCGCCAACCTGTTCACCCAGGGCGCCGCCGTCACGGTCATCGCCATGGGCCTGACCTTCGTCCTCGTCCTCGGCGAGATCGACCTGTCCGCCGGCTTCGCCAGCGGCGTGTGCGCCGCCGTCGCCGCGGTGCTCATGGACAGCCACGGCGCGCCCTGGTACCTGGCCACCGCGGCGGCGCTCCTCACCGGAGCGGTCATCGGCATGGCCATCGGCGTGCTGGTGGCCAAACTCGGCATCCCGTCGTTCGTCGTCACGCTCGGCGGGTTCCTCGCCTTCCAAGGCGTCCTGCTGATGATCGTCGAGAACGGCAAGAACGTCCCGGTCCGCGACAAGACGATCCTCGCCGTCGCCAACAACAGCATGCCGCCGTGGCTCGGCATCGTCCTCGCCGCCCTCGCCGTCGGCGCCTGGGGTGCCGCCCAGTTCGCCCGCGACCTCGGCCGCACCCGACGCGGCCTCGCCGCGCCGCCGCGCACCGTCACCGCCATGCGGGTGGGCGCTCTGGCGGTCGCCGCGGGCGTCGGCGTCTACGCGCTCAACCTGGAACGCAGCCACAACGCCGCCCAAGTCTCCCTGCGCGGCGTCCCCATCGTCGTACCCGTCATCGTCGTGCTGCTGGCCGCCGGCACGTTCCTGCTGCGGCGCACCGCCTTCGGCCTCAGCCTCTACGCGGTCGGCGGCAACCGCGAAGCCGCCCGGCGCGCGGGCATCGACGTCGACCGCGTCCGGATATCCGCCTTCGTCATCTGCTCGACCCTCGCCGCCATCGGCGGGATCATCGCCGCCTCCCGCGCCAACTCCGTCGACCCGAACACCGGCGGCAGCAACGTCCTGCTGTACGCGGTGGGCGCCGCGGTCATCGGCGGCACCAGCCTCTTCGGCGGCAAAGGCCGGGTCCTCGACGCGGTCGTCGGCGGCGCCGTCGTCGCCGTCATCGACAACGGGATGGGACTCATGGGGTACAGCGCGGGCGTCAAGTATGTTGTCACCGGCTCGGTGCTGCTGCTCGCGGCCGGGGTGGACGCGCTGTCCCGGAAGCGGGCCGAAGCCGTGGGCCTGCGGTAGCCGGCGCCGGGCAGCGGCGACGGCCGACGGCGGGGGATCACGGCAGGAAGGACAGGACCGCAACCGCATGCGCGCAGCACCGACGCAAGAGGACATCCGCCGCCAGAACCTCGGCGCGCTGCTGCGCCGCGTCCACCTCCTCGGCCCGGTCTCCCGGGCCCAGCTCACCGCCGGCATGGGCCTCAACCGCAGCACCATCGGCGCGCTCACCGCGGACCTCACCGAAGCCGGCCTCGTCCTGGAGGAACTCCCGCGCGACACCGCCGGACGCGGCCGCCCCTCGCTCGTCGTCCGGGCCCGCTCGCAAAGCGTCTACGCGCTGGCGTTCGCGGTCGGCGCGGACCGCCTCGTCGCCGCCCGCGTCGGCCTCGGCGGCGTCGTCCTCGACCGCCGCGAAGTGGAACGCCCCGGCGGCACCTTCGGCCTCGACGAAGGCGTCGAACGGCTGGCCGACTTCGCCGCCCACCTCACCGCCTCCGCGGAACCGCAGGCGCTCTGCGTCGGCGCCGCCGCCGCGGTCCCCGCCGCGATCGCCCGCGACGACGGCCCGGCACACGCCCGGTCCGGCACCGAACGCTACGGCGCGCTGCTCGCCGACGCCGCCGGCCGCACCGTCCGGGTCGGCACCACCGGCAACCTCGGCGCCCTTGGCGAACACACCCGCGGCGCCGCCGCCGGCCACGACGACGCGGTCTACCTGCACGGCGACGGCGGCATCAGCGGCGGCATCATCGCCCGCGGCCGCCCGCTGACCGGCGCCGACGGCTTCGCCGCGGAACTCGGCCACATGGTCGTCAACCCGCACGGCCGCCGCTGCTGGTGCGGCTCCACCGGCTGCTGGGAAACCGAGATCGGCGAACCGACGCTCCTCACCCGCGCCGGACACCCCGGCACCCGCGGCCGCGACGCCGTCCACCGCGCCGTCGACGCCGCCGCCCGCGGCGACAAGGACGCCGAGGAAGGCCTCCGCAGCGTCGGCGACTGGCTCGGCATCGGCGTCGCCAACCTGGTGAACATCCTCAACCCCAGAATCGTGGTCTTCGGCGGCACCCTCCGCCTGGTGTACCCCGCAGCCGCCGCCCAGGTCCGCAGCCGCATCAACCGCACGACCCTCCCCACACACCGCGAACACCTCCGCCTGCGCACCGCCCTCCTCGCCGACGACGCCCCCCTCCACGGCGCCGCCGAACTGGCCTTCACGGAACTGTTCGAGAACCCTTTGGAGTTCACGTCGGCGTGAGAGGCAGCGGGCCGGACTCGTCGACCGGCTGACCCGTGGACCACTTCCGGCCCACCGAACCTAAGAACGATCGTCTCGCGGCCTCGCGGCCTCGCGGCCTCGCGGCCTCGCGGCCTCGCGGCCTCGCGGCCTCGCGGCCTCGCGGCCTCGCGGCCCCGCCGGAGGGCTTCGGACCGGGCCAGGCCGTCACCCTCCGGCCGCCGCCCCCTTCTCGGCCGCCGCCCGCCTGCCGCCTGACTATCCTTGCCCGGTCACCCGTCGCACCCCGCCGAGGAGGACCGCATGCCCGGTGACCAGCCCAGAAGCCTCTCCACCGACCGCCTCCTCCTCCGCCAGTGGCAGCCCTCCGACGCCGAGCCGTTCGCGCGCCTGAACGCCGACCCCGCGGTGATGGAGCACTTCGTCGCCCCACTGGACCGGGCAGCCAGTGACGCCATGGCCGGGCGCTGCCGTGCGGCGATCGAACGCGACGGCTGGGGGTTGTGGGCGGTGGAGGTGCGCGCCACGGGGGAGTTCATCGGGTTCACCGGGCTCGCGCGGCCCGTAGTCGACGCGCCGTTCATGCCCGCGGTCGAGATCGGCTGGCGCCTCGCCCGGTCCGCGTGGGGCCACGGCTACGCGACCGAGGCGGCCACCGCGGCGGCCGCCTTCGGCTTCGACGACGTCGGCCTGTCCGAGATCGTCTCGTTCACCGCCGTGCGGAACCTGCGCTCCCGCGCGGTCATGGAGCGCCTCGGCATGACCCACGACCCGCACGACGACTTCGACCACCCCCGCATCCCCGAAGGCCACCCGCTGCGCCGCCACGTCCTCTACCGGCTGCGCCGCCAAGTCGGCTAGCGGGAACCCCCCGTCAGGCGCCGCGACGCCGGCTAGCGGCCAAGCCTCCGGTCAGGCGCCGAGCACCTCGCGGATCCGCTCCGCCGCCGCACGCCCCGACACTACCGCGCCGTCCATGTAGCCCAGCGACGTCGGACTGATGTCGCTGCCGGCGAAGACCACCCGCCCGTGGGGCTGCAGGAACGCCGCGAGCAGCGCCCACTGGCCGGGCTTCGGCGCGAACCACGCGCCGCGGGCATACGGGTCGGCGTTCCAGTCGTGGCAGGCCACCTCGACGACCCGGGCCTCCGGGAAAACCCGGCGCAACTGCGCGGTGAGAGCGTCCGGGTCCGTCGGGTCGAGGGTTTCCGGCAGGCCGAAGCAGATGACCAGGGCGTCGTCCCAGCCCGCCACCGCGGTGCCGATGCCGATCGCGCCGGTCAGCGCGGGCGGCCACATGCTCAGCGCCGCGTCCCCAGGCATCCCGGCGACCCGCGCGATGGCCTTCACCGCCTGCCCGGAGTGCTTCTCCGCAGCCAGCAGCGCGATGTCCGCGGGGAGTTCCGGGCGGAAGGCGATGTCCGCGAGCGTGTTGACCGGGACCGCGGACACCAGTCCGCGCGCCCGGTGCGCCGTCCCCTCGGCCAGCGTCACCTCGACGCCGTCGGCGTCCTGAGCGACCGCGGCGATCGGCGCCCCCAGGAACAGCCGGGCTTCGAACGTCGCGGCGATGCGGTCCGCAAGCTGCCCGACCCCGCCCTCGACCCGCCGCTGCGACGATCTCGCGAAGCCGTTCTCGCCGTCCTCGCCTGGTTCCGGCTTCGCGCCGATCTCGGCCATGTCGTCGAGCATCCCGACCACGGAGACGTCCGACGGCAGCGCACCCATCACCGACGTGGCGAGCGACGACAGCACCGCGGCGACCCGCGGCGGCAGCTCCGCGAGCCGGTCCGCGAACGGGACCTCGATCCCGGGCGACGACGTGAAGGCGGGTTGGCCGGTGAGGACTTCCGCCTCCGCCACCAGGTCGCCGATGAACGCCTCGAAGGCGGCGCGTTCGGCGTCGTCGAGCGGCAGGTCCCCGGACAGCGTCTCGCCGTCCAGCAGCCACGTCCGGGGGAGTCCCGCTTCGCCGTCCGGCAGCAGCTCGATCCCGTACCGCTCGTACTCGGCCACGAGCGCGGCGTGGTGCCCGGGCGCGACCCACTCGGCGCCCAGGTCGACGGTCGTCTCCGTCCCCGGGAAGGCGCACGACCACGTACGGCCGCCGACCCGCTCACGCGCCTCGAACACCGCGACGGACAGCCCCTGCGCGGCCAGTTCGCGCGCGGCGACGAGCCCGGCCAGTCCGGCGCCCGCCACGATCACGTCCCAGGGCTCGGCCGTGCTCATCAGTCCTGCTCCTCGCGCTGTGCGGTTGCGGTCCCGGTCCGGCCGCGGACCGGCCGCCCGGTAGGGGCGAGTATCGGCGCGGGATCGTTCCCGCGCAAGGATGCGGGCTCCGTCTCGTGTCCGGGCCGGCTCCTGGTGGCCTGGTTTCGGCCGGCCACGGAGGGGCGGCCTCGCGCCACCTCGTGTTACGTTAGGCCAGCCTAACCTGAATTGATCATGAGGTCGTGGAGGCTTTCATCGCCGCCGAACGCGTTCAACGGGCCCAGGCGTACCGCCCGTTCCACGTCACCGTCGCCGCAAACCGACCGCTCTCCCCGAACGCCACCCGGATCACGTTCGCATCCGCCGACCTGGCCCACTTCGTCGTCGGCGGGCCGGACCAGCGCGTCAAGCTGTTCGTGCCACGCGGTCCCGGGCCGGCACCTCGCATCGCCCCTGGCGCGGCCACCTGGCGCGAGGCGCTGGAGGCGATCCCCGAGGAACTACGCCCGTACCAGCGGACCTACACCGTCCGGGCCCACCGTCCGGATCCGCCGACGATCGACATCGACTTCGCGCTGCACGACCCCGGCGGCCCGGCCTCACGATGGGCACGCAACGCAGGCCCCGGCGATGAACTGGACCTCCTGGGGCCGACCATCGCCCGCAACGGCGGCTACGGCTTCGCCCCCTCCCTCGGCAGCCACCTTCTGCTCGTGGGCGACCAGGCGGCGCTCCCCGCCGTCGGCGCCGTCATCGAGTCGCTGCCGGCCGACGCGCGCGGCCACGCCTTCGTGTCCGTCCCCACGGCCGCCGATATCCAGCACCTGGCGGCACCGCGCGGCGTGAACCTGACCTGGCTGCCCGGTGCCGACAGCCACCGGATCCTCGAAGCCGTCCAGGGCGCGGATCTGCCTTCGCCTACCTACGCGTGGCTCGCCGGAGAAGCCTCCGGCGTGCGCGCGCTACGCCGGCACCTCGTCGGCGAACGCGGCGTGGACCGGCGTTCCGTGGCCTTCCAGGGCTACTGGCGTATCGGCCACACCGAGGAGACCGCACACGACACCCCAGGCCGCGCCCGAGAAGCCCAGGCCACGAGGCCGACCACCACCGCCGGCCTGCGCCCCGTCTCGCGGATGCCGCAAGACCTCGGCCCCTCCCCGGGCCGCTCCACCCCGCGCCGGACCGACAGCCGCCCGGACCCCGAACTGCGCTACCACAAGGGATTCCGCGGCGGCAGGGCCGCCGCGACCCGAGCAGGCGACGGCGGCCTCGACCTCGCCCTCAGCCCATGACCGAGACTGCCGACACACGGCATGTCCGGCGAGAACAGGGGTTCCGGCCGACGACGCCCGAAATTCCCGTCGGTCACAGCTGGACCTTCCGTGTATGAAAAGAGGCCCGACGCCGCCAAACAGCCGCCGAAGACCGCCACGCCGTCGTGGGCCGGCGGGGCCGCTGCCAGCCGCCAAGAGATCCGGGACAAGGGGGACTGGCTGGCGGTGGGTGCCCTGATCCTCCGGGTCGCCGACCCGGGTGCCGCCGCTCTGCGGCCGGAGGCGCCGCGGATGGAAACCCGAACCGGCCCCGCCGCGCTCCGGGAAGGCTTCGCGCTCGGAGTGCGGGAGGGAAGGCTCCGCGGCGGCCGCGACGCGCGGCACCTCAACCCGACATGGCTGAGCCACCGCTTGATGGAGAAGAAGACGATGGTCTATCTGGCCGACGACCATCATCGACTCGGCCGCAGACACAACCCGTGGCACCGCAACTCAGACATGTCGATGAACCGTCACGCCAGTGACGAACTAGCAGAACTCGTATCCGTGCGCGACCCGGCCGTGGGGGCGGCGATCAGCCGGCTGCGCGCCCACGCCCAGGGGTCGTCGTCCGCCCGCGCCGTGTACGAGGAGGCCTACCGGCTCGGCATTCGCACTGGCCACCGGGCCGCCTGGCTCGAAGCAACCGCACGCGCGGTGCTGGACGCCGCCATCGCCCAAAAGGCACTCGTCGACGAGCGGGTCACCCCCGCGAGCCTGAACGCTGCACGTGCCACGAGCCTTGCCGCCGCGGTGGCACACGCCCTTCCCCCGGCCCGCGCCCTCCCGCACCGCGCCGTCCCCTGGCACAGGACGAACAGCGACGCCGCGCACACCGGATCCGACCCCACACCCGCGATCGACACGCAGCCGCGATCTCAACCTGCCCCAAGACCCAGGCAGGTGAGACAGCCTCCCCGACCCCGAACGCACCGGGTCCGCAGCGTTCCGGCGCTGCGATTGCCGGCTGTATGCGGGCGCCGACGCTTCGACGCGTACTTGTTCGGCCGCCTGCATCCCGTCTGACTCCGAACGGCCTTGAACCTGTCCCTCTGGCCCGGGAGGCCCTCGGGGCGGGAGCGCGAAGGGGTCCGTGCCTGCCGTGGCCGCGTCCCCTTTTCGCGCCACCCGCTCACGCCTCGATCGTCCGTGGGTATGGGCTGTGCATCTCCAGGAAGCGGATCTCCAGGTCCGACGCGAGGTACTCCATGCGCCGTTCCCAGAACGCCCGCATGTGCGGCAGTGCCAAGTGGGCGTCGAGGTCGGCTTGGGAGCGCCAGGCTTCGTAGAACACGAAGACGCCCGGCTCGGCGCGGTCTTCGTGGAAGTGGTACTCCAGGCAGCCCTCCTCGGCGCGGGTCGGGGCGACGAACGACAGCAGTAGTTCCTTGAGTTCGGCGGCGCGCTCGGGCTTGGGGCGGGCGAGACCGACGAGCGTGAGTGGATGGGGCATGCACCCTCCTCGTTTAGGTACGACCAAATTCGTACCTGTGCGACGCTAGACGCACCTAGAGGTACGATGCAACTCGTACCTACATGGAGGTGTACGCATGCCGGACAGCGAAGGCCACCCGTCCGCAGGCGAAATGACGCTGAGTGCGGTTCTCGCGGCCTTGGCCGACCCTTTGCGCCGCAGGGTCGTACGTGAGCTGGCCTCCGCACCCGACGGCACAGCTCGGACCTGCGCTTCCTTCGCACTCCCCGTCTCCAAGGCCACCGTCACGCATCACTTCCGCACGCTGCGCGAGGCAGGACTCATCCGACAGGTCGACCGCGGCAACAGCCGGATGGCCGCCCTCCGCCGCACCGATATCGAGACGTGCTTCCCGGGCCTGCTGGCCCTCGTCACCGCCGAGACGCCGGCCCCCTGAGGCCTTTACCCCACCCAACGCCCCCCTGCGGGCAGTACGTCTTGGATGTCTTCGGCGGGGTCGTGGGGGAGGGGCAGCCGTCCGCCGGCCCGGGCAACGCGAGACCGGCAGGTCAGCGCGACCGCGCGACCGGCTCCCCGGACTCCGCCAACGCGTACAGCAGTTCATACGCCGCCTGCACCACACGGCAGGACCGTCCCCGCCGGGTCGCCAGCGCGACCAGGGCCGTGCCGGTCGGCGGATGGAACCCGGCGTAGGCCTGCTGTCCGAACGTCGCCCCCGGGTGGAACAGCAGCGGACCCTGCTCCGCCGGATGCCGGATCCACCCGAGCGTCTGACCGCTGCGCCGCGGCCACCCGTGCTCCAGCTGCAACGCACACGCGCTGCGCAAGGCCTCGGCCAGCGGAGTCGCGTCCGGCGCCAGATGCGCCTCGGCGTACGTGAGCAGATCACCGGGCGTGGCCCGGACCGCCCCGGCCGGCGCGAACGCCCCCATCCCGGTGGACGGGACGACGGTGGTGCCGTCCCCGGCTCGTCCCACGGCGTCCCCGGGTACGTCCGCGCGTCCCAGGTCCGCCGCGGTGTCCGTGAGCCCGAGCGGCCGCAGCACCCGTTCGTCCAGTAGTGCGTCATAGGGCTTCCCGGCCGCCTCGGCGAGCGCCCGTCCCAACAGCGCGATACCGAAGTTGGAATAGTGCCAGCGTCGGCCCGGTGCGCTCCGGAGCCGGGCCCCGGCGAACGTCCGCAGCAGTCGTGCGTCGCCGTATCCGGTGTACGGGTTGTGGTGCGGCCGCGTCAGCGCGCCGAGCACCAGATCGCGCGGAATCCGCGGCAGCCCGGACGTGTGGGTCACCAGGTGCCGCAGGCTCATCCCGGGCGCCCGTCGATTCCCCGCCGGCAGGTAGTCGGCGACCGGGTCGTCGAGCCGGATCACCCCGCGCGCCGCCATCTCGCACGCCAGCAGGCAGGTGAACGTCTTGGTCAGCGAACCGAGTTCGTAGCGCTGGCCGGTCCGGGGCACCGTCGGCTCCGGCGCGCTCCCGCCGGACACCACCGTTCGCCGGCCGCGCACCGAGACGGCGACCACGACATCGGGGGCGTCGACCGCGCGCAGCATAGCGGCGAGGCGCTCGTCGAGTTCGCTCGGACGGGCCGGGGCCGGGGCGGCGGTCGGTGCGGGTGCGGTGCTCGTCATCAGGCGTCCATCGCCCGCGACGTGGCCATCGCGGACGCGAACGCGGCCACCAGCGTGGGGTGGTGTACCTGGTCGAACACGTCGTCCGCATCGCCCTCCGGCATCCCGCCCCGCACGGGCATCGCCCCGGACGCGTCCTGTGCGGCCGCGTACCGCTCCCACACCGAGGCGTCCAGCACCGGCCGCGGCAGGCAGGTGTCGACGACCAGCAGCTCGCCGAGCAGGTCCCAGTGCCGCAGATCGGCCCAGTCCTCGAGCCACGCCGGCAGGTACAAGGTGAGGTACTCGGCAAGCCGTGGCGGCATCCGGTCCCGGCCCTCGCCCCAGTTGGTGATGTGGAAGACCGTGTGCGTGATGTCGTACCCGATGTGCAGCTGCACCGTCCACGGCTCCGGAAGCCGTCCCAGCCACGTCCGGCCGAGCGCCTCGTCGAAGTCGCCGCTGGGTTCGAGCCCGATCCGGGCTTCCGCGCCGAGCACGGCCAGCCGACGGGCGGGCTGCATCTCCAGCGCCGCCCAGGTGCGGGTCCGCTGCGACGCGGCGATGGACGCCTCCAGACCGGGGTGCCGGTAGCCCTCTTCGTGGAACGGCGCGTAGATCTCCAGCGGGATCGGCGAGAACAGCTCGTCGTCCTGCAGCCGGGCGAGCACGTTGCCGCCGTCGAGCAGCTCGCGCCACGCGAAGTCGAGGAGCGCGCCGCCGCGGGCGCGCTGCCGCGACCCGGCCACCCCTTCGCGGAACAGCACGCGCATGTTGACGGCCAGCTCGCCGATCGGCTTGAGCCGGTCGACCAGGTCGACCGGCGTGGTCTGCTCGTCCTCGCGGAGCCGGAAGTACTCGCGGTGCGCGTCGAGCCAGTCCAGCGCGCGTTCGCCCACCTGGTGCAGCAGGGCAGGGGATGCCATCGTCGTCGTGGTCACCGTGCCGCCTCCGTCGCGACGAGCGCCGGTACCGGCGCGGTTCGGGCCAGCGTCGCGGCGAACGCCGCGACCAGCGTGGAGTGGTAGCAAGCAAGGAAGTCCGCGGCCGGGTCGGCGGGACGCGGCTCCGCGCCGGTCTCCGGGAGCCCGCCGTCCGCGTCCTGCGCCGCGGCGAGCCGCCGCCAAGCCGCCGCGATGTCGACGGAACCGGCCGCGTCCAGGACGTCCACACATGCGGCGACCGCGAGCAGTTCCCCCGCCAAGTCCCACGACCGCTCGTCGAGCCAGCAGTCGAGCCACGTGGGCAGCCACAGCCGCAGGTAGCCGGCGGCCTCCGCAGGCAGGCGGTCGCGGTGGCGCCCCCAGTCGGTGACGTGGAAGACGTCGTGCGTGAGGCCGTACGCGGCGCGCCGGTCCAGCGCCCAAGGCTCCGGCAGCAGCCCGAGCCACGTGCGGGCGTAGTCGGCGGCGAAGTCGTCCTGCCAGGCTTCGGACGCACCCCCGCGGGTGCGGTCCTCGGCATTCAGTACACCCAGCGAGCGGGTCGGGTCCGAACGCGGTACCCGCCAGCTCAGCGGCCGGGTGAGGGCGTCCACCAGCGCATCGGTATCCGGGTGGCGCAGCCCCGCCCGGGCGAACACGCCGTAGATCTCCACCGGATAGGTGGCATGCGGCTCCGCGCGCAGCAGTTCGGCGAACACCCCGCCGTCCACGGTCTGCGCCCATGCGAAAGCGAACAGGCCTTCGGCCCGCGCCCGCAGCTCCGGGCGCGGGTGTACGGACGCGATCAACCCCGCCAGCTCCGCCAGTTCCCCCAGCGGCTTCAACGTCCGATCGACGTCGACACCCGGCTCGGCGATGTCGGCGGGCAACCGGAACCGGTCGCGCCGCGCGTCCAGCCACCCGAGCGCACCATCGGCCACCCGATCGACCAGGTCCGCGCCGTCCGAGTCCTCCGGGGCGCCCGCCGTCACCGGCCCCGCCCGAAGAACCGCTGCGCCGCCGCCACATGCAGGTCGACGCGCGGGTCCGCGGCGCCGAGGCGGCCGACGAACACCAGCCCGGTGTCCAACCCGAGGGTCTCCGGGACGTCCGGCAGCCGGGCCAGCCACCGCCCGACGCCCGCGGCCTGCAGCCAGTCGCGGCGCCGCACCGCGCGCACGAAGCCGCGGGACAGGTCGTCGACACGCGGCGCGAGGTTGGCCGCGAGACCGTCGGCCAGGCCCGGAACGGCGAGCGCGGCAAGTTGCGACACCCGGTGCGCGAGGCGCTGCCACGGGTCGGTGCCGGTCCACGCCATGTCGGCGTCGGGGACCGGCGGCAGCGCGCCGTCGGCGGGGAGGAAGCGGCGCGCGGCCTCGGCCAGTCCGCCGTAACTCCACACGGACACTTCGGACGCGTCCGCACCAGGCGGGTAGGCGGCCAGCGCCATGCGCACCGACTGCGCATCGCCGGCCTCCGCCGTCGGCGGCGGGTGGCCCAGCGCGTAGGGCGCCAGCACGTCCGCGCCGAGGACGCGTACGGCCGCCGGCGCGAAGGGGTTGTCGGGATGCAGGATGCCGGACACGGCATCGGGGCCGCCCCCGCCCCGAAGGGCGAGGGCGACCCCGGAGGCCGCATCGGCGATCACGGAGCGCAGAGCGTCTGCGTTACCGGCCAACGCGGGTTACTCCTCAGCTGCGGGACGGCTTCTTCGGACGCGGCGTCGGCGGAGCGATGAGGAGCAGCCCCAGCGCCAGCAGCGCGCCGGCGCATTCGCGGGTGTCGTGGTAGATGCCGTCGGGTTCCGGGCTGTCGACGAGGCTTTCGACCTCGATCGCCAGAGCGGCGCTGTCCGTCTTCGTGTGCTGAATGCCCATTGCCGTTCCACTCCTTCAGGTGGGGGGGACATGTCCCACCTTTGGGAACCCCGCCGGGGAGCGCAATCGGACAGTCGGGTGACGGCCGAGAGGCCCAATACGGCGTCCGTATACGGTGTTTGGCCCGGCGCATCGGGGCGGGAAGACGCTGTAGGTGCTTCGCTACACCTGCAGGTGGACCCGACTGTCACCCCAAGAGTTACGCCATGTGGGTTACGCCGCGGACGACCATGGCCATGAGGCGGCGGCGGAGGAGGGCGGCGGACTCCCGAAGTTCGCGGCCGCGGGCGCACAGGGCAGCGAAGGGCCTGGCTCACCGCCATGGGCTACGGCGACTGGCTCATGGCGACTGGCTCATGGCGATGGCCGACGGCGGGGAGGGCATGCGGTTCTTCGGCCATGACTGGAACGACGACCGGGAGATGACCGTCGTTCCGTGGGACGGGGACTTTGACGTGCACGGGGACGGGGACGGGGCATGAACGCGATGGCGAGGGGTGATGGTCCTCGCGCGTGACTCTTCCGTATTTGCGCGGGCACCAGTGGGATGCAGGGGCCGGTTGTCGGCCGCTCACGGTGCGAGGAGTAGGTGTGGCCCAGGAACGTATCCCGTTGTCTGCGCGTCTCGACGACGACGAACGTGCTGTTGTCGAGGTGGTTGCGGACTTCGTGGACCGGCAGGTCCGGCCGGTTGCCCGGGATCTCGAACACGCGAACGCCTACCCGGAGGACCTCATCGAGCAGATGAAGCGCCTGGGTGTGTTCGGGCTGCTCGCTCCGGAGGTGTACGGGGGTGTGGACGTGTCCACGGCGTGCTTCTCGCTGGTGACGGCCGAGCTGGCGCGGGGGTGGATGTCGCTCGCGGGGGCGATGGGCAGCCACTCGGTGGTCACGTATCTCGTCAAGACGTTCGGTACGGCGACGCAGCGAGACACCTACCTCCCGCGGCTGGCCACCGGGGAGATCCGGGCGGCGATGGCGCTGACCGAGCCGGGCGGCGGGTCGGACCTGCAGGCGATGCGTACGACCGCGGTGCTCGATGGCGATGTGTGGCGGATCTCCGGGAGCAAGACGTGGATCACGTCGGCGCGGCGCGCGGGGGTCATCGCGTTGCTGTGCCGGACGCGGCCCGCGGAGGGCAAGGGCTTCTCGGTGCTGCTTGTGGACGCGGGCTCCGGCTACGAGGTCTCGCGGGACCTGCCCAAGCTCGGGTACAAGGGCGTGGAGAGCTGCGAACTGCTGTTCGAGGACGTGCGGGTGCCGGCCGATGCGGTCTTGGGCGGGGTGGCGGGGCGCGGGTTCGCGCAGATGATGCGCGGGCTGGAGATCGGACGGGTGCAGGTCGCCTCGCGGGCGGTGGGTGTTGCGCAAGCCGCGTTGGACGACGCGGTGCGCTATGCCCAGGAACGGCACAGCTTCGGGCAGCCGATTTGGCAGCATCAGTCGGTGGGGAATCTGCTCGCCGACTCCGCGACCAAGCTGCGGGCTGCGCGGCTGCTCACGTTGGATGCGGCGGCGTCGATCGACGCGGGGCGACGGGCCGACATGGAAGCCGGGATGGCGAAGCTCTTCGCCTCGGAGGTGTGCCTGGAGGTCGCCACCAACGCTCTGCGCGTGCACGGCGGGCACGGCTACTCCACCGAATTCGACGTCGAACGCTACTTCCGCGACGCGCCGTTGATGATCGTCGGGGAAGGAACCAACGAGATCCAGCGCGGGGTCATCGCCAAGCAGCTCATCGCCCGCAATCCGGCGCCGGGGGCGGGGGAAGACCGATGACCCGCAGGCAAGCCGACACCGGCAGCGGCTACGCGGACTTGTTCGCCGACATCGCGGCGACGTGGCGTCCGGACCCGATCGAAGTCACCGAGACCATCACTGCCGGCCCCGCGCGTGATCTCGCCGCTCTGCTCGGCACCGACCCGCCGGACGACGTGCTGCCGCCGCTGTGGCACTCCGTCTACCTGCTCGACCGCCCGACCCGCGCGGAACTCGGCGACGACGGCCATCCGCGGGACGGCTACCTGCTGCCGCCGCTGCCGGAACGCCGGCGGATGTTCGGCGGCGGCGTGGCGGAGTTCGTCGCGCCGATCCGGATCGGGGAGACGGTGACGCGCCGGTCGACGGTTGCCGATGTGCGGGTGAGGGACGGTCGTTCGGGGGCGTTGCTGCTGGTCGCGGTACGGCACACGTATCTCGTCGACGGCGTCGAACGCGTCGTCGAGCAGCACGACTTGGTGTACCGCGATCCGACTGCGGCGCGTGCTTCGTCCGCTCCGGAGCCGGAGGATGCCGAAGGGCCGACAAACGTCCTGTGGCGGTTCACTCTCCCCACCGATCCCGTGACCCTGTTCCGGTTCAGCGCCCTCACCGCGAACGCCCACCGCATCCACTACGACCACCCATACGCCACCGAGGTCGAGGGGTACCCCGGACTCCTCGTGCACGGCCCGCTGCTGGCGCTGGCACTGCTCGAACTGCCGCGTCGTCACGCCCCGCAGGCGAGCGTGCGGACCTTCGCCTACCGCTTGCACCGCCCTTGCCAGGCGGGCGCGCCGGTGGAGGTTACGGGACGACCCGACGGCGCGGACGTCAACCTGTCCGCCGGACCGTCCTCGAACATCAGCGGCACCGCATCCCTGACCGGCCCGCCGCCGCGGTAGTGGACAGGTCAGCCGTCGACCAGGTCGCTCCAGAACGCGACGTGCGCGGCTTCGACCGAGCCGGTGGCCGCCGCCGTCCCGAACTCCCGTGCCAGATAGTCCGCCAAAGACGTGCCGCGCACCTCGACCGCGCTGCGCCGCACGGCGAGCACCGGCTGATCCCAGGTGTCCGCGACGCCGGGCAGGTAGCAGTTGCCGTGGACCGGCACCAGACGCGGTGCCTTGGCGAGGTGCCAGCGGGCCGACTTGAGGACGTGTTTGCGCTGCGCCGGCTTGGCGCCCCAGGCGATGGGCCAGAAACCGGCGTTCTCGACGTCGAAGACGACGCCCTCGGCCGGCAGGCCGAGCTGCATGCGGAGAGCGGCGGGACCGCCCTCGCGCCAGTCCGGCCAGCCGGGGCCCAGGGGCAGCGCGGCGGTGAGGAGCAGGCGGTGTTCGGGGGCGAAGGTGAAGCCGTAGGACTCCTCGGCCGCGCGCAACTCGGCCGGGTCCAGGCCGGGGGCATACGCCACACCGCCTGCGTCGAGCAGCTTCCGCAGGCTGTCACCCGTAGGGCGGCGGTCGGAGGAATCGGGCGGGGGAGGAGCGGTGCCGGTCACAGGGACAGAGCGTAGTTCCCGGCGGCGGTGGGGGGCGGACGGCGCGGAGCCGCGCCGATCTCGCCGGGTCCCGGATGTTCGGTCCAAGGGAATCCGGGCAACCTTGACGCGCCACCCGGCGCCCCTGCCCCCCGAGATCGGAGAAGGCGGCCATGACGAGTCCCAAGCCCGTCCTGTTCATTCACGGCCTGTGGTTGCACGCGTCGTCGTGGGAGCCGTGGATCGGGCTGTTCGAGCGTGAGGGGTACGCGCCGTCGGCGCCGGGCTGGCCCGGCGATCCGGCGACGGTCGCCGAGGCCCGTGCGAACCCGGACAGCATCGCCGACCACGGCATCGACGACGTCGTGGAGCACTTCGCCGGGATCATCCGGGGGCTGGACGCGCCGCCGATCCTGATCGGGCATTCCTTCGGCGGCATGATCGCGCAGAAGCTCCTCGGGCAGGACCTGGGCGCCGCCGCGGTCGCCATCGACGCCGCGCAGATCAAGGGCGTGCTGCCCGTGCCGTTGTCCGCGCTGCGGGCCACGCTGCCGGTGTTCAAGAACCCGGCGAACCGGCACCGCGCGGTGTCGCTCACCGCCGACCAGTTCCGCTTCGCGTTCGGCAACGCGGTGTCCCCGGAAGAGTCCGACGCACTGTTCGAACGCTGGACGATCCCCGCCCCCGGCAAACCCCTGTTCGAAGCCGCCGCGGCCAACTTCAACCCGCACTCGCCCGCCAAGGTCGCCACCGGCAACGCCAACCGCGGTCCCCTCCTGCTGATGAGCGGTGGCAAGGACCACACCGTCCCCCAGTCGGTCACCCGCGCCACCCTCAAGCAGTACCGCCACTCCGAAGCTGTCACCGACATCGTCGATTTCCCCGACAAGGGCCACTCGCTGACCATCGACAGCGGTTGGCGCGAGGTCGCGGACACGGCACTGACGTGGCTTCGAGGGCAGGGTTTGTAGCGTCGGTCCGGCTTGGCCGCGCACACGAGAGACCCTGCCCCCGAGCCCCGCCTCGGGGGTGACGCCGCCGCGTCACCCCCGAGCCGGTCAGCGTCCCGCGACGCCGGTCAGCAGCCGTTCGCGGGTCGTGTCCGCCGTGGCGAGTTCGATGGCGGTCCAGGCCATCGCGAGGCCGCCGTCGAGGACGGCCTTGTCGGCGCCCGGGGTGGTGCCGTAGCGGGTGAACTCCGGGTTGTGCATGATGGTTTCGCCGCAGTCGTAGCCGATGCTCGGGTGGATGGTCGGCAGGACGTGGGAGACGTTGCCCATGTCCGTCGAGCCTCCGCGCATGCCGCTGGGGACATGGTCGAAGCTGCGGCCGAGTGCCTCGGCGGCGCGGCGGTACGCGTCGCCGAACTCGGCGTCCTGGCGGAGGTCGGCGTAGTCCCGCCCGACGTCGGTGAGTTCGAGGTCGGCGCCGGTGGCCAGGGCGCCCGCTTCGAAGCAGGCGCGGATGCGGGCCTTGAGCTCGTGCAGGTCGTCGGCGGTTTCCGCGCGGCAGTCGTAGTCGGCGGTGACGCGGCCGGGGATGACGTTGGGGGCTTCGCCGCCGTGGGTGACGACGCCGTGCACGATGCCGCCGGGGATCATCTGCTGCCGGTACGCGCCGATGGCGACCTGGGCGACCGTCATCGCGTCGGCGGCGTTGATGCCTCTGTGCGGCATGGCGGCGGCGTGCGCGGTGCGGCCGGTGTAGGCGACCTTCCAGCTGCTGATGGCGTGGGACGTGAAGCCGAGGCCGTCGATGGGCGCGGCGTGCACCATCATCGCGGCGGCGACGTCGTCGAACGCGCCGCGTTCGAGCATGTAGACCTTGCCGCCGCCGTACTCCTCGGCCGGGGTGCCGAGCAGTTTGACGGTGATGCCGAGGTCGTCGGCGACCGGGGCCAGGGCGAGGGCCGCGGCGACGGCGGCGGCACCGTTCACGTTGTGGCCGCAGGCGTGGCCGATGCCCGGCAGGGCGTCGTACTCGGCGGTGATGCCGACGACCAGCTCACCGGAGCCGAACGTGCCGCTGAAAGCGGTCGGGAGGTCGCATATCCCGCGGGCCACGTCGAACCCGGCGCCTTCCAGCAGGTCGGCGATCTTCTTCGCCGACTTGTGCTCCTCGAAGGCGAGTTCGGGTTCGGCGTGCAGGCTGTGGCTGAGCGCGAGGACGTCCTCGCGGCGGGATTCGAGGCGGCGGCGGGTGATGTCGCGCGGGTCGGAGGTCGTGCTCACAGCAGAAGGCCCTTCGAGTCGTCGGCCGCATCGGCGGCATGTGCGGGTGCGGCAGGTGAGGCGGCTCGGTGTCCCGGCGCGGGCAGGTCGACGGGGAGCGCCGGGCGCGGCCGGTAGAGGCAGGCGACGACGCCGGCCAGGACGGACACCGCGGCGGCGAGCCACCACGAGTTGGTGAATCCGGCTTCCTTCGGGAACAGCGCCCCGTCGGCCGTGTTGGCGGTCATGATCGCGCCGACGACGGCGGAGCCGACCGAACCGCCGACCGTGATCATCAGCTCGTTGATGCCCGAGCCGACCGCGGTCTCGTCCTCGGCGACGGCCTCGACGGCGATGGTGCGGGTGCCCTGCTGGAGCAGGCCGATGCCGAAGCCGGATACCGCGCCGAACAGCAGGTAGGGGACGAGGCTGTCGTGCGCCAGTGCGGTGAGGCCGTAGCCGACGGCCATCAGCACCGAGCCGGCCACGAGCATGCCCCGGTCGCCGACCACCTTGGCGACCGACGGGGCGGCGATCGCGCCGAGGGCCATGCCGCCGACCGCGGGCAGAGCCGCGAAGCTGATGGCGAGGGCGCCGAGGCCCAGGCCGTAGCCGACCATGTCGTCGGGCAGGCTGCTGAAGATGGCGCCGGGCACGGTCAGGCTGAAGAACACGAACGAGAACAGCAGCGCCACCACCGAGACGACCAGCACCGGGATGCGGGTGAACATGCGGACGTTCACCATCGGCTCGGGGTGCTTCAGCTCGACCGCCACGAACGCCGCCAGCAGGACGAGGCCGCCGAGGCCGTAGCCGAGCGTGCTGCCCGCCGTCCAGCCCCACGCCTCGCCCTGGCTCAGTGCCAGCAGGACGCCGACCAGGCCGGTGCCGATGAACAGGCCGCCCGCCCAGTCGATCCGGCCGCCCGGCCGGTCGGTGGTCTCCGGCAGCGCGAACTGGGCGATCAGCACCGCGACCGCGACCGTGGCGACGGGCACCCACAGCGCCGAGGTGGGGTTGTCCGCGTACTCGGCGACCAGGCCGCTGCCCACGAGCCCCAGGCCGCTGCCGACGCCGATCGCGGCGACCATCAGGCTGATGCCCCGGCGGTTCTCCGCCTCGCCGCCGTGGTTGCGCAGGATGCCCACGAGCAGCGGGAACAGGCCGGAGAGCGACCCCTGCAGGACCTGTCCGGCGAGCAGCACCTCGAAGCTGCGCGCGAGGGCGACGAGCAGGGAGCCCACGAGGATGATCGCGAGGTTCACACGCAGGATGCGTCGGTGGCCGTACAGGTCGCCCATGCGCGACAGGATCGGCGCGAAAACGGCGCTGGCCAGCAGGTTCGCGATGCTGACCCAGTTGAGCTGCGCGGCGGTGACGTCGAGGGTCTTCGCGAGGGTGCCGAACAGCGGGGTCAGGAAGCTCTGCAGCGAACCGCTGACGAGTTCGACGCCCATGACCGACGCGAGGATGACGCCCGCGGACGTCGCGCGGCGGACGGGCGCGGACGCCGGGGGTCTGCCCGGTTCCGGGGGCAGCGGCGAAGAGGTTGTCCCGGTCATGTGAACTCCGTGAGGCGAAGAGCGCGACGGCTCGGCCGATGGCGGATGCGGTCGCGCCGCCCCGGACCCCGGGGAGCGACCCGCGTCGCACGAACATGGCCGGAACACGAACGTTGTCCTACGATTCGGATCCTCTGCGCAGGAAAGGAGCAGCGATGCCGTCTGCCACGCAGGAAGTGCACCCGCTCGACGACGCCGACCGGGCCTTGATCGAGGCGCTGCAGGTCAGCCCGCGGGCGAGCTGGGCGGCGGTCGGCGAGGTGCTCGCGTTGGACCCGGTCACCGTGGCGCGGCGCTGGAAGCGGCTGTCCGCGGAGGGAGTGGCGTGGGTGACGGCGTACCCGGCACCGGACGCGTACGGCACCGCCGCCCTGGTCGACATCGCCGTCGCCCCGCGGGACCTCGACGCCGTCGCGGCGGCCATCGCGGCCGACCCGCACGTGTTCACCCTGGAACGCACCACCGGCGCGCACAGCCTCACCGCCATCGTGGGCGCGGTCGACCTGGGCGACCTCACGGCGAACTGCCTCGACCGGATCGAGCGCATCGCGGGCGTGCGGGCGGTGGAGATCCACCTGGCCACGCGGATCTTCCTGGAGGCCTCACGGTGGCGCATGCGCGGGCTGACGCCCGGTCAGGTCGCCCGGCTCAAGCAGATCGCGCCGCCGCCCGCCGCGTCCGGCAGCCACGGCAGCCCGGCGGGCGACGACCTCGACACGCGGATCAGGGCCGTGCTCGTCGCCGACGGACGCGCGGGCGGCGCGGACGTCGCGGCCGCGCTCGGCATCGGCGTCCACACCGCGCGGCGGCGGTTGGACCGGCTCCTCGGGTCCGGCCGGCTGGTCTTCCGCTGCGACGTGGCACAGGCGTACACCGGCTGGCCGATCTGCGCGACGTTCCGGGCCGCGGTCGCCCCGGCCAAGGTCGTCGCGACCGCACAGACACTGTCCACGCTGCCGGAGATACGCATGTGCATGGCCACCACCGGCCCGCACAACCTGCACATCTCGGTGTGGCTTCACGCGGTCGACGACGTCCACCGGCTCGAGAACCTGCTCGCCGACCGGCTGCCGGACCTGCGGATCGCCGACCGGGTGGTGGTGCTGCGGCCGTACAAGTCCAGCGGGCGGACGCTCGGCCCCACGGGGCGGGCCTTGCCCGCCCCCGGTTCGGCGACCGAGGGCGGGCCGGTTTCGTTCGGCTAGCAGCGTTACGCGCGGCGCGTGCCGGCCGGGCCCGAACCGTCCAGGACACGGCCGGGCAGGTGGCCGGTGGGCGTGCCGCCGGTCTGCACGCAGACGCCGTCCACGACGGTCGCGCGGTAGCCGCCTTCGGGGCGGCGCAGCCGGGCGCCGCCCGCGGGCAGGTCGTGCACGAACTCGTCCTTTTCGTAGTGGAGTTCGTCGAGGGCGAAGACGGCGAGGTCGGCGATCGCGCCCGGCGCGACGACACCGCGGTCGGCGAACCCGAAGACCTCGGCCTGCCGCCCGGTGAGTTCGTGGACGGCGTGTTCGAGGGTCATGTCGCCCCGGTCGCGGACATGCCGCGTCAGCAGCAACGTGGTGTCGCCCGACGCGCACAGCATCTGCATGTGCGCGCCCGCATCGGACGAACTCACCAGCACCGCCGGGTCGGCGAGCGTCCGCGCGACACCGTCCACATCGGCGTTCGAGACGCCCACCGCCACGACCCCCGGACGGCAGTCGTTGGCGGCGACGAAGTCGGCGAACACGTCGGACGGATGGCCGCCGCGCTCGGCGACCAGCTCCGCGAGGGTACGGCCGAGCCACGGCTCGTTCTCCTTGCCGACCACCTCGACGAACCGCACGGTCTCCAGCCTGCGGTGCGGGAACATCGCCTTCTCGGTGCGGTCCCATTCCTCGCGCGCCGCGGCCCGCCACGCCGGATCCCGCAGCAGCCCGGCCTTCGCCTCGCCGGAGGCCGCGATGACCTTGTGCCAGCCCTGCGGCATCGACATGAACATCATCGACGAGTCCCAGTTGATGCGGAAGTCGACGGTGCGCGGGGAGAGTTGCGGGTAGAAGCCGATGCCTTCGGCGCGTAGTTCGCGGGCGAGGTCGATCCAGCGCTGCGTGCTCGCGGGATTGGTGTCGGAGTACAGGAAACCGGTCCAGGTCAGCGGTATGCCGCGGGCGCCGCAGCGCCGCGCGAGGTCTTCGAGGCGCTCCGCCGGGTTCGCGCCGAGGAGCTCGGGGACGAGTTCGACGACGCCGCGGCCGGACCGGGCCAGCACGTCGAAGAGCGCGTCGAACTCGTCGTTGTCGGCGGCCCGCGACGGCACCGGGCGGCCGTGCTGGTCGACGTCGAGGAACGACGACGACAGACCCCAGGCACCGGCCCGCATGGCCTCGTCCAGCAGCGCGGCCATGCGCGCGTTCTCGTCCGCGGTGGCGGCGCGGCTCCACGCGTCGTCGCCCATCACGGTCAGGCGCAGCGGGCTGTGGCCGACGAGCGCGGCCAGGTTGATGCCGGTGCCGACGGCGTTGACGGTGTCGCGGTATCCGGCGAAGTCGTGCCAGGTCCACGGCACGTTGTCGTCGAAGAGGTGGCGGGGGACGTCCTCGATGTACGAGAACAGATCGGCGATGCCGGCGCGGCTGGCGTCGGTGACCGGGTAGAGCGACAGACTGCAGTTGCCGACGAGCATGGTCGTCACCCCGTGCAGCGGGTCGGGGTCGAGGCCGGGGTCCCAGAAGACCTGGGGGTCGGTGTGCGCGTGCGTGTCGATGAACCCGGGGGCGACCACGGCGCCGCCGGCGTCGATCTCGGTCTCCCCGTCGGGCACGAGGTCCGGGCCGACCTCGGCGATGCGGCCCCCGCGTACCCGCACGTCGCCCCGGAAGCCCGGCGCCCCCGTTCCGTCGACGACGTGCCCTCCACGAACGATCAGGTCCTTGCTTGGCTGCGCGGGCTGAGACATGGTGCCGTCCTCCGTCGGAGCGGTTTGGTGGTGCGACGGTACGGGGCGGTCCGGCAAATCGGGAGGGCGATGGCGGGGCGTTCTCGCGCGTGCGCGGGTTCCTTGTGACAGAGCCGTTGCGTGCGCGGCTCGGGCCGGGGATGTCCCGGCCGTAGGCTGCACGGCAGTGCAGGCGTGCCGCGACCGGGTGGGGGGAGACCAACCGGCGGGGTGCGCATCCATCGGCTTCCCTGGGGGGATGAACCATGTTCGGCACAGCAATGCGGCGTGCGCTGGTGGCGGCGGTCGCCGTCGGGGTCCTGGGCGGATCGCTGGGGGCGTGCGGCGGCGACGGTGACGGAGGCGGGACCAAGCCGGCCGCCTCGGGCGGCGGGCGGGACGCGTCGTCGGGCGAGGTCGAGGCCGGGGTCGTCAAAGGCCGCGTGACCGACTCGGCGGGCAACCCGATCAAGGGCGCCGAGATCGTCGTGGACAACCAGTTCCTCTACGACAGCAACATCGTCCTGACCACCGACGCGAAGGGGAACTACCGGGCGGAGATGCCGGGAGCGGCCGCCACGTACAACGTGACGGCGAGCTTCAAGAAGACCTACAACAACGCGAAGTACACCTTCCGACTCGCCCCGGAGAACCCCGAGCCGTTCGCCGGCCCGGACGGCGCCGTACGCGACTTCACCTGGAAGCTGACCGGCGAACAGCCCGACGCCCCCGACACCTTCTACGGCGGCACGGTGCTGTTCAACCTGAGCCCGATCAACCCCGCCGACGACAGCTACGTCGACTCCGCCGGAGTCACCCTCACCCTGACCCCGACCGGCCCCCTCGTCGACGGCACCCCGGGCAAGCCCGTCACCAAGCGCGCGGAGAACACCGGCGACGGCTGGGCCGTCCGCGACATCCCCGTCGGCCCCTACAAAATCACCGCCACCCTGACGACCGGCTCCGGCCGCAAACAACCCCTCGCCATCCGCACCCGCGACGAAGCCGGCCCCTACACCGCCGACGTCACCGCCGACTTCAAGCCCTTCCTCACCGACCACCAGCGCATCGAACTGGAATTGGCCCTCCGCGGCTGACCTCTCGGGCTAAGTCAGCCGCAGATCCCCACCCCGACTCGCACAACGCACCCGGCCGCTCCGAAACACCAGCTCGAGCGCGACGCGCCCGGTATTCGGGTGATGCTCTTCGCGCACGCCCACGACGCACTCTCCGACGTACTCCGAGAACGGTGTCTCGTCGTCGGCGGCGTCCACCCTGATCCGCCCCGACGCGCCCATGTCATAGCCGGCATCGGGCTGTGCTGCCTCGACGACGAGACACCAATCGGACCCGGTCGTGACATGAACGGATCCCCCGCCCTCGTCGATCAACCACACATCCAGCGGCCCTACGTCCTCGTCCCCGCCGGCTTCCTGCCACGCCGCCACGACCTCGACCAGCCGCCGCCCCACCAGGCTCTCCACCCGCAACCCGCCACCGTGCAGCGGGCAGCCCTCCGGCCTTTCGTGGTCGCGCATGGGCGCACCGTAGCTCGCGCCGATGAGTTTTCGGAGTGGGGGCGGTCTACCCCTGGACAGGAACCATTTTCGACAGGAGTGCTCATGTCCACGATTCAGCCGGTGATCACCACGGCCGCGCCCGATGCGGTGATCGGGTTCTACACCGAGATGTTCGGGGCCGAGCAGGTTTTTCGGGTGCCGGAGGAAGGGCCGTTGTTCTACCTCGGGCTGCGGATCGGGGACTCCGACCTCGGGGTGGTGGTCAAGGACGAGGCGGGGGGTGAAGGAGCGCCGCGGATTCTGCTCAGTGTCGAGGTCGACGATGTCGCGGAGGCCCTTGGGCGGGTGACGGCGTTGGGAGGTTCGGTGTCCGGCGGGCCGAACGACATGCCGTGGGGACAGCGTGTCGGGCACATCAAGGATCCGGACGGGAATCCCGTGAACCTCACTCAGCCGATCCCGGTTCCGTAGCGGGCGGAACGTCGGGCCGGGGCGTGTCCGCGCCCCGGCTCAGCCGACGGCGGCGGTGCGGCGGCCCATGGCCGCCCCGGCCTGGTCGGCGAGGACGACGGCGGCTTGGCGGGCGCCGCGGTCCGGGACGGTGGCGCGGGACGCGGTCAGCATGAAGCGGCCGTAGGCGTGGCCGTCGGCGCGGACGAGGAGTTCGATCTCCCCTTGCGGAAGGCCGTGGGCGGCCACGTCCACCGCAGGCCCGCGGCGGACCGGGAGGGGGCGTCAAGACGGCGTGAAAATCGCGCCTCGGGGCAGAGGGGAGAACGCCCATGCCCGGGACAGCCCGGGCGACGCGCCCGGCGAGGTAGAGCCGTCTGGCCCTTTCGCCCTTCCCGGCCTGTGCGCGAGGCTCGACAAAGACCCGGGCAAGCCCACCGAAGGTGAAGGTGCCATGACACGCGTACTGGTGGTCAACGCCGGATCGTCGAGTCTGAAGCTGTCGGTGGTCGTCCCGGACGGTACGACCGCGCAGGAAGCGAACATCCACTGCCCGGACGCCATCCCGCCCGGCGCCGTCGCCGGGTTCGTGCGCGGCGCCGGTGCCGTGGACGCGGTCGGCCACCGGGTGGTGCACGGCGGCGGCGACTTCGACGGCCCGGCCCGGATCACCCCCGACGTGGTGCGCCGCATCGCCGCGCTGGCGCCGCTCGCGCCACTGCACCAGGGGCGGGCGCTCCAAGCCGTCGACGCCGTCCGCGAAGCCCTGTCCGGCGTCCCCGCGGTCGCCTGCTTCGACACCGCGTTCCACCGCACGCTGCCGCCCGAGGCCTCGACCTACGCCCTCCCGGAACGCTGGCGCACCAAGTGGGGCCTGCGGCGCTTCGGCTTCCACGGCCTGTCGCACGCCTACGCCGCCCGGCGCGGCGCCGAACTCGCCGGGCTCGACCCGGCGGCCGCCCGTATCGTCACCTGCCACCTCGGCGCGGGCGCGTCGCTGGCCGCGGTGCGCGGCGGCACGTCCGTCGACACCACGATGGGCTTCACCCCGGCAGAGGGCCTGGTCATGGCGACCCGGCCGGGCGACGTCGACCCGGGAATGCTGGTGTGGCTGCTCAGGCAAGGCGTGTCGGCCGACGAGCTGGACGAGGCGCTGGAGCACGGCTCGGGGCTGGCCGCGCTGGCCGGCCACGGCGGCGACATGCGGGCGATCCGCGACGCGGCGGAGCACGGCGACGAGGCCGCCGCGCTCGCCCGGCGGGTGTACGCGTACCGCATCGGCACCCGAACCGCCGCCATGGCCGCGGCACTCCGCGGACTCGACGCCGTGGTCTTCACCGGCGGCGTCGGCGAACACGACGCCCCCATCCGGGCGGCGGCCTGCGCGGGACTGGAGTTCCTCGGCGTGGCCCTCGACAGCGGCGCGAACGACGCCGCACACGCGGACGCGGACGTGTCGGCACCCCGCGCGCCCGTCCGCACCGTGGTCGTCACCGCCCGCGAAGACTTCGAAGTCGCCCGCCAAACCCGCGAACTGCTGGCCCGTGACGGTTGACGAACGCTCACGCGAGAAGAGCCGACCTGCACAAGCCGGCGAACGCCCACCCGAGCCCACCGCCGAAACCCGGCGAACCCCCGCACAACCCCACCGACTTTCCGGAATCCCGGATTCCGCAGGCCGTTCGGCCCTGACTATCGGTCCGCCGAACGGGAACCGTCGTCAGCGACGCACAGCCATGTCGTGCGGCGTCGGCGCCGCGCGGTCTCCGAGGGGGAAAGCCATGACCGACCTCGTCCCGGCCACCGGCCCGCAGCCCGGCGGACTCGACACCGTCGACGCCTGGTGGCGCGCGGCGAACTACCTGGCCGTGGGCCAGATCTACCTGATGGACAACCCGCTGCTGACCGAGCCGCTCCGGCCCGAGCACGTCAAACCGCGGCTGCTCGGCCATTGGGGCACCTCGCCCGGCCTCAACCTCGTGTACGCGCACCTCAACCGGGTGATCCGCGAGCGCGGCACCACGATCATGCACGTCACCGGGCCCGGCCACGGCGGACCCGCGGCGCTGGCCGGCGCGTGGCTCGACGGCACCTACACCGAGCGCTATCCGGACGTGCCGCAGGACACCGCGGGCATGCGGCGGCTGTTCCGGCAGTTCTCGTTCCCCGGCGGCGTGCCCAGCCACATCGCGCCGGTCGTGCCCGGCTCCATCCACGAGGGCGGCGAGCTGGGCTACAGCCTTTCGCACGCGTTCGGCGCCGCGTTCGACAACCCGGACCTCGTGGTCGCCTGCGTGGTCGGCGACGGCGAGGCCGAGACCGGGCCGCTGGCGACGTCGTGGCACGGCACCAAGTTCCTCAGCCCCGTCGGCGACGGCGCGGTGCTGCCCATCCTGCACCTCAACGGCTGGAAGATCGCCAACCCGAGCGTGCTCGCCCGCCTACCCCGGGAGGAACTCGACGCCCTCCTGACCGGCTGCGGATGGCGGCCGCACTATGTCGAAGGCGACGAGCCGGACGCCGTGCACGTCGCGATGGCCACCGCCCTCGACACCGTCCTCGACGACATCGCCGCGATCCAGGCCGGCGCCCGCTCCGGCAAAACCGTCGGACGCCCGCGCTGGCCGATGATCGTGCTGCGCACCCCGAAAGGCTGGACGGGCCCCCGCGAAGTCGACGGCCTCCCGGTCGAAGGAACCTGGCGGTCCCACCAGGTCCCGCTCCCCGCGGTCCGCGAAAACCCGGACCACCTCGCCCAGTTGGACTCCTGGCTGCGCTCCTACCGCCCGGACGAACTGTTCACCGCCGACGGGCAGCCGGCCGCCGCCGTCCTGGCGAACGTCCCCCGCGGCGACGCCCGGCTCGGCGCCGTCCCGCACGCCAACGGCGGCACCCTGCTGCGCGCCCTGCCGCTGCCCGACATCCGCGACTACGCCGTCAAGGTCCCCGAGCCCGGCGGCACGATGTCCGAACCGACGAGGGCGCTCGGCGCCTGGCTGCGCGACGTCACCGCGGCGAGCGCCGCCCGCCGCGACTTCCGGGTGTTCGGGCCCGACGAGACCGAGTCGAACCGCCTCGGCGCGGTGTACGAAGCCACCGCGAAGGCCTGGCAAGGCCCCTTCCTGGACGTCGACACCCACCTCGCGGCCGGCGGCCGGGTCATGGAGATCCTGTCCGAACACACCTGCCAGGGCTGGCTGGAGGGCTACCTCCTCACCGGCCGCCACGGCGTGTTCTCGACCTACGAGGCGTTCACCCACATCGTCTCGTCGATGTTCAACCAGCACGCCAAATGGCTCCACGAATCCGCCAAGCTGGGCTGGCGGCCGCCGATCGCGTCCCTCAACTACCTGCTGACTTCGCACGTCTGGCGCCAGGACAACAACGGCTTCTCGCACCAGGACCCCGGCTTCGTCGACCACGTCGTCAACAAACGCCCCGAAGTCGTGCGCGTCTACCTGCCGCCGGACGCCAACACCCTCCTCGCCGTCAGCGACCACGTGCTGCGCAGCCGCGGCCTGGTCAACGTCGTCGTCTCCGGCAAGCAGCCGTCACCCGACTGGCTCGACCCGGACGCCGCCGTCCTGCACTGCGCCCGCGGTGCCGGGATCTGGGAGTTCGCCTCCAACGACGCGGGCACGCCGGACGTCGTCCTCGCGTGCGCGGGCGACGTGCCGACCCTGGAGACCCTGGCCGCGGCCGACCTGCTGCGCCGCCACCTGCCGGAACTGCGGGTGCGCGTGGTCAACGTCGTCGACCTGATGCGGCTGCTGCCGCACGAGGAACACCCGCACGGCATGCCGGACGCCGACTACGACGCGCTGTTCGGCACCGACGTGCCGGTGATCTTCGCCTACCACGGCTACCCGTGGCTGATCCACCGCCTCGCCTACCGGCGCGCCAACCACGACCAGCTCCACGTGCGCGGCTACAAGGAGTTCGGCAGTACGACGACGCCGTTCGACATGGTCGTCCTCAACGACATGGACCGCTACCAGCGCGTCGTCGACGTCATCGACCGGGTGCCGTCCCTCGGCCGCAACGCCGCCGCGCTGCGCCAGCAGATGCTGGACATGCGGGCCCGGCACCACGCCTGGATCCGCGTGCACGGCGAAGACCTGCCGGAGGTACGCGACTGGACGTGGCCGACGGGTCATTGAGGCCCCGGTCGGCAACCGCGCGCAAACGCGCGAACGCCGGAAGGCCCGGCTGGAGTTCCAGCCGGGCCTTCCGGTTGTCCTGCTCACGCGGCATCAGGTGGCTGCCCCGGCCCCACCCGGGAACGGTCGCCCGCCGCGCTGTCGTCCGATCAGACGTTCACGCCGTGGGCGCGGAGGTAGGTGATCGGGTTGATGTCGGAGCCGTAGTTGGGGCCGGTGCGGACCTCGAAGTGGAGGTGCGGGCCGGTGGAGTTGCCGGTGGAGCCGGAGAGGCCGATCTGCTGGCCGGTGGAGACCTTCTGGCCGACCGAGACGGAGATCGAGGAGAGGTGGCCGTACTGGGTGTACTTGCCGTCGGCGTGCTTGATGACGACCTCGTTGCCGTAGGCGCCGCCCCAGCCGGCGGACACGATGGTGCCGGAGGTGACGGCCTTGACCGAGGTGCCGGAGGCGGCGGTGAAGTCCTCACCGGTGTGGCCGTGCGACCACAGCGAGCCCGAGTTGCCGTAGGAGCCGTGCGGGGCGCCCGGGACCGGGCGGACGTAGCCGGTCGACGACGCGGTCGAGGAGGAGCTGCTGCTGTCCGAGGACTTCGCGGTGCTGCTGCTCTGCGACTTGACGGTCGAGCTGCTCGAACCCTTGTCCTCGGTCAGCTTCGACGCCGACGAGGAGGAGGACGAGGAGGACGAGGTGGTGGACGTCGAGGCCGTGGCCTTGGTGTCCTCGGTGAGCTTCGCCGCGGCGGTCTTGCCCGACACGCTCAGCTTCTGACCGATCTTGATCAGGTTCGGGTTGCCGCCGATGACGCTGCGGTTGTCCTGGTAGAGCTTCTGCCAGCCGCCGGAGACGTGCTGGGAGGCGGCGATCTTCGACAGCGTGTCACCGGAGACCACGGAGTACGTGGCGGCGGTGGTCGTCGCGGCCGGCGCGGACGCCTGCGGACGGGCCTCGGAACGCGACGCGCGGTCCTCGCTCAGCTGCGAGCTGCCCGAGTTGGAGGCCGAGTTGGCGGCAGCCTTCGGGGCGGCCTGCTGGGTGGTCTTGGCAGCCGACGCCGAGGAGCCGGTGTCGAGCGACGGGGTGCCGCTGTTCTTGGTCAGGCCCGCCTTGACGGAGCAGACCGGCCAGGCGCCGGGGCCCTGGCTGGCGAGCACCTTCTCGGCGATCGCGATCTGCTGGTCCTTGGTGGCCAGGTCGGCGCGCGGCGCGAACTGCGTGCCGCCGAACTCCTGCCACGTGGAGTTGGTGAACTGGAGGCCACCGTAGAAACCGTTGCCGGTGTTGATCGACCAGTTGTTGGTCGACTCGCACGCCGCGACCTTGTCCCACGTGCTCACCGGTGCGGCGGAGGCGCTGGTGGCGCCGATCATCGGCGCGGCGATCGCGGCGCCGGTGACACCGGCGGCGGCGATGGCGAAACGGGACTTGGACGTAAGGCGCTTGCGGGTCGCAGACAGCATGAAGTAGTTCCTCTCCCACGCCTGCGAGGTGAGCTGTCGGATTCGGGCTGGAGTTGCCCGGCCAGCCTTCGATGGCCCTGTTCAGGGCGTTCGAGGCATGGCTTCACCCCAAGCCGTCCCGGGCGCGCCGCAGCGCACCGCCGGTCCGGCGGATTTCACCTGGTTCCCCCGCTTCTGCCGTCATCGCTTACTCAGCGGTCCCAGCCCGGCCGGCGGCAGAATTCGGCGTTCCGGCGAGTGGGGTCGGCGTTGCACCGACGAGGACGAAGCTAAACGACGCTTCGCTGAATACCCAAATGCCTTGTCGTCGAAGGCAATCCGAGAAATTTCGGGAATACGGAATATCTCACGGAGGGCGACACGGGCCCTCCGCAGCGTGCGGAAATTCTCACGCACGGCGACGGGCCCTGTATCGGCTGTTCGGGAGCGCGACACAGGGCACGTGGACGGTCACACAGGATCAAAGGGTAAAGAGGTAGCAAAGAGCCCAAATCGGATGTTTTCCCACGGTTCATCCGGGCATGACAGGCCCTGCACATGCTGCTCGGCGAAGCGCCGAGCGGGGGTCAAGCACGTGCCACCGACTGGGGGAAGGCGAACACCTGGTCCGGGTCGTAGTGCCGCGCCACCTGCTTCAGCCGCGGCAGATTCCGGCCGTAGTAGGCGGTGCCCCAGTCCGGGAGACTCGCGTCGATGTAGTTGACGTACGCGCCTGTCGCGCCCAGCGCGGCCAGCCCGTCCCGGATCGCGTCCACCGCCTCGGTCGCCTCTTCCTGGCCGCCAGGGGTGGTGCCGACGTAGACCTGAGCGGTGGCGAGCGCGGAGCGGTGCGGGAAAGCGGTGGCGTCGGGGGCGAGCTGCGCGACGGCGCCGCCCATCGAGTCCAGCAGCAGGTCGATCCCGGTCCGCCCGTCCATCAGCTGCACCATCCGCTGCGGGTCCAGGGCGCGGGGGAGCACCCGGGAGACCGCGACGAAGGCGGCCCGGGTCAGTACGCCGCCCTCGGACTGCAGATGGCACTGCTCGATGGTGTCGTTCGCGCAGCCCGCCATGTACTTCATCGCGTCGAGATAGGTCTTGGCCTGCACCGAGCGCGACGTCGGCGGCGTGCCGGCGGCGGCCACCAGCCGGTCCAGCAGCGGGTCCAGTTCGCTCTGCGGCCCGACGTAGCAGCCGCCCACCCGGCAGGTCGGGGGCGTGCCGCCGGAGACCACGCAGTTCGACCACAGCTCCGGCCGGGCGTCCGCGATCCACTCCTGCCACGCGCCGACCACCGACGGCGTCGAGCCGGGCGGGAAGTGCAGCGAGAAGACGGTGAGCGGGGGAGCGGGCTCGGTCCGGAAGGTGAACTGCGTCACCACCCCGAAGTTGCCGCCGCCTCCGCCGCGGAGCGCCCAGTACAGGTCGGGCTCGGAGCACTCCGATGCGGTGAGCACGCAGGAATCGGCGGTGACCACCTCGGCCGCGACCAGGCGGTCGCAGGTCAGGCCGTACTTGCGGGCCAGCACGCCCACGCCGCCGCCCAGGGTGAGGCCGCCGACGCCCACCGTCGGACAGGACCCGGCGGGCAGCAGGCGCCCGGCCTCCGCGAGCGCGGCGTAGACCTCGATCAGCCGTGCGCCCGCGCCGACCTGCGCGGTGCCGTCGTCGAGCACGCGGACCTGCGCCATCGGCCGCAGGTCCATGACCAGGCCGTCGTTCGGCACGCTGTACCCGAGATAGCTGTGGCCGCCGCTGCGGGCCGCGATCGGGACGCCGTGGCCGCGGGCCGCGTCGAGGCAGATCTGCACGTCCTCGGCGGAGGTGCACTGCGCGACAGCGGCCGGGTACTGGGTGTCGTACAGCTCGTTGAAGCCGAGCCGCGCCACGGCATAGCCCTGGTCCTCCGGCAGCAGCAGACGCCCGTCCAGCCGCGCCTTCAGCGCGGACCAGTCCGGCGGTTCGACCGGAGCGCCGGGGACGCGACGGCCGGGGATGCTCCGCACCGACGGCGTGCCGGTGGCCGCCGCACCGGCCGCGCCGGTGACGACCATCGCGCCGCCGAGCCCGAGGGCGGTCAGGAAACCGCGTCGATCGATCGTCATGCGCTCACAGCTCCCGGCGATCCGCGCCCACCACGTGCCAACCACGAGGTTTCGTCATTCTGGCCGCCGCGACCCCGGAAAACCGGGCACGGCGCGCGGAATTGCACCCTTTGGCGGAAGGCCTGATCACTGTTGTGCGGAGCCGTCCGAACTTTGTGCCGTGCCCGCAGCCCGCTGCTGGTGGGCCGGCGACGCGACGACGGTTGCGCCGCCTCCCGGTCGTCCAGGAGCAGCGGCGGCAAGTCCTGCCCCGGACCGAGCCGGTGGCCGCCGTCCACCCCTGCCCGGTTCAGCGCGCCGGGTCCCGGGCCGCGTCCAGCATGGTCTCGATCAGGTCGGCCGCGTGCCGGGTGCCGCCCTCGGTTCGGGCGGCGGCCTGCAACTGTCGTGACCTTTCGGCTCGTTCCCGGTCGGTCATGAGAGCGTGCAGGGCCGCGCGGAGGGCTTCGGGGGTGGCGTCGGGGGTGTCCAGGCGGTGGGCGATGCCGAGTTCGACCAGCCGGTCGGCGTTCATGAACTGCTCGGCGCCCTGCGGGACGGCGATCATCGGGACACCGGCGAGGAGCCCTTCGCCGCAGCCGCCCATGCCCGCGTGGGTGACGAACGCGTCGGCCTGGGCGAGGACGGCTCGCTGCGGGATCCAGGAGTGTACGTCGACATTGGCCGGGATGCCGCCGAGTTCGGCGACGTCGGTGTGCTTGCCGATCTGGAGGACGATATGCCAGCCGGGCAGGTCGCCGAAGGCGGCGAGGCACTGGCGGTAGAAGGCCGGGCGGTGCGTGTAGGCCGAGCCGAGCGAGATCAGCAGGATCTTGGCCGTGCCCGCCGGGCGGTCCCAGGCATCCGTGTCCGCGCGGGTGTCGAAGCAGGGGCCGACGAAGGTCACCCGGCCGGGGTCGACACGGTCGGCGTGCGGCTGCATCGCCCGCGGGATCAGGGCGAGGGCCCGCGGGGGCCGGCCGGAGAAGGCGTCCACGTCCGTGGTGGTCGCGCCGCACGTCGCAAGCCAGCGCGCGAACCGGTCCCGGTAGGCGTCGGCGCCCGGCAACGTGCGTAGCTGGGCGCCGACTTCCTCCTCGTAGCCGTCCCAGCCGACGAACGTCGGGGACAGCTGGAGCAGCGGGCGGCCCTGTGATTCGGCGAGGGCGCGTGCGGCGTAGGCGCCGATGTCGTACAGGTACAGGTCGGCCGGATCGTCGTCGTAGGCCGCGTGCAGTTGCGGGAGCGCTCGGACGGCGTCGTCGAGGAAGAGGCTTGCGGCGGCGATGGGGTCGTCGGGCCACGCGTTGGTGGCGACGGGCAACGTCGAGGTGCACCGCACCGGTTCCGCGCCGCTGGACGCGATGTGGTTTGCGACGGACGGGTCGTTGGCGTAGGTGACCCGGTGCCCGCGGTCCACCAGCTCGCGGATCAGCGCGAGGCTCGGCAGGACGTGGCTGACGACGGGGATGCCGACCATGGCGATGTGGGCGCGGCGAGGGGGCATGGGGGCGCTCGTTTCGGTTGCGGAGCGGGGGCGGAGCGGCGCGGGTCGCGGGGCGGGGTCAGGGGCGGTCGAGCTGCGCGGCGGCCTCTTCGAGGTCGGCGACCGTCCCCGACATGATCGTCCGGACGTGGCGGGTGATGTGCTCCACGGGCCAGTCCCACCATGCGACGGCGAGGAGCCGCTCGACGTCCGCGGCGTCGTAGCGGGTGCGGATGAGCCGGGCGGGGTTGCCGCCGACGATGCCGTAGTCGGGGACGTCGGCGGTGACCATGGTGCCGGCGGCGATGATCGCGCCGTGGCCGATGCGCACGCCGGGCATGACCGTGGCGCCGTGCCCGAACCACACGTCGTTGCCGACGACGGTGTCGCCCCGGCCCGGCAGGCCGGTGATCAGGTCGAAGTGCTCCGCCCAGGACCCGCCCATGGTGGGGAACGGGAAGGTGGACGGGCCGTCCATGCGGTGGTTGGCGCCGTTCATGACGAACCGGGTGCCCGTGGCCAGCGCGCAGTACTTGCCGATGACCAGCCGCTCGGGACCGTAGTGGTAGAGGACGTTGCGCGTCTCGAACGCGGTCGGGTCGTCCGGATCGTCGTAATAGGAGAAGTCACCGACGTCGATCAGCGGCGACGTCACCAGCGGCTTGAGCAGGACGACGCGCGGGTGCTCGGGCATCGGGTGGAGCACGGTCGGGTCGGCGGGAATCGGGGGCATCGGGGAGGCGGACCCTTTCCGGTGGCGTTAGAGCGACAACTGTCGCGTTAAGATGCTGGCATGCTTCCGATCCCTTGATCAACCGGATAATCACTGCCGATGACGAACCCACCCGCCCCTGTCTCCGCCGAGCCCGCGCCGGACCGCCGCCCCGGCGGCCGCACCGCCCGCGTCCGTGCCCAGGTCCTCGACGCCGTGCGCGCCGAACTCGCCGAAGGCGGCCATGAGGGCCTCACGATGGAGGGAGTCGCGACCCGGGCCGGCGTGCACCGCGCCACGGTCTACCGGCGCTGGCGCGACGTCGGCGGCCTGCTCGCCGACCTCATGGCCGCGGCCGGCGAGATCGACTGGCAGCCGCCGGACACCGGCTCACTGCGCGGCGATCTGACGGCGCTCAACACGGAGATCCAGGAATCCCTGGTCGTCGAACCGTCGTTCGCCGTGGCGCTGATGGCCGCCTCGTTTCACTCTGCGCAGGCCGCGCAGGCCCAGACGCGGCTGTGGGAGGACCGCTACGCCCAGTGCGAGATCCTCGTCGAACGCGCCCTCGCACGCGGCGAGTTGCCCGCGGTCCCCACGGACGCCCGAAGCCTGTTGATCGCCGCCACGGCACCGGTCTACCACCAGCTCGTGCTCATGCGCACCGACCCGGACCCGAGGCTCCCGGAGCGGGCCGCCGAGACGGCGGTGTCGGCAGCGGCGGCGGGTGCTTTCGCGCTCCGGCAGTGAGCCGTTCGGTGTCGGCGCCAGCCCATCGTCCCGCAGCCGATCGACTTTGCCGATGACCGCCGTCGTGGGTCCCTATTCCTCCCGGTCGGCGGCGAGTTCGTCCCACGGGAGGGCGCGGAGCGCCGGGAGGGCGCTCTCGCCCTGGGGTACTTCGGGGGTGTCCTGGTACCACACGACCGCGAGCCACGAGTTCCAGAGGAACGGCTCGTTGGCGGGGTCCACCGGGTCGGAGAGCAGCAGGCCGGTACAGGTGACCGCGGGCAGCAGCTCCGGCCGGCCCAGCGGGCCGACCCGGCGCCCCTCGACCGGCCGCCGCACCGGCGGCAGGAGATGCACCGGGAAGTGCGGGTACGTGCGCTCCGCCTTGCGCAGCCGATACGCGATCGACCGGTCGTTGGAGCGCTCCGTCGGATGGCCTGCCAAGAGTCCGTCGTAAGTCCCGGACATGGACAGCGAGGTGAGTTCGACCCTACGGCCGGACAGCAGGGTGAAGCGGGACAGAGGCATGCGCCGATCCTGGCAAAGGAGAGAGGCCCGCGCTGAGCCCGGGCCTCCCTCCTGCGTGTGCCGACTCGGCACCCTACGCCAGCAAGTCGGCGAGGCGGTCGGCGAGTTCCTCCGGGGTGATCGTCTCGATGCCCAGGGACTCGGCCTTGGCGAGTTTGCTGCCGGCCTTTTCGCCCGCGACGACGAGGTGGGTGCGGGCGGAGACGCTGGAGGAGGAGCGGCCGCCGGCCCGGGTGATCAACTCGGTCATCTCGGTACGGGAGTAGGCGGCGAGGCGGCCGGTCATCCCGCCGGTGACCACGACCGTCATCCCGGCCAGCGGCAGGGCGGTCGTGGACTCGTCGGCGGCGGCTTCCGGGTCGGCGTCCGCGGGGGCCGGGGGGACGAAGCCCGGCTGGTCCATGTTCACGCCCGCGGCGACGAGCTTGTCGATGAGCGGGGCCAGGTCGGCCAGTTCCGCGACGATCACCGGGGCCTTCTCGCTGCCGATGCCGTCGACCAGCTCCAAGGCGACCGCGTCGGCGTCGCGGATGGCCTGCATCGAGCCGAAGTACGCGGCGATCCGCAGGGACATGGAACGGCCGGTGCCCAGGACTCCCAAGGCGCAGAAGACGCGATTGAGGGGCTTGGCCTTGGCGGCGTCGATCGCGGCCATGAGGTTGTCGGCGCTCTTGTCGCCCATGCGGTCCAGGGTGAGCACTTGGTCGCGGGTGAGCGTGAACAGGTCGGCGAAGTCCTCGATCAGGCCCTTGTCGACGAGCTGCACGATGACCTTCTCGCCGAGCCCGTCCATGTCGAGCGCGTCGCGGGCGACGGCGTACCGGATCGCCTCGGTGCGGCCGCAGGCGCGCCCGCGCTCGCAGCGCCAGCGCTCCTGGCTGCGGTCGATGCCGGAGCCGCAGCGCGGGCAGGCCTCGGGGAACTCGATCGGCTGCTCGTCGCCGGTGCGCAGCCCGGCGACCGCGCCTTCGACGCGGGGGATGACCTCGCCCGCGCGGTAGACGATGACGTGGTCGCCGAGCATGAGGCCGCGGCGGGCGATGTCGGCCGGGTTGTGCAGCGTCGCGTACGTGATCGTGGTGCCCGCGACGTCGACCGGTTCGAGGACGGCACGCGGGGCGATCACCCCGGTGCGGCCCACGCTCCACTCCACGGCCCGCAGCACGGTGATCTTCTGCGCCGCCGGGAACTTGTACGCGGTGGCCCAGTGCGGCGTACGGCTGCCGACGCCGGCCTGTGCCTGGTCGGCGGGGCTGTCGGCCTTGATGACCACGCCGTCGAGTTCGAAGTCGAGTTCCGCGCGCAGGGCGCCGATTTTGTGTACGCGTTCCACGACCTCGTCGAGAGTCGCGCAGGCGGTCGTGGCGATCGGCGTGCCGACCGTGGTGCCCAGCCCGAGGTCGGCAAGGCGGGCGACGAGCCGGGTATGGGTCAGCTCGGCAAGGCCGGGGATGTCGGTGTGCTCGGGGCCGGTGAGCGCGGCGTAGGCCAGGAAGGTCTGCTTGATCCGGTACGCCCGGTCCTTGGCGCGCAGCGAGCCCGAGGACGCGTTGCGGCGGTTGGCGAACGCGGTGGCTCCGTGCGCGGTCCGCAGCTCGTTCGCGGCGGCGAACTGCTCCTCCGTCATGAGGACTTCGCCGCGCACCTCGATCGTGACCGGCTCGGTCAGGGTCTGCGGGATGCCGGTGATGTCGCCGATGGCGTGGGACACGTCTTCGCCGGTGGTCCCGTCGCCGCGGGTGACCAGCTGCGTCAGCCGCCCGTCGCGGTAGCGCGCCGCGAGTGCCACCCCGTCGAGCTTGGGCTCCACAGCCCACCCGGCGACCGCGGCCCCGCCCAGCCGCCGCTCCAGCGAGGCCGCCCAGGCGGTGAGGTCCTCTTCCGAGAAGACGTTCCCCAGGCTGAGCATCGGCACGGTGTGCGCGATGTCGCCGGTCGTGACACCGCCTCCCACCTGCTGGGACGGGGAATCGGCCGCGACCTGCCCGGGGTGCGCCAGCTCCCAGGCGGTGATGCCGCGCAGCAGTCGGTCGTAGGCGTCGTCGTCCAACCCCGACTCGCCGGCACCGTAGTAGGCATCGGCAGCCTTCCGCGCCTGCGCGACGGCTTCAAGGTAGGCGGCCTCGTCGGCGAGGTCGATGGCGGGCGCTGCTGCGGAAGGCGTGGTCATGGGGCACATTGTGCTGCTCGGCACTGACAGAGAGGGAGCCGCTGACGGGCAGAGAGGGACCTGGTGACGGGTCAGCGCCGGTCGAGGGCACCGATGCCACCACGGTGCCCCGGGCATGGTCGCCGCACCTCGCCGCTCAGGGCAGTTTCCACGGGCCGGCGGGGCGGCTGGTGGCGCCGTCGAACTGGACCGTGGTCGCCCGTGCGGTGTCCGGGAGTTCGTAGACGAGATAGCCGCTGAGGGCCTGGGCCGGCGGGATCTTCACGTCGGCGGGGAAGCCGGCGCCCGCGCTGACGTGGGCCGCGGTGGACAGGTGCCACTGGCCGTGGTCGTCGACGATGTGCGTGCTGAAGACTTGGGAAGACGTCAGCGTCTTCGCCCCGGTGTTGGCGATGGTCCACTCGATCGCCACGAAGCGGTCGCCGCTCTTCGGTCCGGCGAAGGCGCTCCCGGGATTCGCCGGCGCGGCCGGGTCCACAATCCGGACGAGGGTCGCGGTGAATTCCATGCCTGCGGGGTCCTGCAGGCCGGCGGTGTCGCCCACCCGGAGGCTCGGCGCCGTCGAGGCGCTCGGCGTCGCGGTGTCGCAGCGTTTGCGCCACTCCGCCATCGGGATGTCCGGGTCGGTGCAGCTCATGGCCGCCGGCCCGGCGGCGTAGGGGCTGTCGTTGACCTTGGTGCCCGAGGGCCTTGCGTTCGAGCCTCCGCTGGAGCAGGCGGCGAGGGCGGTGCTCAGGACACCGGCGACGGCGGCGTAGACGAACGCACGGGTGCGCATGGATCCCCCTGGTGAGTCGGCGTGGTCATCATGCCAAGCCCATGCCGAGCCGGAGTCCGCCGGGGCGGTGGCGCTCCCCCCCGCCGGGTCACCGGCCCGGCGGCGGGGTGATGCGGACGCCGGGGGAGTCCACCGGTGGGTGGCGGGAACGGAGTGGGTGACGCCGTAGTCGGCCTTGAGGCGCCGATTCCGCCATGGTCCCCCTTCCGGTCTCCGCCGCGGCACCGCGGCGACCCGGATCCCGAGCCGGTGCCGCGCGGTTCGGGCGGCCGATGAGAGCAGTGCCCCGACCGGTTGGTGCGGACGCAGAGGCCGCTCGAAAGCGTGAGACGGAGGAGGCCGGGGGCTTGTCGGGGGGGCATCGTGGGGTGCCCCCGGGCGCGTCGTCCGCCGCACGCGGTGCGGTCCGCGCCCGATGGATCACGCCGGCCGGGCCGTCGGCGGGCTGTGCCACGATCGGGTGCCGTCCCAGGAACTCCCCGACGAGAGACGGCAATGTCGACCCATATGTACGGCGTCCGCGTGCTGGATATCGACCCGAAGGAACTGCGCGTTCGCTTCAAGGTGTTCGCGGTCTACTACGACACCGGAAGCGAGATGTTCCCGCCGGTGCCGGACGACCCCGCGTTCTTCTTCTTCCTGCTGTGGGAGGCCGCGCAACCGCACGCGTCGATGGAGCAGCGCGGCGCGCTGGCGCGGATGCTGGACATCGACACCATGCTCGACTTCGTGTGGGTCGAGGAGAACGCGCGCCGGTTCGTCTCGCGCATCGAACGGGTCGCCAGTGCGAACCACCCGCCCACGCCCGACCAGTGGGAGCGGCTGCACGACTTCTACTACGAGCGCGACGGCGCGTGGAAAGACGAAGACCTGCTGGTGCAGTTCGACTACGACGTGTGGGTCACCGACGAACGGTGCATCGAATCGCTCAAGCCCGGCGACGCGTGGGGCTCTGCGATGTTCCCGATGAACGCCGACACGTGGACCGCGTACGACGCCCCGCACATTCCCGACCTGACGGAGCCGGCTCGCCGTATCGCCCCGTTCGCGGGCAAGAAGGGCGACTTCCGACGCAAGCAGATCCGGGACGTGGAGTTCTCCGACGACGGCGCCTACCTCGCGGCGACGACGTGGGACGGGTTCGTGTGGGTGTACGACACCTCCGACTGGTCCGAGGTCGCCCACACGAGGGCCGGGGACCGGAACGTCGCGATGCTGATGTGGGTGCCGGGGGAGCCCGTCCTGACGGTCAAGTCGTACAGCAGGCTGGAGGATCCCGAGCCCTTGGAGCAGTGGGCCTTCGACGTCCGCACCGGGCAGGAGACCACGGCGCCGTACCAGCACGGGCACCTGCGGTCGCTCGACGGCGTCCACCGGATCACCCCCAACGGCGGCGGCGAAGGCGGCTACGACCTGCACGCCACCGACACGCTGCCGCAGCGGACGATCTCGCACGCCGGGGGGTGGGACCCGATCCAGTGCAAGGCCTTCTCGGCCGACGGCACACGGCTCTTCCTCGGCGCGCAGCAGAACCTCTTCGTCGTCGACCCGGTGACCGCCCGCGTGGTCGACCAGGTCCCGGGCGCCTCCGACCGCCTGTTCCAACTGGCCTCGAGCCCGGACGGCACCTACCTGGCCGCCGCCTCCGCCAGCCGCAAGCTCGACTACGCGGGCTCGTTCGGCGACAAACGCCCCCACGAGCTGTGCGTGTGGCGCACCGCCGACCACCGGATCATCCTGGGCCGCCAGATGACGACCTACGTCAACGCCCTCGCCTGGTCCCCGGACGGCCGCCAACTCGTCGCCGCCCTCGAACCCTGCGACGAGAACTTCGCCAACGGCAAAAGCGAACTGGCCGTCTTCGCCATGGACCCGACAAACCCGACGGACCCGCCGTTCCCCGAGGGGTAGCTGCGATACTGGTGATCATGACGCCCGAAGAGCTTCGTTCCGTCTGCCTGGACTTCAACGGCAGCCGTGAGGAGTTTCCCTTCAATCCCGACGTCTCGGTGTTCAAGGTGGGCAAGAAGGTTTTCGCGTTGTCCTCGCTGGGGGCGGTGCCGCTGACGATCAGCCTCAAATGCGACCCGCAGATCGCGCTGCGGCTGCGGGCCGAGTATCCGGCGATCGTCGGCGGCTACCACCTCAACAAGCGGCATTGGAACACGGTCACCCTGGACGGGACGGTTCCCGAGCAACTGGTCCGCGACATGATCGAGGACTCGTACGACCTGATCGTCGCGCAACTCCCGCGCATGGAGCGGCTGAAGCTCGACTGGCCCGGGGACTCCGCGGAGGCGGGCCGGGAAGACGGGCAAACCGAGGGCTAGCGAAGCGGGGGAGTTGCCCGACGGGTCAGCGGTTCTGGATCGCGTCCATGGCGACGGCGACGCAGAGGCCCAGGCGGCGGTCGAGCGTCGGGTCCGGGAACGTCACCATGTACTGGTCGCGGAGCTTCATCTGGCGTTCGACGTGCAGGAGCGGGGTCTTGGTGTCGTCGCCCGCGAAATCGAAGTGGTACGTGGGCGCCGGCAGGTAGCCGCCGATGTAGGGGATGAAGCCCCACACGCGCCGCAGGATCGCGCCGAACAGGCTGCGCTCCTGACCGGTCGCGCGTTCGACGCCCGGACGCTCCAGGTGCCACGTCGAACGCAGGAGCGACTTGCGGAAGTTCTTCGAGAACATGCCCAGAGGGGTGCCGTCGAAGGCGGTCACGTCGTGCTGCGCGTGCATGTCGATGACCTGTCGGGCCTTGAAGCGCGCCAGCTCGTACTGCTTGGTGTCGTCCGTGTAGAGGATGACCTCTTCCTTGAGCTTCCCGCGCTTCTGCTGCGCGTACGCCACGACCGCGCCGTGGGTGCCGTCGGGGTTCACGAGGTGCACGACGTACTGGTTCACGATCAGCCGGAAGTTCTGGCGGATGATGAGCTGGTGCTGTCCCTGGAGCAGGGATATGTCCATGGTTGCAGGCCTTCGCATAAGGGGAATCGCCGTCGCGGCCGCGTCGTGATCAGCGCGATGGTAATGCCTGGGTAATGCGCGTGATAGGCGGAGGTCATACCGGCTTTTTGGGCAGTGCCGCGACGAGCGGATGGTCCCGTTGTGCCGTGCGGACCTTCGCGCTTCCGCCGGGGCTGCCGAGGCCGGCGGAGAACTCCGCGTTCACGGCCGTGAAGTGCTCGAATTCCTCCGGCAGGTCGTCCTCGAAGTAGATCGCTTCGACCGGGCACGCGGGCTCGCAGGCGCCGCAGTCGATGCACTCGTCCGGGTGGATGTAGAGCATGCGCTCGCCTTCGTAGATGCAGTCCACGGGGCATTCCTCGACGCACGCCTTGTCCGTGATGTCCACACAGGGCAACGCAATCACATAGGTCATGGAAATACCGTCCCTTTCAGGGGCGTTCGCGCTTCCTGGAAGTGCTGGGAGTGCCGGATCGCCGACGCACACGACCGTAGGACCTCAAGTAATCTTGAGGTCAAGGAGCTTGAGGTCAAGGAGGCTGCCCATGACGAGCAACCGGCGCGGCAAGCCCCGGGCCCGCCCGGACGATTGGCTGAGCATCGGCGAGGTGAGCGCCCGGACCGGGGCAGCCGTCTCCGCCCTGCGCTTCTACGAGGAAATCGGCCTGATCGCGTCCGAGCGCGACGACCGCAACCAGCGTCAGTACCCGCGGCACATGCTGCGCCGCGTCGCGCTGATCGCCGTCGCCAAACGCATCGGCATCCCGCTGCAGGACCTCCGCGAGGCGTTCGCCGACGTGCCGCTCGACCGGCCGCCCAGCCACCAGGAGTGGCAGCGCGCCTCCCGCGGCTGGAAGCGCCGGCTGGAGGAACGCCGACAGACGATCGAGCGGCTCGAGGCCGAACTGACCGGGTGTATCGGCTGCGGATGCCTCTCGATGAAGGCGTGCGCGCTGCTGAACCCGGACGACACGCTCGGCGGCGAGGGCGTCGGCGCCCTGCGCGTGTGAGCCCCGGCCCGACAATACCCCGACCCCCGACAACACCCCGGCGTCAACGGTCGACCAGCCCTGGACGCGGGGCCTCACCCGTGGATTCTGTGTCGGTGTCGCCGGTGTCGCCGGTGCCGAACGGGCCGCGGGGAAGCATCCTGTCCAGCCACTTCGGCAGCCACCAGTTGGTCCGGCCGAGGAGTGTCATGGTCGCCGGGACCAGCACCATGCGCACGACCGTGGCGTCGATGAAGATCGCGGTGGCCAGGCCGAGCCCGAACATCTTGATGGAGGGGTCCTCGGCGACGACGAAGGACAGGAAGACCGCCACCATGATGAGGGCGGCCGAGGTGATGATCCGGGCGGTCCCCGAGACGCCTTCGACGATCGCCGTGCGGTTGTCGCCGGTGCGCAGGTACTCCTCGCGGACGCGGGACAGGAGGAAGACCTCGTAGTCCATCGACAGGCCGAACAGAATGGCGAAGAGGAACATCGGGATGAACGACACGATCGGAACCGTCGCTTCCAGCCCGATGAGCGCGCCTCCCCACCCCCACTGGAAGACCGCGACCATGATGCCGTAGGCCGCGCCGATGCTCAGCAGATTCATCAGTACCGCCTTGAGCGGTACGAGAATCGAGCGGAACACCAGCATCAGCAGCAGGAACGACATCGCCAACACGGCGGCGACGAACGCCGGAAGCCGTTCACTGGTGCGTTGGCCCACATCGGACAGGCTGGCGGCGGCGCCCCCGACGTACGCCCTCGCCGGGCCGTGCCCGATCGCCGTGGGCAACACGTCGCCGCGCAGCCGGGCGATGGTGTCGGCCGTGGCCTTGTCCTGAGGGCTGGTGGTCGGGAACACCACGAGGGTCGCGATGCCGGTGGCCCGATCGACGTGCGCCGGCGCGACGGAGGCGATGCCCGGATCCGCCGCGACCGTGGCGACGAGCCGGTCCAGCGCCCCCGAATCCCCGGCGGGGTCGGCGGCGATGACGAGGGGACCGTTGGTGCCCGGGCCGAACCCCTCGGCGACGAGGTCGTAGGCCCGACGCTCGGTACGGCTGTGCGGCAGTGAGCCGTCGTCGGGCAGGCCGACGCGCAGCCCGAGCACGGGCAGCGCCGCGCCCAGCAACAGCCCTGCCGCGCCGACCGCGTACGGCACCGGATGCCGGCTGACGTGCCCGATCCAGCGACGCCACCCGGCGGCGCGGACCGCGCCCGCTGCCGGCTCCCGCCGCCGTGCGAGCCGGCCCGGCTTCCGGTTCTGCAGAGCCCGGCCGATCCGGCCGGCCCGGGCCAGGCGTGTGCCGGCGGCGCCGAGGAAGGCCGGCAGCAGCGTCACCGACGCGAGCACCATGATCAGGACGACGATCGAGACGGCGATCCCGCCCACCGCCATGAACGGTACCTGCGCGACCGCCATGCCGAGGATCGAGACGACGACGGTGCCGCCGGCGAAGACCACGGGCCTCCCGGCCGTGGCCACCGCCCGCCCCGCCGCCTCGCGGGGATCGAGGCCGCGCGCGAGGTGCTCCCGGTGCCTGGCGAGCACGAACAGCGCGTAGTCGATGCCCACTCCGAGCCCGACCATGCTGCCCAGGACAGGGGCGAAGGTCGGGACGTCCGTCACCCCCGCCAGTACCGTCATCGTGGCGACCCCGACGGTCAGCCCGAAGACCGCCATGCCGATCGGCAGCGCGGCGGCGACGAGCGAACCGAACGCCAGGAACAGGATCACGGCCGCCGCGAGGATGCCGATCAGTTCCCTCGCGCCGCCGTCGGGGTCGGAGAAGGCGTAGAAGAGGTTCCCGCCCATCTCGATGCACAGGGGCAGTTCGGCGCGCAGCCGGTCGCCGAGACCGACGAGGGTGTCGAGGTCGTCGGCCGACAGCCGGCTCTGGTCGGGGTACTGCACCCGGACGACGGCGATCCGCCCGTCGGCCGAGACAAGGCCGCCGCGCACGATGATGTCCCCGCCCGCGTCGAGCGCCCCCGCCGGGTCGCTCGTGCCGAGCACGTGCGGCAGCCGCCGCACTTCGGTCTGCAGCCGCGCGAGAGCGGCGCGTGCGCTGCCGTGGTCGAAGAACGTCGCACCGCCGTCCAGGGGGGTCACGACCACTTGGGCGGTCATGCCCTCCTGGCCGGTGCCGGCCCGCTCGATCAGGTGCGCTGCCCGTTCGGAGTCCAGTCCCGGAGCGGTCATCGAGTCCGCGGTCCGCCCGCCGATGGCGATCGCGGCGAGGACGGCAAGCGCGGCGGCAGTCAGCCATGCCGCGATCACCCGCCAGGGATGGCGGGCGGCGCCGGCGCCCAAGCGCAACAGGGCTTTCGAGAGCATCGGTTCCTCACATCACCTCGTCGGCCGTCCTTGTGCGGCCGCCGATGCCGAGGTTCGTCGCCACGGCGCTCCGCGGCATCGGCTCGCGGGCCGCGGATCCGTCGGCCCCAGGGCGGGGTGACGCCCCGTCCTTTCGGCCGATGCGCGGCACGGCGCGGTCCCTAGGCTGAGAACTGTGTTGCGAGACGACCTGCGAACCCTGTGGACCGAACCCCGACCGCCCGACGCGCCCGACCGGGTGTGGCGGGACTGGGCACTGCTCGCCGCGGGCCTGGGCGGTGTGGTGCTGGAGGCCACCCTGCGCGAGAACGTCGTGTGGCGGCCGGTGGCGGTGGTGTTCGCCGTATGGCTGTGCGTGCTGTCCCTGTGGCGTCGGCCCCGCCCACTGGCGACGGTCACGTTGGCGTTCGGCTCGGTGGCCGTGCTCCAGCTGGCCTCGCTGGTGGCCGCATCGGGCGAGCCCGTCGGCCTGGACAGCGGCGTGGTCGTGCTCGCCCTGGTGTATGCGCTGCCCCGGTGGGGATCGGGACGGGACATCGTGCTGGGCGGCACGGTGATCCTCACGGCCTTCGCGCTGTGTGCCGTCACGATCGAAACCCCGGCCGGCGAACAGGCCGCGGGCTTCGTCTTCCTGTTGCTGCCCGGCTTGATCGGAGCCGCCGTGCGGTTCCGGGTGACCGCTCGCGAGCGGCAGGTGGACCAGATACGCTCCCGCGAGCGTGAGCAGCTCGCCAGGGAACTGCACGACACGGTGGCCCACCACGTTTCGGCCATCGTGATCCGCGCCCAGGCAGGCCGCGTACTCGCGGTCACCGACCCGGCCGCCGCCGTGGACGCGCTGGACGGGGTCGAGGAGGAAGGGGCGCGCACGCTGGAGGAAATGCGGGCCATGGTCACCGCGTTGCGCAACCCCGGGGCCGGCGCCGAGCTGGCGCCGCCTGCCGGTGTCGCGGACCTGGAGCGCCTGGCGCGCACCGCGGGTGGTCGCCTCAGGGTCGACCTGGGGCTCGACGGCGAACTGGGCACACTGCCCCCGGCGGTGGACGCCGCCGTCTACCGCATCGTGCAGGAGTCGGTGACCAACGCCATGCGCCACGCGGTCGACGCGACCGAGGTCGTCGTCCGGGTCACCGCGGAACGGCACGCGGTGCGGGTGAGCGTGCGCGACAACGGCCACCGCACCGGCCGGGGCCGTGCCGGATACGGACTTGCCGGACTGCGCGAGCGCGCCGCCCTGCTCGGCGGCAAACTGCAGGCCGGCCCCGGGACCGAACAGGGCTGGCATGTCGAAGCCGAGCTGCCCAGAGGGAGGACCGAGAGCGGTGCCCATCCGCGTCCTCGTCGCTGACGACCAGGCCATCATCCGCACCGGGCTGCGGATCATGCTGAACGCCCAGCCCGATATCGAGGTGGTCGGCGAGGCCGCCGACGGACGGGAAGCGGTCCGTCTGGCCCGCGAACTACGCCCCGATGTCTGCCTGTTCGACATCCGCATGCCCGTGGTCGACGGGCTGGAGGCCACCCGGTCGGTCGCCGGCCCGGGCGTCGCCGACCCGCCGGCCGTGGTTGTCATCACCACGTTCGACCTCGACGAGTACGTCTACGGCGCGCTGCGTGCCGGCGCCCGCGGATTCCTCCTCAAGGACACGGGACCGGACCTTCTGGCCCAGGCGGTACGGTCGGCGTCCGGCGGGGAGGCGCTCATTGCGCCCAGCGTCACCGTCCGTCTGCTCCGGGCATTCGCGGACCTGCCCGCGGGCCGGCCCGCGGCCCAGCCGGTTTCCCCCGTCACCGCCCGCGAGGAGCAGGTGCTCCTCGCGGTCGCCCGCGGCCTGACCAACACCGAGATCGCCGACGCGCTGCACATCAGCCTCAGCACGGTGAAGACGCATCTGGCGAGCCTGATGGCCAAACTCGGCGCCCGCAACCGGGTCGAGATCGCGATGTGGGCCTACGAAACGCGCCGTATCCTCCCCGGAACCTGAGCCCGGTGCCGGGCCATGGCTATGAGTCCCCGCCCGGACACGAGGGCACCCCTCACCCGTGCGCCTCCCGATAGCGCGCCGTCAGGTCCTCCGGCTCGACGAGCGGATCCGGGTAGCCGTTCCGGTCCGCCTTCGGCACCTTCCACGGCTCGCGCACGTCCCGGTCGGAAAGGCCGCTCAGTTCCGGCACCCACTGCCGGACGTACGTTCCGTCCGGGTCGAGGCGCCGTGCCTGCGAGAGCGGGTTGAGCACACGGTTCGGGCGGGTGTCGTTGCCCGTTCCCGCCATCCACTGCCAGTTCATCTGGTTGTTGGCGATGTCGCCGTCGACGAGCAGGGACAGGAAGTGCGCGGCACCTTCCCGCCAGTCGTGGCGCAGCGTCTTGACGAGGAACGACGCGGTGAGCAGGCGCGCCCGGTTGTGCATCCAGCCCTCCTGCGCGAGTTGCCGCATCCCGGCGTCCACGAGCGGGTAGCCGGTGCGTCCCTCGCGCCACGCCTTGGCCTCGGCCTCGTCGCGCACCCAGGTGTCGCCGCGTTTCCGGTAGTCGGTGTCCGCGCAGTCGGGGCGGGCAGCCAGCACCTGGTGGTGGAAGTCGCGCCAGGCCAGCTGCCGGACGAACGCCTCCGCGCCCGCGGACTCCGCCGCCGCGGCCTGCGCGGCGATCTCGGTGGCGGAAAGGCAGCCGAAGTGCAGGTACGGCGAGATCCGCGAGGTGCCGTCGGCGCCCAGCGCGTCGTGCGCCTCGTCGTAGCCGGCGAGGCCGCCGCCGTCCACCCACCGCCGCCACACCCGTCGGCCTTCCGACTCGCCGCCCTTCGGCAGGGCGGGAGATGCCGCCCGATACGACGGAAGCGCCGTGCCCGAGGCCGATTCCGGTACGTCGAGGCGTGCCGGGGCCGACAGGACCTTGCGGCCCGGCACCGCCGACCACGCGCGCAGGTAGGGCGTGAACACCGCGTAGTGGTCGCGGCTCGTCGGGGTCACCGCGCCCGGGTCGAGGACGGTGAGGCTCCGGCCGTGCACGTGCAGCCGGTCGTCGAACGCCGCGCGCAGCTCCTCCTCGCGGTGCGCGGCATGCCGGGTCACCCCGGCGGCGACGTGGATGCGCGCGGCGCCGGTCTCGGCCATCAGGCGCTTGACCTCGTGGGCCGTGCTGCCCTTGCGGACCACCAGGCGGCCGCCCCGGGAACGCAACGAGGCGTCGAGGTCGGCGAGGCAGTCGGCGAGGAAGGCCATGCGGTTCGGTGCCGCGAAGGGCGTGCCCGTGATGGCGTCGTCGAGCACGAAGAGCGGTAAGACGTCCGGCCCGTCGGCGAGCGCGGCGTCCAGGACCGGGTTGTCGTGCACGCGCAGGTCCTGGGTGAACAGCACGATCGCGGGCGAAGTGCTGTCTGATTGGCGGGTCATGGGGTCTTTCCGGTAGGGGCGGTCGAGGGGGTCGTCGGAGTGGTGGATGCCGCGACGGCACGCGCCGCGATGCGCCGTGCCATGCCGCCGAACACGATGGCGTGGAACGGCGAGATGGCCCGCCAGTAGGCGTGTCCGGCGAGGCCCCGGGGGTGGAAGAGCGCGCGTTGCAGGTAGACGCTGCCCCGGCCGCGCGGGTCCGGGCGGACGGACAGTTCGAGCCAGGCCAGGCCGGGCAGCCGCATTTCGGCGCGCAGACGGAGGAGCCGTCCGGGCTGGATCTCCTCGACCCGCCAGAAGTCCAGCGCGTCGCCGACCCGCAGGCGGTGGGAGTCGCGGCGGCCGCGGCGCAGCCCGACGCCGCCCACCGCGCGGTCCATGACGCCGCGCAGCGACCAGGCGAGGGGGAAGGAGTACCAGCCGTTCTCGCCGCCGATGCCCTCGATCACCGACCAGACAGCGTCGGTCGGGGCGTCGACGGCCCGTTGCCGGATGTCGCGGTACAGGCTGCCCCCCGCCCACGCGGGGTCGGTGGGCAGCGGATCCGCGGGCACCCCGGGGACGGACGCGGACGACCAGCGCGTCGCCACGTCGTCGTCCCGCACGCGCCTGAGGGCCAAGTGCAGGGCCCGGTCGAACCCGGTGAGGCCGCCCGGCGGGTCGGCGATGTGGTCGGCGATGTCGTGCTCGCTGCAGACGACTTCATGTCGCAGCGATTCCACGAGCGGGCGGGCGAGCGAACTGGGCACCGGCGTGACGAAGCCGACCCAGAGGCTGGACAGCCCGGGGGTGAGGACACCCACCGGGATGATCACCCGCCTGGACAGTCCCTCGGCGGCCGCGTACCGGGTCATCATGTCCCGGTACGTGAGCACCTCGGGGCCGCCGATGTCGAACGCGCGGTTCACCTCGCGCGGCAGATCCGCCGCACCGACGAGGTAGTGCAGGACGTCGCGCACCGCGATAGGCTGCACGGCCGTCCGCACCCACCGCGGGGTGACCATCACCGGCAGCCGCTCGGTGAGATAGCGGAGCATCTCGAACGACGCCGAGCCGGACCCGATGACCACCGCAGCGCGCAGCTCCGCGGTGGGAACACCACTGGCCCGCAGCACGCGTCCGACTTCGGCCCGCGATCTCAGGTGCGGCGACAACTGCGCCGCGGGTACGCGCGCGGGCAGCAGGCCGCCGAGATAGACGATGCGGCCGACGCCCGCCGAACGCGCCACGCCGCCGAACGCCCCGGCGGCCTCGCGGTCGAGGCGTTCGAAATCGGTCCCGGTGCCGAGGGAGTGCACGAGGTAGTACGCGACGTCCACCCCGTCCAGCGCGGGCCCGAGCGTCGCCGGGGTCAGGACGTCGCCGCGGGCGACGTCCACCCGGTCCCGCCACGGCTGGTCGCGCAGCCGTCCGGGATCCCGGGCCAGACACCGCACCCGGTACCCGGCGTCCAGCAATGCGGGCACGAGACGGCCGCCGATGTAGCCCGTCGCACCGGTCACCAGGCACAGCGGGGCGGATTCCTGAGGAGTTGTTCCAGGTTTACTCATCTTGGTTGCGTATTGTCCCGCGGCGCGGCCCGATTTCCGCGCAGGCCGGGTCAGTCGGGCGGGGTGAGCCGCCGCAGTCCGTCCGACGCCTGGTCGACCATCCACCGGTTCGTGATGCGGGAGCCGATCTCCAACGCCTGCGCATAGTGCTCGCGCGCTTCGCCGAGGCGGTCGGCACGCTCCGCGCACCTGGCCACGTTGAACAAGCTCCAGCCCGCCAGTTCGTCCGCGCCGCCGTCCAAGCCGACGCGGGCTGCCGCCGCATAGTGCTCCTGCTCCTGCCGCGGATTTCCCTCCTCGGCGGCGATCTCGGCGAGGTGGTGGTACGTCCACCCCTCCGCCCCGGTGAACTCGTGCTCCTTGGCCAGGGTGAGCGTCCGGGCGAAGAAGTCCTTGGCGGCGGCGAATTCCCCGCGCTTGCGCCGGTACGCGCCGAAGTTGTGCAGGCTCCAGGCCTCCAGAAGCTTGTCGCCCGTCTCCTCGGCGATCTGCGCGGCCCGGGTGAAGAACCGCATGGCCGTCTCGGGGTCGTCGGCGCGCCATCGGCAGGACCCGAGGCCGTCCCACGCCCAGCCCTGCTGCGTCCGGGCCCCGTCCCGGATCGCCAGGTCGAGCGCGGTCCAGTACAGGTCCTCACCCTTCTCACGCGAACCGGTGTCGCGCTCCTTCGCCGCCTCGGCAAGCAGCCGGTCGATCGCGGTCGCCCCGGTGGTCGGCCGACCGGAGTCCTCCACGAGGTCGCGCAGCGCGGCGGCTGCCGCGGTCGCCGTGGGACGGTCGGATGCCGGGAACTGCATGAGGTCGCGGATGAGCGGTTCCAACGGGCCCGCGAGACGCATCGGCTCGGCGACGCCGCGGCCGATGGCCGCGACCACCTGCAGAATCGAGTCGCCGCGGAAGGGCGGGCGTCCCTCCACGGCCCAGTACAGCGTCGCGCCGAGCGACCACATGTCGGAGGCCGCCGACGCCTCGCCGTACAGGTGCTCCGGGGCCATGAACTCCGGCGTTCCCAAGGCCGTTCCCGTGACGGTGAGCGTGATCTCGTCCGGCACCGACGCGATCCCGAAATCGGCGACCACGGCCTGGCCTTCCGCCAGGAGGATGTTGGCGGGCTTGATGTCCCGGTGGACCACGCCCGCGGTATGCGCGGCGGCCAGTGCCGACGCGATCTGCCCGCCGATCCGCGCGACTTCCCCGACCGGCAGCGGCCCGGACGCGAGAGCCTCGCGGAGCGACGGCCCGTCCACGTACTCCATGACGATCCAGGGCAGGCCGTCCGCGTCGGGGAACTGGTCGAACACGGTGACGATGCCCGGGTGCTTGAGGCCCCCGGCCGCGCGCGCCTCCCGCTCCGCCCGGGCTATGCGGACCTTCGTCGGCTCGCCCCCGACGGCACCGGGAGCGAAGAGCCGCTTGAGCACCACCGGCCGGCGCAGCCGCACATCGGTCGCCAGCCATGCCTCCCCCTGCCCGCCGACCCCCAGCTTGCGCTCCAACCGGTACCTGCTGTCGACGATCGGGATCGTCGTGCCGTCTCTCATGCGGTTACGAAACCACACCGCGAACGCACGGGGTCACCGGTTCTCGGACACCGCGGGAACGGCGCCCGCCCGGCCTCCGGGGCGCAGGGAGGCCGGGCGGGTCTGCCGCGCACGGGTGTTCGTGTGGGCCGGTCGGCCCGGTCAGCCGCGGGTGGCCGCCGTGAGCTTGTCCACCTGCGCCTTCACCTGCGCGTCGGGCACGAACTCGGCGCTGTACGAGGTGCTTTCCGGGCGGCCGTCGTACTTGACCAGGTTCGGTCCGACCCGGACGAACTGGAGTGACGCGGACGGCTCCGGGTAATTGGGGTCCGCCATGTTCTTCGGGTCGCCCCAGAGCAGGCTGACCCACACCGAGGCATCGCCCATCTGCGGCTGGTGGTCGCCCCACATCACCTGGTACTCGGTCTTCTGGCCCTTGGTGTTCGTGGCGGTCATCTCCAGACAGTCGTGCGCGTCGCGCAGCTTGGCGACCGCGGCGAGCTGCTTGGAGACCTCGTCCTGGCTCTGGAAGCGCACCAGGTCGAGCGATATCGACGTGTGCTTGTCCGCGGTGGTGGTGAGGATCTCGCCGGCATACGCGGCGGACGCGGGCTTCGCGCCGGCCATCAGGTCGAGCAGCGGCTGGCACTGCGCGTTCGCGGGCACGGCGGTCATCGTGATGCTGCCGTAGACGTCGCTGGTGCTGGGCTTGGCGGTCCAGCCGGTACCCATCTCCTGCGCGGTGAGGAGTGCGGCCTTCAGGTCGGCGGAGGTGAGGGCCTTGCTCCCGGCACCGGGCGAGCCGGGGGACGCCGGACCCGAGGCCGGAGCCGACGGCCCGGAAGCCGCCGCGGAGGGGGCGGAGGAGGCCGAGACGGCGGCGTCCCCGGCTTTCTCGTCCTTGTCGTCGGAGCCGAACTTGCAGGCGCTGACGCCGAGCAGCAGGAAAGACGCCAGAGCGGCATGGGCAAGGCGCGTGCGGGCAGAACGCATCGATGTCCTCTGCGGTGTGTGGTGACGGATCGACCAGTGATCATTGCCGGGGAGAATGTGCCAGAGCCATCGATTTCCGTGCCCGGCGGGGTGGCCCGGCCTACCCGTCAGCGCCTGCGCGCCGGTACCTACACGGCGAAGTGGCGCAGGATCGCCGCATTGAAGGCCGGCAGATCGTCCGGCCTGCGGCTGCTGATCAGCGTGTTCGGCGGGCCCGCGTCGACCACGACCTCGTCGTCGCGCCACGCGCCTCCGGCGTTTCCCGACCCGGACAGCCCGGACCTGCTGATCACGATCACCGCGGAACTCGAGAAGCAGGCCTGGATGTTCCAGGCCGAGAGCGCCTGACCCGGTCCCGCACCGCGTCGCCGACCCCGTGCCGGGGTCGGCGGCGCGGTCCTGCGCGGACTCCGGCCGACGGGGCTCCGCCCGGACCCGGACCCGGTGTGTGGAAAGCGATTTCCTGGGAAGCCGCCCGTCATGATTCCCATCCTTGTGGTTTTCCTGTTGGCGCTGATCCTGTTCGGCGCCGGGTTCGCACTTCATGTGCTGTGGTGGATAGCCCTGGCTGTCCTGGTCATCTGGCTCCTCGGTTTCCTGTTCCGAGGAGCGGGCGCGGGGGGCTCTCGGGGCCGCTGGTACAGATGGTGACCGGTTCATGAAGCATTCCGTGACCGGACGGCGCGGGCCGCGCCGTCCGTGAACCGGACGTGCACCGGACTCAGCCGGCCGACCGCACGGCTTCCGGCACCCGGATCCCGATCAGGCAGGTGTCGTCCCGCGGATTCGGCGCGCCCAAGTCGCGCATGATGCGCGTGATGGACGCCTGGAGGTCGTCGGAGGCATCCTCGCGCAGGCTTCGCACCAGGCGGGACAGGCCGCGGCCCACGTCGTCGCCGGGCCGGGTGACCAGGCCGTCGGTGTACATCAGCAGCATGTCGCCGGGCGCCAAGGCCACCGAGCCGGTGGCGTACTCGGCCTCCGGGGTCGCACCCAGCACCATCCCGCGCGGCGGCGGACGTCCGCGCGGCTACCCGAGGCGCGGGCGGTGGACCGGGGAGCGCGGTCAGGTCACCGGTTCGGGCGAGGGGCCGGGGCCGGGCAGGGGGCCGGGCCGCGGGCCCGGCTCCGGTCCGGGCGCCGGCGGAGGCTCCGGGTCGGGTTCCGGCTGCGGCGGGGCGGGCGGCGCGGGATCGGGTGTACCGGGTCCCGGAATCGGGCCGGGCAGCGGCCCGGGGCCGGGACCCGGGCCGGGGCCGGGGGCGGGCGTGGGGTTCGGCGGGACGGGGTCGTTGGGGGGTGTCGTCATGGCGAGCGCTCCCGGCGGGTGTGGGCACCGGAGTCCGGTGCGGCGTCGGCGTCGGCGTTGGCGAGAAGTTCCAGGAACTCGCCGAAGTCGATCGAATGCGAGCCGTCCGCGTCGTATCGGCGCAGCAGGTGCTCCACACCGGCCGCTTCCGACGCACAGCCGAGGTCCTTCAGCGCCGCCGTCAGCTGTTCGGCGGTGAGGTGCCCGTTCTTCTCGAGGTCGTGGCGCTGGAACGTGTCGAAGTAGCGGACGCGGTCGTCGTGGCTGGTCATGGCCGTTCCCTTCCGGCGGGGCAACGGCACGTGCCGCGGTTGCGCCCTGTCCGCCCGTCGCTACCCGGCTCCGCGCGAAGCATGCCGGGCCGCGGGGCGGGCGCACGTCAGGCGGTCGGCGGGGTGGTCGGCGGGGTGGTCGGGGGTGCAGTCGGCGTCGACGGGGGCGTCGACGGCGGCGGTGTCGCCGTGCCGCGAGGGCGGCGGCGTCGGATGAGCAGGACGGCCGCGATCAGGAGGGCACCGACGATGCCCACGATGACGGGGAGGATGGTGCCCACGAAGTTGATGACGTCGTGGGCGTCCTTGGCGTCGTTCGCCGCGTCGCTCACCGACTTGGGCGTCTGCTGGTAGGTGACGTCCGAGACCGGCAGCAGCGGAAGGAACGTGCCGCTGCCCGGGTCGACGATCCCGGCCACGCGCTGCTGGGCGCGCAGCGTGTCGATCACCAGGCCGGTCTCGGGGTGGATCCAGAACGTGTCGGTGCTCTCCAGCGTGTAGGCGAGCGGCACCGGGTCGGGCATCGTCTGCAGCAGCTGGGCCAGCTGCAGCTTCGCCTGGGGCGTGAGGGTCCCGAGCTGGCCGACGAGCGCCAGGGTCGCCTTCGGGACGGCCGGGGGCAGACTGGCGAGCACCTGGGCGTCGGTGATCCGGGTGGGCGGCAGGTGCGCGTCGTACACGTAGGTGCCGACGCCCGACTTGCTCTCCGAACGCGTGTACGTCAGCGGCGTGGTGGTCTCGGTCTCCGGCCGCCAGCCGACGTACGTCTTCTTCTGCGCGCCGAGCGGCCAACTCACCGTCAGGCCCTTGGCGTCGACCACCTGCCAGCTCGACGGGTGGCTGGTGGTCGCCTCGAGCGTCTTGCGGTCGACGGCGTACTTCCAGTCCGTCTTCTCGACCGTGGTGCCCGCGGCCGCCGTCGTCCGGCTGTCGCTGACCAGGGCCGTGTCGCCCGACGTCTTCTCGACCTTCACGGTCCGCTGGACGGTCAACGGGACGTTGGTCTTGATGGCCCCCGCAACGTTGCCCTTCGCGACTTCCGCGGCGTCCACGAGGGTCTTGAAGGTGCCGGCGTAGGAGCGCGTGGTGTCGGTGTCGTCGGGCAGCCGTTTCACATAGTCCGGCGTGACGACGTACGCGAGCACGAATGCCGCGGCGATCAGGGCCAGACCCACCACGACGCCGATGCCGCGGAACACGGTGTTCATCCGCATGATCCGCTCTCCCACTCAAATAGGCCGCTGATCGCGCTCCTGCTTGAGCCCAGTGTTTCCGGGATGCCTCGGTGCCGCTTCCGCTGAGCGCCCGTCCGTGTGACGCGTCCCGCCGTCCGGGTGACGGGCTGCCCGGTCAGCCCAAGTGCGGGTACGGGCCTTGGCGCCAGTCCCCGGAGACGGCACGCCGCACGATGCGCCAGCCGGCCGCGGTGCGGGCGACGTGGTCGTGGTAGCGGACGCCGACGACCAGGTTCTCGGGGTGCTCGGTGCCGGCCGGTTCGGCCTTGAAGTGGTAGGCCACCGCGTAGGTCTCGATGTGGACGTCCCCGGTGGCGTCGTCCACGTCGGCGAGCTGGTTGCCCATGAAGTGCATGGTGACGGGGAAGAACTCGACACCGGGACGGAGCTGTTCGAGGTAGGCGTCGATCGGGAGCGCGGCGCGCGAGCCGTCGACGAATGCGTCATCAGCGAAGCAGGAGCGGACCAGCGCCCAGTCGCGCCGGTCGATGCCCCGCGCGTACAGGAGGGGAAGGCGCATCGCGGCGTATTCCGCGTCCCGCCGGTCGGTTGGGGTGCTCATTGCCGGGTGGCCTCCAGCCAGTCGAGGGTGCGGCGCAGGCCGTCGTCCAGTCGGAGCGGGGTGTGGCCGAGGCGCGCCTTCGTGAGGGCGTCGGTGTAGTAGGGCGTGGGGAAGGTCCGGTTGGCGAGCGCGACCAGGCTGGGGCCGGACGATCGCTGCAACTCGGCGTCCGCTGCCAGGAGATCGGCGGTGATGTCGCGTACGCGGTGCTGGGCTCCGGCGAGTTCGCAGGCGCGGTTGAGGAACTCGGCCATGCTGCAGACGTCGTCGGGGTGCGCGAACGCCAGGTACTTCTCGCCCGCGACACCGCGGTCGAGCGCCGCGACGGTGACCGCGGCGACGTCGTCCGCGTACGACCACGGAATCGGGAAGTGCACGGTGGCGTCGATGCCGCCGCGCAGCGCGAGCAGGATGCGCAGGTTGTAGCTCGGCGCCTCCAGCGCCCGGCCGGGCACGGGGGAGGGGCCGAACGTGCCGCCGGGGATGACGACGCACGCGTCGAGGCCTTCGGCGGCCCGGCGCATGACCTCCACGAAGGCGGCCTTCTTGGAGACCGAATAGGGGTCGCCGGGCGGGTCGTCGAGCACCGGGGACTGCTCGCTGAGCGGCCGATCGGTGTAGTCGAAGTAGGTCGTCGTGCCGAGGGCGACGACGCGCCGGGCACCGACGTGTGCGGCGGCGTCGAGGATGTGCCCGAGGCCGCCGGTGTTGACCCGCGCGTGCTCGCCGGGATCCTGGTTCGCACCGCCGAGGACCGCGGCGGAATGGACGACGAACTCGGCGTCCTTCGCGGCGGCGAGGACGTCCGCCGCGCTGGTGATGTCGCCTTCGGCGAGCGTGACGCCGAGGTCGCGCAGCGGCCCGCTCTCGCTCCCGGGGCGGACCAGCGCCCGGACGTCGTCGCCGCGTTCGCGCAGGCGCCGGCAGATGTTGGCGCCGATCAGTCCGGTGGCTCCGGTGACGAGGACGGTGGGCACGGGCTCCCCTTCCGTTCGGGCGGGTGGCACTGGCACGACGGGAGGCACCCTAATTTTGTTGCTTGAGGAAAGCAATCATTCGGCGGGGTCGCGGGTGCGGCTGTGTGCATGGGCGGGATGCGGCCGTGCCGCTTTGCGGCGGGCGGGGCGCGGCGGCTGCGGTCCGAGTTCCAGGGTCAGGGCGCTGCGGAGCAGGAAGCGTGCCCTTTCCAGAGGCAGCGAGCCGGCCAGCCATCGTTCGCTCAGGCCTTCGACGAGGGCGGTGAGCCGCTCGGCGGCGTCGGTCGCGGCCACCGTGGAGGCGATGGCGCCGGTGTCCTGGCCGTGGCGTATCAGCGCTTCCGCGTCCCGGACCCAGCGGGCGGTCGCCTCGCGCACCTGGCGGCCCAGGTCCGGTTCGAAGACGGCGCTCGCCCGGAACTCGCCCCAGGCCGTGCTGTTCTCCCGTACCTCGGGGGCGTCCTGGAGTTCGAGCAGCAGCATCTCCTCCAGGCGCCCCCGCGGATCCCGGTCGGGGTCGCTGCCGGAACTCGTGTAGCGCTCGGCGCGCTCGTTGATGAACTCCCAGGTGTGCTGCATGAGGCCGGCCCGGTCGCCGAAGTGGTAGTAGACCAGCCCGACGGACACGCCCGCCTCCGCGGCCAGCTCCTCCACCCGCAGGCCGCGCACCCCGCGCCGCGCGATGAGTCCGGCGGCGGTTTCCAAGATCAATGACTGACGGCTCGACACTGTGGCACCCCACCGGGGTGGCGCCCGGCCGCCCCCTCGTGCTGACTGAATATTCAGTCATCCTAGCGTGCGGACAGCCCTGCGATCACGGGGAACGCCGCCGCGGCCGGTGCCCGGGCGGGGCGCGTGGTGCGCCAGGGGCCGGACGGTAGGGTGGCGAACCATGGCCCAGGACCGTCGTACCGTGATCATGGAAGCCGCGGCGCGGCTCATCGCCCGCCGTGGGGTCCGGGGCCTGCGCATCGAGGAACTGGCCGCCGAGGCCGGGGTATCCAACGGCCTCATCTACTACCACTTCAAGGACCGCGCCGGAGTCCTGCGCGCGACCCTGGAGTTCATCAACAACCGCGCCGAGCGGTACACGGCCGAGCACGTCGCCGCCGAGCACTTGGCGGACCCGCGCGCGGTGCTGGAGCAGACGCTGCTCTTGGAGTTCCAGGACACCGCCGAGGTGCGGGAGAACAGCACGGCGTGGGGCGAGTTGCGGGCCAGCGCGATGTTCGACGTCCTGCTGCGCGCGGACCTCGCGGAGGCCACGCGGGTATGGGACGGCGAGGTCGCCGACCTGATCGCGGCGGTCCTGCCGGCCGTGCCGGGGGACCGGGCGTTGGAAGCCGCACAGCGCCTCACGGCACTCCTCGAGGGGCTGAGCGGCCGCTGGCTGAGCGAGGGGCTCACGCTGGATCGCGCCCGGGCGCTGATACTCGGCGCGATCGACGGGGAGCTGGACGCGCTGGGCCGCGTCTGACGGGGGAGGCGGCTTCGGCTGATCGGTGTGGCGGAGGGAGTGGCCGACCGGCGTCCCTGGGCTGCGGACCTGCCGGCCTGTCTGGCCCGCCTGACCGCCCGACCGCCTGACCGGCTGGCCTGCCGACTCGGCTGATCCGGTCGGGCGAACGACGTGCGACGGGCCGATGGATCCCGGTCGATCCGGTGGACCTGGGGGATCCGCCTGCTCGGGCCGGTCTGCCGGTCCCGCACCGTCGATGGCCGCGACCGCGGCCGAGCCCGCGCCGCTTGGGTGCGCATGGCGCAGCGCGGAAACCCGCCCGCCCCAAGCGCCGTCACCCGTCAACTCCCGTGACCCGCAAGGGGAGCGGTTTCTCCCGCCGGTTCCTCGTGTGGGGTGCACGGGTGCTGGGCGCGTGGCGGTGGGCGGTGGTGAGCCTCGGGTCTGGGGTGTGTCGGGCGTGGGTTGCCTGGCTCGCGGGGGTGCCGACGGGTTCTGGTGTCGGTTCCTTGTGCGGTGTGCGCGCGTGACGGTGGGCGGTGGTGAGGTTCGGCCGCGGGTGTCGCACGCCGGGCGGCAGGGTGCGCCGCGCGGCGATCTGTCTCTGGGCGAACACCGGGCGCACGCCGCGGTCTGTCGGTGCGGCCCGCAGCAAGCCCCGTCGCCTCCTCCGTGGCCGAATCGCCTCCGCGGTATTGACTGACTTTTCAGTCAGTGGAACAGTGTGGGCACACCAGGAGCGGCCTGCCGCCCGGCAACCCGTGGTCGCGGGGACGCGGGGGCGGGAGGCCGGTCCGGTGGCTCGAGAACCGCCGGAACCGCCGAGCGCCGGAACATCCGGAACCGTCTGGCGGGGCTCCGGGTGCCGTGCGCGTCCCCGTGCCGCCGCAGTCCCCTCGTTCACCGAGCGTTCGCCCCTGGGCGTGCGTTCGCCGCAGTGCCCGTCCACCCGGGGTTCGCCCCTTGGGTGTTCGCACGCCCGCGCGTCGTTCACCGCACAGTCCGTCCATCCGGGTGTCCGGTCGCCGCCGCGTCCGTTCGCCCGCACAGCCCGTCCACCCGAGTCCATCCGTGCCGCCCGAACGGCGGAGCTATCACCCGACAGGGAGTCAGCCATGCATGGAGTGCGCAGCAATACCCCCAGCCCCGCATCGGAGGCCGCCGGCGCAGGTCCCTCGCGCCGCAGTGTGCTCGGCGGGGTCCTGCTCGGCGCGGCCGGCCTTGCGGTCGGCGGCCAAGCCGTCCTGGCCCCCGCCGCGCGGGCTGCGGCGGCCCTGCGGGTGCCGTCCGACGACGTCGCGCACGTCCGCACGTGGATGGCGTGGCCCGCGAGTTCCGCCATTTGGGGCCGGCAGCTGACCGGGGTGCAGAACGACATCGCCCTGATCGCCAAGACCATCGCCCGGTTCGAGCCGGTGGTCATGTGCGCGCCGGACGCCTCCAGCGCGAGCGCCGCGCGCGCCAAGTGCGGCTCCACGGTCACCGTCATCAGCTCGATCCCCGTCGACGACCTGTGGGCGCGCGACACCGCGCCGGTCTTCCGTACCGACGGGCAAGGCGGCCGCGACGCCATCGGTCTGGGATTCAACGGTTGGGGGAACAAGCAGACCCATGCCAAGGATGCCCGGGTCGCCGCGAACATCGCCGCCTACGACCGACTCGCCTTCACCCGCGTCGGGTTCACCGGCGAGGGCGGCGCGATCGAGACCGACGGCGACGGCACCGTGATGGCCACCGAGTCCAGCCTGGTCAACAGCAACCGCAACCCCGGAATGACCAAGGCGCAGGTCGAGCAGGCCGTGCTGGCCGCGTACGGCGCGAGCAAGATGATCTGGGTGCCCGGCATCAAGGGGCAGGACATCACCGACGACCACATCGACGCCACGTCGCGCTTCATCGCCCCCGGCGTCGTCATGGTGCAGGTCCCGCCCGCGAACCGCACCGACATCTGGGCGCAGGACGCCCGCAAGCAGCTCGCGATCCTGTCCGCCGCGACGGACGCCCGCGGGCGCCGCCTCCGGGTCATCCGCATCGACGGTCCGGACACCCTCCGCTCGACGAACCCGGACTTCGTCGACTCCTACGTCAACTTCCACGTCTGCAACGGCGGCGTGGTCATGTCCCAGTTCGGCGACCGGACCAAGGACGAGGCGGCCCGCCAGGTCGTCGCCGCCGCGTACCCCGGCCGCCAGGTGGTGCAGCTCGACACCGACCGCGTCGGCGGCGGTGGCGGCGGCATCCACTGCAGCACCATGCAGGAGCCGGTGCCGTAAACCGTCCTCCCGCACCGCACCGAACCGCACCGAACCGCACCGAACCGAAGCACACCGAACCGCACCGCCCCGGGTGCCGGCCGTCTCCGGCGCCCCTCGTACGCCCCTCCCGGAGTTCCCCGTGTCCGCTGTCTTCCCGTCCCGCCGTGCCGTGTTGCGCGGCCTGCTCGGTGCCGGTGCCGTCGCCCTCGGCGCCACCGCCTGTACCGCCGAGGACGCAACACCCGGCGATTCCGGGGAGACCGCCGGTCCGCAGGCTTCGGGAGGGGCGTCCACGGGGTCTCCCGGGTCTCCGGCCCGCCGGATGGGCGCCGAATGGGACCGGCACGAGCGCACGTTCATGGCGTGGCCGGCCTGCACCGGGATCTGGGGCGAGGACCTGCCCGCGGTACGCGACGACATCGCCGGGCTGGCCCGAGCGGTCGCCGCGTACGAGCCGGTCGTCGTCCTGGCCTCCGCGAACCAGCAGGCCGCCGCGCAGAAGGCGTGCGGGAGCGACACCGAGGTCGTCGCCGTCCCCGTCGACGACCTGTGGGCGCGGGACACCGTACCGGTGTTCGTCGAGGACGGCGGCACCGTCACCGGGGTCGACTTCAACTTCAACGGCTGGGGGAACAAGCAGCGCCACGACAACGACGCCCGGGTCGCCCAGGCCGTCCTCGCGCGCTACGGCATCCCCCGCAGCCAAGCACCCCTGGTCGCGGAAGGCGGCTCGTTCGAGACCGACGGCCGCGGCACCCTGCTCGTCACCGAAAGCTCGGTGGTCAACGACAACCGCAACCCGGGCAAGAGCCGGCAGCAGATCGAGGACGAACTCAAGCGGACGCTGGGCGTCACCCGCGTGGTCTGGTTCGCGGGCGTCCGCGGCGAGGACATCACCGACGCGCACGTCGACTGCCTCGTCCGGTGTGCGGCCTCCGGGGCCGTCCTGCTCGACACGCCGTTCCCCGGCGGTCCCGCGGACTCGTGGACGCGCGCCGGCGAGCAGGCCCGCACCGTACTCGAGCGCGAGACCGACGCCCAGGGCAAGCGCTTCCAGGTCGTCGACCTCCCGCAGCCCGACCCGGACCTGATCACCGGACGCGGCGACGCGTTCGTGTCCAGCTACGCCAACTTCTATGTGGCCAACGACGCGTTGTTCATGCCGCGGTTCGGCGACAAGCGCGCCGACGACCGGGCGCGGCAGATCCTGCGCGACCACTTCCCCGGCCGGGAGATCGTGCCCGTCCCGATCGACGCCGTCGCGTCCGGCGGCGGCGGCATCCACTGCGCCACCCACGACCAGCCGGCCGCGCCCGCTCCCCGCTAGACCGCCACCCCTTCAGACCGCCACCCCGCCACCCCGCCAGACCGTCGCGAGTCGGCCGCCCCGAGCCGCCCGCTCTGTTTCGCCTGCCCCGAACCACCTGGAGACACCGTGCAGTTGACCCCGACCGAGCGAGATCGGCTGCTGCTGTTCACCGCGGCCGAACTCGCGCGCCGACGGCGCGACGCCGGGCTGCTGCTGAACATGCCCGAGGCGACCGCGCTGATCGCCGACACCGTCTGCGAGGCGGCCCGCGCCGGGCACCGCTTGGCGGCCGCGATCGCGGCCGGGCGCGGCGTGCTCGGCCCGGACGACGTGCTGCCGGGCGTCGTCGACCTCGTCACCGAGGTCTACGTGGAAGCCGTGTTCCCGGACGGCACCCGGCTCGCCGTGGTGGCCGACCCGTTCGGCCATCCCGGCAACGGCGACGCCGCGCCCGGTGCGGTGATCCCGGCGGTCGCGACCACCCCCGGCCCCGAGCCCGCGCTGCGCCTCACCGTGCGCAACACCGCGGCGGTGCCGGTCAGCGTCACCTCCCACTTCCACTTCTTCGAAGCCAATCCGCGCCTCCGCTTCGACCGGGCCGCCGCCTACGGCATGCGTCTGGCGGCGCCCGCGGGCGCGTCGACGCGGTTCGACCCCGGGGCCGACGTGGAAGTCGGCCTGGTGCCGATCGGCGGCGCGCGCATCGCGATCGGTTTCGCGGGCTTGGTCGACGGGCCGCTGGACGCTCCGGGCGCCAAGGCGGAGGCGCTGCGCCGCGCGGCGGCCTGCGGCTACCTCGGTGCCGAAGCCGACCAGCCCGCCGGCCGCGCGGACTCCATACCCGGCCTCGAACCCGTGCTCGGAAAGGAACTCCCGTGAGCGGCAGCACTCTTGACGGCCATGACTACGCGGCCGTGCACGGCCCCCGGGCCGGCGACCGGATCCGCCTCGGCGACTCCGGGCTCGTCGTCCGCGTCGAGTCCGACGCACAAGCCCCCGGGGACGAGTTCCTGGCCGGGTTCGGCAAGACCGCCCGCGACGGCCTGCACCTCAAAGCCCTGACGGTGCGCGAGACGTGCGACGTGGTGATCAGCAACGTCGTGGTGATCGACGCGATCCAGGGCATCCGCAAGGTGTCCGTCGGCATCCGTGAAGGACGCATCGCGTCGATCGGGCGGGCCGGCAACCCGGACACCCTCGACGGTGTGGACGTCGTCGTGGGCACCGGCACGGCGATCGTGTCCGGCGAGGGCCTCATCGCCACGGCGGGGGCCATCGACACCCATGTCCACCTCCTCAGCCCCCGCATCATGGAGGCGTCGCTGGCGTCGGGCGTCACCACGATCATCGGCCAGGAGTTCGGGCCGCTGTGGGGCGTCGGGGTCAACTCGCCGTGGGCGCTGCGGCACGCCTTCAACTCGTTCGACGCGTGGCCGGTGAACATCGGCTTCCTCGGCCGCGGTTCGGCCTCCGACCCGGCGCCGCTCGTCGAAGCGCTCGCGGAAGGCGGCGCCTGCGGGTTCAAGGTGCACGAGGACATGGGCGCCCACGCCCGCGCCCTCGACACCGCGCTGCGGGTGGCCGAGGACCACGACGTGCAAGTGGCGCTGCACACCGACGGGTTGAACGAGTGCCTGTCGGTCGAGGACACGCTGTCGGTGCTGGAAGGCCGCACCATCCATGCCTTCCACATCGAAGGCTGCGGCGGCGGGCACGTCCCGAACGTCCTGAAGATGGCCGGGGTCGCCAACGTCATCGGCTCGTCCACCAACCCCACGCTGCCGTTCGGGCGGGACGCCGTGGCCGAGCACTACGGCATGATCGTCTCGGTCCACGGCCTCAAGACGGATCTGCCCGGCGACGACGCCATGGCGCGCGACCGCATCCGGGCCGGGACGATGGGCGCCGAGGACGTCCTGCACGACCTGGGCGTCATCGGCATCACGTCGTCCGACGCCCAGGGCATGGGCCGCGCGGGGGAGACCGTGCGCCGCACCTTCGCGGTCGCCGGGAAGATGAAGCGCGAGTTCGGCCCGGCGGACGGGGACGGGCCGGACGACGACAACGCGCGCGTGCTCCGGTACATCGCGAAGCTCACCATCAACCCGGCCATCGCGCACGGTCTTTCGCACGAGATCGGCTCGATCGAGGTCGGCAAGCTCGCCGACATCGTGCTGTGGCGCCCGGCGGCGTTCGGGGCCAAGCCGCAGATGGTCCTCAAGTCCGGGTTCCCCGCCTACGGCGTCACCGGAGACCCGAACGCCGCCACCGACAACTGCCAGCCCCTGGTGATGGGGCCGCTGTTCGGCGGGCACGGCGCGACGCCGGCCGACCTGTCGGTGGCCTTCGTGAGCCGGGCCGCCGCCGAGTCGGGGTCGGCCGACCGGCCTTACGACGGCATGACCACACGCCGCCGCCGGGTCGCCGTCCGCGGCACCCGCGGTATCGGCCCCGCCGACATGGTGCACAACGCGCGCACCGGACACGTGCAGGTCGACGCCCGCACCGGCCTGGTGACCCTCGACGGCACCCCGGTGCACTCCGAAGCCGCGGACGAAGTCCCGCTGAACCGGCTGTATTTCCTCTGAGATCCACCGCACGACATCGACCGCACGACGTCGACCGCACGACGTCGACCGAACGACATCCACCGGCGGATTCCGCCGAACGAACTCCACCGAACGAAACGAGAAGCCCGTGAACTACCGCATGCCCGCCGAGTGGACCCCCCACGACGGCTGCCTCATGGCCTGGCCCACCCGGCCCGAGCTGTGGGGCGACATGTTCGACCACGCCAAGCGCGAGTACGCCGCCGTCGCGCGTGCCATATCCGCGTTCGAGCCCGTCACCATGGTCACCGTCCCCGGCGCGGCCGAAGGCGCCCGCGAACTCTGCGGGGACGGCATCCAGATCATCGAACTCCCCATCGACGACTCGTGGTTCCGCGACTCCGGCCCGATCTTCGTGCTGGACGAAGCGGGTTCGCGGGCGGGTGTCGACTTCCGCTTCAACTCCTGGGGCGGCAAGCACCACCCGTGGGACGCCGACGACAAGATCGCCGCGGCGCTGACCGACGTGCTCGGCGACCCGCGGATCGGCTCGCACATGATTCTTGAAGGCGGCGCCATCACCGTCGACGGCGAAGGCACCCTCATCACCACCGAGCAGTGCCTGCTGCACCCGAACCGCAATCCGGGGATGAGCCGAGCCGAGATCGAGGCCGAGCTGAAGGCCCGCCTCGGCGTCACCAAGATCGTCTGGCTGCCGTACGGCGGGCTGCTCGACACCGAGACCGACGGACACGTCGACGGCGTCTGCGCGTTCACCGCACCCGGCAAGGTCATCGTGCAGCTGCCCGCCGACCCGGAGCACCCCGACTACGCGCGCATGCGGGCGAACCGCGCGGTGCTGGAGGCGTCCACCGACGCCCAGGGACGGCCGTTCGAGATCACCGACGTCACCCAGGCCGCGTTCGTCGAGTGGGGCGGCCAGGAGATCGAGGTCGGCTACCTCAACTTCTACATCGCCAACGGCGGCGTGGTCGTGCCGGTCGCCGACCACCCGGAGGACGCCGGCGCGCTCGCCGTCATCCAGGCCGCGTTCCCCGACCGCAAGGTCGTCGGAGTCCCGACCCGCACCGTCGCGTTCGGCGGTGGCGGCGTCCACTGCATCACCCAGCAGGTCCCCGCCACGCACGCCCGATGACCACCGAAGGAAGACTCCGATGACGAGACCCGCTCCCCACGCCCGCGGCCGCGCGCGCCACCTGCGCCGGACGGTGCTGCCGGTCGCCGCCGCCGCGGCGGCCTTCGCGATGGTCGCCGGCTGCTCCGGGCCGCCCAAGCACGACCCGGCCCAGCAGGCCGCGAACTACCGGCTGTCCCCGGGTACTCCGCCGGCCAAGGGCGACATCGACTCCTACCGCTGGGCGCTGTACGCCGAACCGCTCACCCTGGACTACACCGCGGCGTTCGACTACCCGCAGAACACGGTGCTCTCCAACGTCTGCGAGAGCCTGATGCGCTGGACCCCGCAACTGACCATGGCACCGGGCCTGGCGCAGAAGGCGTCCAACCCGGATCCCACCACCTGGGTGTACGACCTGCGGCCCGGCGTGAAGTTCCACGACGGGTCGGTGATGACCGCCGACGACGTGGTCTACAGCTTCGGCCGCCAGATGGACCCCGAGACCGGCGCCGCGTGGGCCGAGTCGTTCGAGAACGTCGACACGGTCACCGCCACCGGACCGCTCCAGATCACCGTCAAGCTCAAGCAGGCCGACTCGCTGTTCCCGCAGCTCATGGCCACCGCGGCGGGCGTGGTGGCGAGCAAGAAGGGCGTCGAGGCGGCCGGCAAGGACTACGGCACCACCGGCAGCCTCGACTGCACCGGCCCGTACAAGCTGGGCGACTGGGCCAAGGGCCAGTCCCTCAAGCTGGAGCGCTTCGACGACTACTGGGGCACCAAGGCCAAGGCCAAGACCGTCGAGTTCAAATTCCTCACCGACGCCTCGGCGCGCACCAACGCCATGCTCAGCGGCGAGGTCGACGGCGGCTTCCTCATCCCCAGCGAAAGCTACGAGCGGCTGCGCACCAGCGGTGCAGGCACGCTGTACTTCGGCGAGGGCCTGAGCACCCTCAACGTCAACGTCACCAGCATGAAGGGCACCCTCGCCGACATCCGGGTGCGCAAGGCCCTGTCGATGGCGCTGGACCGCCCCGGGATCGTCAAGACCGCCCTCGCGGGGAACGGCACGCCCACCGGCTCCCTCACCCCGCGCGCCGCGTGGGCGGGAGCCCCGGCCGATGCGCAGGCCGCCGCGTTCGACCACCTGCCGCCGAGCACGCAGGACATCGAGCAGGCCAAGAAGCTCGTCGAGGAAGCGGGCGCCAAGGGCAAGACGGTCACCGTCGCCACCAGCCCCATCGGCCAGGACGTCTCCCTCGTCGCCACCGCGATCCAGGACGCCGGCACCCGGATCGGCCTCAAGGTCGAACTGAAGACCATCGCCCCCGACGCGTTCTCGGCGCTGTTCACCGACCCGAAGGCCCGCGAGGGCATCGACATGTTCCCGGAGACGTACTACCTGTCCGTCACCGACCCGGTCGACCTGCTGCGGAACTTCCGCACAGGCGGCTACCAGAACCACGCGGGCTACAGCGACGCGGAGTACGACGCCCTGGTCGCCAAGATCACCGAGACCTACGACCCGGCGCAGCGGTTCGCGCTGGAGGCGAAGCTCCAGCAGAAGGCCGCGGACGACGTGCTGTGGATGCCCATAGCCGAGTGGCCGTCGACGGTCTTCCTGAACAAGAAGATCACCGGCGCGCCGACGACCATCGCCTACATGTACTACCCGTGGGCAGCGGATGTGGGGGCCGCCGGGTGAATTTCGTGAGATTCGCCGTCCGGCGGCTGCTGGAAATGGTCGCCACGCTGCTCGGCGCTTCGTTCGTGGTCTTCGGCGCGATGTACCTCGCGCCGGGCAATCCGGCGAGTTTCCTGCTGGGAGGGCGGTCGGCTTCGCCTGCCGCCCTCGCGGCGATCGACAGGCAGTACCACCTGAACGACCCGTTCATCGAGCAGTACCTGCGCTGGCTCGGCAACATCCTGCGCGGCGACTTCGGCCGGTCGATCGAGTACCGCACCGACGTGTCCCACCTGCTCGCCTCGCGCCTGCCCACCACCTTGCTGCTGGTCGGCATGGCCCTCGTCGTCGTGGTGGTGCTCGGGCTTGCCCTGGGTTGGGCCGGTGCGGTGCGCGGCGGGGCGACCGACTCGGCGATCCTCGTCGGGACCACCTTCGCGATCGGCACCCCGGCGTTCGTCGCCGCGATCCTGCTGCAAGGCTTCTTCGCGGTCGAACTCGGCTGGTTCCCCTCCAGCGGGAGCGGCAGCGGCGACGGCTTCGGCGCCATGCTGTGGCATCTGACGCTCCCGGCCGTCGCGCTCGCGCTCTACCTGGTCGGCATGCTCGCCCGGGTCACCCGCAGCGCCATGCTCGAGGAGCTCAACTCCGAGCACGTCGCGGTCGCCCGCAGCCGCGGCGTGCCCGAACGCCACGTCATCAGCCGGCACGTCTTCCGCAACGCCCTCGGCGCGGTGCTGACCACCGGCGGACTCATCGTCTCCAGCCTGCTGGTGTGCACCGTCCTCGTCGAGACGGCGTTCAGCGTGGGAGGCATCGGGCAGCTCCTCGAACTCTCCTCCACCACGAAGGACTTCCCGGTCGTCCAGGCCATCTCCCTCATCATCGTCGGCCTGTTCATGACGGTGAACCTGCTCATCGACCTCCTCCTGCCGGTCGTCGACCCCCGCATCACCCTGGGAACGAGGGCCACCGCATGAGCATGACGTTGGTACGCCGCCCCGGACTCGCCCGGATCCGCTCGACCGGCCGCAGCCCCTTGTACCTGGCGAGCGCGGGCTTCGTCGCGCTCGTCGTGACGGTCGCCGTGCTCGCGCCGTGGATCGCCCCCCACGACCCGAACACCGTGGAACTGGGCAACGCGCTCGCCGCGCCGTCCGGAGACCACCTGCTCGGCGTGGACGCGGCCGGCCGCGACACCCTGTCCCGGCTCGTGGCGGGCGCCCGCACCTCGCTCCTGGGGCCGCTCGGCGTCGTGGTGCTGTCCACACTCGCGGGCGGTGCCGTCGGCGTGATCGCCGGATGGCGGGGCGGATGGCTCGACTCGTTCCTGTCCCGCACCACCGAACTCACGCTCGCCTTCCCCGGACTGCTGCTCGCCATCCTGTTCACCTCGGTGTACGGCGAAGGGCTCGTCGCGCCGGTCGTGGCGCTCTCGATCGCGTATCTGCCGTATGTCGCCCGGCTGGCCCGCTCCCTCGTCCTGGCCGAACGCGAACGCCCGTACGTGGCCGCCTACCAGGTGCAAGGCCACTCCGGTACCGACATCTGCCTGCGGCACGTCGTCCCCAACATCGCGCCCGTCGTCCTCGCCCAATGCACCGTCAACTTCGGCTACGCCCTCATCGACCTGGCAGGCCTGTCCTTCCTCGGCCTCGGCGTACCCGCCCTCACCCCGGACTGGGGACGCATGGTCTTCGACGGCAAGTCCGCGATCCAGAGCGGCTACCCGCTTTCCGCGATCGTCCCCTGCGCAGTGATCGTCCTGACCGTCGTCGCGTTCAACGTCGTCGGCGAACGCTGGGCCGACAAGGTCGCCGGGAGGAACCGATGAACACCACCCAGCACAGCCCGGCGGGCAAGACGCTCTCCGCGGCCCGCGGAGTCCCCCACGCGGCGCTGGAGATCCGCGGCCTCCGGATGCGCCTGCCGCGCACCGCCCGGCCGGTCCTCGACGGTGTCGACCTGACCGTCGGCACGGGGGAGACCGTGGCCTTGGTCGGCGAATCCGGCTCGGGCAAAACCCTCACCTCGCGCACCGCCCTGCGGCTGCTGCCAGGTGGCGCCACCACGGAAGGCACGGTGCGCGTGGCGGGCGAGGACGTCCTGGCCATGAACACCCGGCAACTGCGCGGCCTGCGCACCCAGACCGCGGCGATGGTCTTCCAGGACCCGCGGGCCGCCGTCAACCCGCTGCGCCGCATCGGCGACTTCCTCACCGAAAGCGTGCGGCTCAACAAGATCATGACACCGGCCGCCGCGGAAGCCCGCGCGGTCGAACTCCTGGAAGCCGTCGGCCTCACCGCGGACGTGCTGCGCCGCCACCCGGGTCAACTGTCCGGCGGCATGCTGCAACGCGTGATGATCGCCGGCGCGCTCATGGGCGACCCGGCCCTGCTGCTGGCCGACGAGCCCACCACCGCGCTGGACGTGACGACGCAGGCCGAGGTCGTCGCTCTGCTCGGCGACCTGCGCGCCCGGTTCGGCACCGGGCTGCTCTTCGTCACCCACGACCTGGGCCTGGCGGCGGCGATCAGCGACCGCGTGTACGTCATGTACGCCGGTCGGATCGCCGAAACCGGCCCCGCGGCATCGGTGTTCGCGCGGCCGAGGCACCCGTATACGAAAGCGCTCCTGGACTCGACCCCCAGCCTGGACGCGCCGCAGGGACGGCTTGCCGCCATCGACGGGCAACCCCCGGACCTGCGGCAGGAACTGGCGGGCTGCCCGTTCGCGCCGCGCTGCGCTTTCGCCACCGACCTGTGCGGCACCGAGGCGCCCCGGCGCATGCCCGCCCGCGGCGAGCCCGCGCACACCGCCACCTGCCACCACAGCGACCGTCTCGAAGGGAGGCGCGGCGATGCCTGACCCCCTGCTCGAAGTCCGCGGACTGTGCCGCACGTTCGGCGAAGTGCGCGCCGTCGACGAGGTGTCCTTCACGCTCCCCGACGGCGGCTCGCTGGGCATCGTCGGCGAGTCCGGCTCCGGGAAGACCACGACCGCCCGCATCGTCGTGGGCCTCGACCGCGCCGATGCGGGGAGCGTCCGGGTCCGCGGCCAGGACCGGACGGCGCAGCCCGGCGGGCGCGCCGAGCGCCTGGCCCGGGCCCGCCAGATCCAGATGGTCTTCCAGGACCCTTACCTGTCACTGGACCCGCGCACCAGCGTCGAAGCCGTGCTCCGCGAGACCCTGAAACTGCACCGGCCCGGCACCGACCCGGCCCCGCGGATCCGCAAGCTCCTCGACCAGGTCGGCCTGGGCACCCGGGCCGCCGACGCGCTGCCCCGCGAACTGTCCGGCGGGCAGCGGCAACGCGTCGCGATCGCCCGGGCGCTCGCCGTCGAGCCCGCCATCCTCGTCCTCGACGAGGCCGTGGCCGCGCTCGACGTGTCGGTACAAGCGCAGATCCTCAACCTCCTCGCCGACATCCGCGCGGAGACCCGCATCGGCTACCTGTTCATCACCCACGACCTCGGCGTGGTCCGGTGCGTCACCGACGACGTCATCGTCATGCGCCGCGGCCGGATCGTCGAATCCGGCCGCACCGCCGACGTCCTGGCCCTCCCGAACCACGCCTACACCCGCCTGCTCATGGACTCCGTCCCCCGCCCGGGCTGGGACCCCCACGCCATCGGCGCTGCCCGGCGCGCGCTGCAGGCGAGCGAGACCGGCACCTGACCATGCCGACGCGGTCCCGCGGGGGAGGCGACGGATGCGGCCGTGACCTCGCGGGCCGCGCCGCGTTGACACGATCATGATCACCACAAAGCGTGCCGTCGGCGCCGCGGCGCCGCGGTGCCGGCCGCGGCCGCCGCCCTCGCCGCTGCCTCCCCTGCCTCCGCTTCCGTCAACAACGACGGGATCTTCGACAACCTCGTCACCACGACCGACGCGGGCAAGGTCCTGTACAAGCCCAAGGCCGCTCCGCAGGTGGAGACGGACGCCGGCAGCACCGTCGTCAGCGGCGGCTTCGTGGACGCCCCGGGCACCCTCGGAGACCCCAACCTGCCGCGGAGCCGTGGCATGCCCGTGCGCAGACGGCGAGGCTCGGTGCGTGTTCTCGCCGACGGCTCTGTCAGAAGACGGAGTAGGTGGACTTCTGCCAGATCGGTGAGTCCATGAGGTCGGTGGTCTCGGCGGAGGGCGGTGGGGCGATGGCGGCGGGCGCGTTGAAGGACGAGTAGTCCACGGTTGTCGAGCGAGGCCAGTCCTGGTGAAGCATCCGCCGGGGGAAGGCTCCGCCGTCCGCGGGGAAGACGAACTCGACCCGGCCGAGCGGGTTCGTGTATGCGAGGTGCCGGGTGCCGTCCGACTCGCGGCTCGGATTCCAGGTGATCCCCGGGGTTGTCAGGATGGGCGCGGGGTCCAGGAGCCGCAGCAGATCCTGGACCAGGATCTGCTTGTAGGGGACCTTCGCGTAGCCGCCGGACGCCACCGGGACGGGGAGGTCCGCGGTGATGGCCTCGTTGGTGAACCGCTTCCAGAACGCGGAATTGCCGCGGGCGTAGACACCCTGGCCGACCTCGATCAACTCGCCGTCGGCCCCCTCCGTGCCAGTGACATGTACGTCGAACGCCGTGGACGTGTCGAAGGTGAACGACGCGTCGACGGTCAGCACCGTGGGCTTCCCGTCGCCGCGGTCCTCGATGATGACGGCATGCGCGGTGAGCGAGGTCGCGGTGTTCGTGAGCCGGGCCGCTTCGTCCGCCAGTCCGCCCAAGTCCCGCTGGGACACGGCGGGGCCGCCCCCCTTGACGCCGGGTGCGGTGCCTTTCGTGCCGCAGGCCGAAATCGCGGCCGTGCAGGCGAACGCCGCGAGGGCGGCGCCGATGCGACGGCGCCGTGACCGCCGCGCCGGTCGACGGTTAGGGGTACGCACAGACAAGGTCGGACGGGGCATCGGCACTCCTCGGGCCCATGATTTGAGCAATTGCTCAAATCCTAGGGAAGCACACGCCGTTCCCAGGGGATCGGACAGGTACCGGCTCCGCTCCGGAGTGCCGCGCAAGCCGCGCCCGGCCGCACGGCGTCCCGGGCTTCCGGCTTCCGGCAACGGGGTGTTCACAACTCTCTGAGACAGTCGTGCCGTGAGTTCGCACCTGGCCCTGGTTTCGCGCCCCCACATCGACTTCTGTCGTGTCGCGGGTGCGCTCTGTGCCGCCTGCTGATGCCCGCCGGGCCCGCGCTCGTGCGCGGGCCCGCCGCTGATCTCGTTCGCTTCCCCTTGCCGTGAGCGCACGCATGCGCCGCCTCGGAAACCGCGGTTGACCGCGTCGTTCCGAGCGCTGCCGCGTGCGGGCTTTCCCGTGCGCCGATCCACCGCCTCGAACCACCCGGAGGAGCACCCTCATGTCTGTTCCCGCATTCGCCACCAGCCGCCGCACGGTGCTGCGCGCCGCCGGAGCGGGCGCCGTCGCGCTCGGTCTGACGGCGTGCAAGTCGGCGGTGGACGACCGGAAGAGCCAGTCGGCCGGGGCCGGTGGGAGCGCGGCGCCGAAGCGGGGCGGGACGCTGCAGATAGGCGCGCTGACCGACTTCACCCCGGCGCTGCTCTTCACCCAAAGCTCGTCGTTCTTCCTGCCGCGGCTGGTGTTCAACACGCTGACCGCGTACGACCCGAAGACCCTCGCCCCGCAGCCGCAGCTGGCGAAATCGTGGCAGGTCGCGCCGGACGGCACGAGCGTGGCCTTGCAGCTGAGAGAAGGCGTGAAGTTCCATACCGGACGGCCGTTCACGTCCGACGACGTCGTCTTCGCGCTCGCCAACCTCAAAGAACCCAAGCGCAGCGCGCAGTTGCGGGCAACCGCCGCGGTGGTCACCGACGTCGACGTGAAGAGCCCCACCGAGCTGACGCTGCGGCTGGCCCATCCGGTCAGCAACCTCTTCGACCTGTTCGAATTCATGATCATCCCGGACAAGGAGACGATCGACGACGCGCTCACCGGAAAGAAGCTCGTCGGCACGGGCCCGTTCGTGTTCAAGAGCTGGACGCCCGGCGCGTCCCTGTCGTTCGCCCGCAACCCCGACTACTTCGTGCCGGACCGGCCGTACTTCGACGGGGTCGAGGTGCGCATCATCGGCCAGAGCGACGCACTCGTCGCCGCGCTGCGCAGCAAGCAGGTACACCTCGCGCTCGGCCTCGGCGGCCGGGACCTCCAACCGGTCAAGGACGACAAGCAGTTCGCCGTCACGCAGTTCGACACCGGAAACGGCGCCTGGTACGTGGGCGCGAACGTCTCGGTCAAGCCGCTGGACGACAAGCGCGTACGGCAGGCCGTCTCGTACGCGGTCAACCGCGACCGCATCGTGCAGCAGGGCCTCGCCGGCTTCGGCCTGGCGTCGTCCGCGCCGTGGCCCAAGTCCTCGCCCGCCTACTCGGACGCGACCGCCAAGCGGTACGCCTACGACCCCGCGAAGGCCAAGGCCCTGCTCGCCGAGGCGGGCGCCGGGAACCTCGACCTGCCCCTGGCCTACCTGTCCTCGGCACAGCAGCTCGCCCAGATGGTGCAGTTCGACCTCCAGCAGGTCGGTATCAAGACCACGCTGGAGCCGCTGGACCCGGCGAAGTTCCAGACGCAGCTCATCGGCCAGACCATGCCCGCGCTGTGGGTCGGCGCGCACGGCTTTGCGCAACTGCACCCGTCGACACTCGCGGTCAGCGCCTATCCGTTCAACGAGGCGAAGAACACCTCGAAGTTCTCCGACCCGCGCTACACCGAGATCGTCCAGCGCGCCTGGCAGCAGGTGGATGCCGACAGCCCGACGGCGCGCGCGGCATACCAGGACCTGACCGAAGTGCTGCTGGACCAGCAGTTCGTCATCGACCTGGTCGTGCTGGCGCAGCTGTACGCCGCCACCGGCGACCTGCACGGCGTGACCCAGAACCAGTTCGCGTCCACCGTCCTCGACGACGCGTATCTGGCGTGAGGCCGCGATGACCGGCTACCTGCTGCGGCGGCTGCCCTCGGCGTTCGGGGTCCTGCTGCTCGCCTCCTTCGTGATCTTCCTCGTGCTGCGCGCGGTGCCGGGCGACCCGGCCGCGACGCTGGCCGGGTCCGACTCGTCGCCGGACGCCGTGGCGGCCATCCGGCACGACCTCGGCCTGGACCGCCCGCTGTTCGCCCAATACGGCACGTGGCTGGCGGACGCGGTGCGCGGCGACTTCGGCCGCTCCTACCTGATCGGCGGCTCGGTGTCCGACCTGCTCGGGCAGCGCATCGGCAACACCGTGGAACTCACGCTCGGCGCACTGCTGTTCGCCATCACCCTCGGGCTGGTGTGCGGGGTGCTGGGGGTGACCGTGAAGAACCGGATCGGCCAGACCCTGCTGTCCGCGTTCAACTCGCTGTCGCTGGTCGTCCCGGGCTACGTCACAGGCTTCCTGCTGGTGTTCGCGTTCGCGGTCACCTGGCGGGTGCTGCCGCCCGGCGGCCACGAGTCGATCCTCGCGGACCCGCAGATCGGCTTCCAATACCTGCTGATGCCCGCGCTCGCCCTCGCCCTGCCGACGGCGGCCGTCCTCGCGCGCTACGTCAAGGACGGCCTCGAACAGGCCCTCGGCGAGGACTACTCCCGGACCGCCAAGTCGCTCGGCATCCCGCCGCGCCGCCTGCTGTGGCGGCACGCGCTGCCCAACGCGCTGCCGCCGGTGCTGACCGCCCTCGGCATGCAGGTCGGCGTGCTGCTCGGCGGCGCGGTGGTCGTCGAGGCGGTGTTCGCGTGGCCCGGCCTCGGCACGCTCGCCGAACAGGCGGTGACCCGGCGCGACTATCCCGTCGTGCAGGCGCTGCTGCTGTTCCTCGTCGCCGTGTTCGTGGCCGTCCAACTGCTGACCGACATCGCGTACGCGCTGCTCGACCCGCGCGTGCGCCTGGGGTGACGCCATGACCGCACCTGCAACCTTCCTCCCCGGCCCCGTCCCGGCCGCGGCCGCCCGCAAACGCCGCGTCCGCAACCGCTACTTGCGCGGCCTGGCCACGCCGCGCGGCATCATCGGCCTCGCCCTGGTCGGCCTCGTGCTGGCGGCAGGCTTGGCCGCACCGCTGCTGACCTCCTACGACCCGAACTTCCAGACCGCGGACGCCCTGCTGTCCCCGGGCTCCGGCGGCCACCCGTGGGGGACCGACGAACTCGGCCGCGACCTGCTGAGCAGGCTCCTGTACGGCATCCGCGCCGACCTCCTCGTGGTGCTCGCCGGGGTGCCGATCGCGGCACTCGCCGGGTGCTCGCTCGCGCTGCTGGCCACCGCGCACCGCGCCGCCGACGTCGCCGTGCAGCGGCTGTTCGACCTCGTCCTGTCCTTCCCCGGCCTGATCCTAGGCCTGACGGTCACCGCGGTGATGGGCGTCGGCCGCGGCACCGTGATCGTGGTCATCGCGCTGGTCGAGACACCCGGGTTCGGACGGCTGCTGCGCGGTGCGATCCTCGTGCACCGCGACCGCGAGTACGCGGTGGCGGCCCGCGTCGGCGGCGCCGGCCCGCTGCGGCTGCTCACCCGGCACGTGCTGCCGAACGCCGCCGACCCGGTCGTCGTCCACTTCGCGCTGGCCATGTCCGTCGCGGTGATCCTCGAAGGCGCGATGAGCTTCATCGGCATCGGGATCCGCCCGCCCGAAGCCGCCCTCGGCGCCACGCTCGCCGCGTCCCGGCCCTACCTGGAGGACCACCCCGCCTATGCGCTGGGCCCGCTCGTCGTCATCACGGCGCTCGTGGTGGGCCTCAACCTGATCGCGGAGGCACTGAACCGAGGAGCCCGACGATGACCATATCCGTGGACAAGCCGCTCCCGGCCGTCCCCGAAGCGCCCGCCGCCGCACCCCTGCTGCGCGTGCGCGACCTGCACGTCTCCTTCGACACGGAGCGCGGGCCCGTGCAGGCGGTACGCGGCGTCGGCTTCGACCTCGCCCGCGGCGAAACCCTCGCCATCGTCGGCGAGTCCGGCTCCGGCAAGTCGACCACCGCGCTGGCCCTGAACCGCATGCTGCCCGCCGCGGGCCGCATCACCGGCGGATCCGTCGTCCTCGACGGCACCCTCGACCTGGCCGCCGCCACCGAAGCCGAGCTGCGCGACATCCGCGGCGCCCGCATCGGCATGGTGTTCCAGGACCCGATGACCTCGCTCAACCCGCTGCTCACCGTCGGCCGCCACCTCGACGAGGCCATGCGCGCCCACGGCGTCGACCGCCGCCGCCGGACCGCCCGCGCCACCGAACTCCTCGACCTGGTCGGCATCCCGGAGCCCGCCAAGCGCATGCGCGACCACCCTCACCAGTTCTCCGGCGGCATGCGCCAACGCGTCATGATCGCGCTGGCCCTCGCCAACGAACCGGACGTCCTGCTCGCCGACGAGCCGACCACCGCGCTCGACCCGACCGTGCAGGACCAGATCCTCACCCTGGTCGAGGACCTGGGCCGCGAAACGGGTACCGCGACCGTGCTCATCACCCACAACATGGGCGTCGTCGCCCGCTCGTCGGCGCGCGTGATGGTGCTGTACGGCGGACGCGTCGTCGAACACGGCCGCACCGCCGACGTGCTGACCGCACCACGCCACCCCTACAGCATCGGACTCCTGCGGGCCGTCCCGCGTCTCGACGCGCCCTACGGCACCCGCCTCGAAGGGATCCCGGGGACACCTCCCGACCTGTCCGCCCCGCCCGCCGGCTGCGCCTTCGCCGACCGCTGCACCCTCGCGACCGACCGGTGCCGCGACGAGCAGCCGCCCGTCCGCGACACGGCGGGCCGCACGGTGGCCTGCTGGGTCGACGACGCGGCGCTGCGGCTCACCGCGGCGGCATCGAAGGCGGTTGCCGACGTTCCGCGGACGGCCGCGGCCGACGGGAAGGCCGAAGCGCAGCCCGTCCTCGCCGTCGCCGGACTCGGCAAGGTGTTCCACTCGCGCCGGAACCGCGTGGTCGCGCTGGACGACGTGTCCCTGGAACTCCGGCGCGGCGAAACCCTGGGCGTGGTCGGCGAGTCCGGCTCCGGCAAGTCGACGCTCGTCCGCACCCTCGTCGGCATCCACGCGCCGACGTCCGGCCGCATCCTGTTCGAGGGCCGCGACCTCACCAAGCCGGGCCGCGCCGAACTGCGCAACCTGCGCCGCCACGTACAGATGGTGTTCCAGGACCCCTACGCGTCGCTCAACCCCCGCATGACCGTCGGCGCGATCATCGCCGACCCGCTCGTGTCCCAAGGCATCGGCACCGCCGCGGACCAGCGCCGCCGGGTCGCCGAACTCCTGGAACGCGTCGGCCTGGACGCGGCCGCCGCCGACCGGCACCCGCGCGACTTCTCCGGCGGCCAACGCCAGCGCATCGGCATCGCCCGGGCCCTGGCCCCGAAGCCGTCGGTGCTCATCTGCGACGAACCGGTGTCCGCACTCGACGTCTCGGTCCAAGCCCAGATCGTCAACCTGCTCGCCGACCTGCAGGCCGAACTCGGCCTGTCGATGGTCTTCATCGCCCACGACCTCGCCGTCGTCCGGCAGATCTCGCACCGCATCGCCGTCATGCGCGCCGGACGCGTCGTCGAGACCGGACCCGCCGAAGAGCTGTGCGCCCGCCCGCGCCACCCGTACACCCGCGACCTGCTGGCCGCCGTGCCCAGCCCCGTCCCCGCCGCCGCGGCCGCCGCCTGAGGAGCCCCGTGACCACGAACCCCGACCCCCGCCGCCGCGACCCGTACGCCGAATTCCCCGGGCGCGCCGGACGCACCTTCGCCGCATCCGAAGCCGCATGGCCGCCACACCGCACCGCGCGGCCCGGCGCCCCCAACATCGTCGTCGTCCTCATCGACGATATGGGCTACAGCGACATCGGCCCCTTCGGCTCCGAGATACCGACACCCACCCTCGACCGCCTCGCCGAAAACGGCCTTCGCCTGACCAACTACCACACCATGCCGCTGTGCTCACCGGCCCGCGCCGCGCTGCTCACCGGCCTCAACCCGCACCGCGTCGGCTACTCCTTCGTCGCCAACGCCGATCCCGGCTTCCCCGGCTACGCCATGGAGATCGCCGAGGACATCCCCACCCTGCCGCAACTCCTCCACGACGCCGGCTATGCGACCTTCGCCGTCGGCAAGTGGCACCTGGTCCGCGACTCCGCGTCCAACGCCGCCGACGACCGGGCCAATTGGCCGCTGCAGAAGGGCTTCGACCGGTACTACGGCGTCCTCGAAGGCCTCACCAGCCTCTTCCACCCGCACCAGCTCGTCCGCGACAACAGCCCGCTCGACATCGACGAACTCCCCGACGACTACTACTACACCGACGACATCACCGACGAAGCCATCGGCATGATCACGTCGCTGCGCGCCCACGACGCCGACAAGCCGTTCTTCCTGTACGTCGCGCACAACGCCGTGCACGGGCCGCTCCAGGCGAAAGCCGACGACATCGCCCGGCACCGCGGCCGCTACGACGAGGGCTGGGACCGGCTCCGCGACACCCGCTTCGCCCGGCAGATCGCCGACGGCCTCTTCCCCGCCGACACCCGCCTGCCGCGCCGCAACTTCGAACGCGGCCACGAAGTCGGCGCCTGGGACGACGTCCCCGCCGACACCCGCGAGCTGTACGCCCGCTACATGGAGGTCTATGCGGCCATGGTCGACAACATCGACCAGAACCTCGGCCGCCTCACCGCCACCCTCGAAGAACTCGGCGAACTCGACAACACCATCATCGTGTTCACCTCGGACAACGGCGGAACCGGCGAAGGCGGCGCGGAAGGGACCCGCGCCTACTTCAAACGCTTCGTCCACCACCCCGGACTGCCCGAGGAGTGGAACGGCGACGTCGACCGCGAACTCGACCTCGTCGGCGGCCCCCGCAGCCTCGTCCACTACCCGCGCGGCTGGGGGATGGCCTCCAACACCCCCTTCCGCCTCTACAAGGGGCAGACATACGCGGGCGGCGTGCGCGTGCCGTTCGTCGTCTCCTGGCCCGCCGGCCTGCCGCGCGACGCCGCCGACGACGGGATCCGGCCGCAGTACCAGTACGTCACCGACGTCCTGCCCACGCTTCTCGGACTGGCCGGCCTGGAACACCCGGCCGAGCGGCGCGGCGTACCGACCCAGGAGCCGGACGGAGTGCCGTTCACGTCCGTGCTCGCCGATCCCGCCGCGGAGTCGACGCACCTCGAGCAGTACAGCGAGATGACCGGCAACCGCAGTTACTACCGGCACCCCTACAAGCTGGTCACCCAGCACCAGTTCGGCGCGGAGTACGACGACGGCGAATGGGCGCTGTACGACATCGTCCGCGACCCCACCGAGATCGACGACCTCGCCGCGGACCGTCCCGATGCGGTCAAGGAGCTGTCGGCGGCCTGGGAGGCCGCCGCCTGGCGCAACGGCGTGTTCCCGCTTGCCGACGCGAGCGGGGCGCTGGTGCTCCGGCACCCGGACGAAGAGCTGCTGCGCCGTCCGGTGCGCATCCTCGCGGGTACCCCCGAACTGGAGCGGTACCGCTCGGCGAAGCTCGTCTCCTTCCGCGACTTCGAGGCGGCGATCGCGATCGCCCGGCACGGTGCGGACGATGCCGGCGTGCTGCTGTCGCACGGCGACCAGGGCGGCGGCTACAGCGTGTACGTCGAGGACGGGCGCCTGTGGTTCGCGTACAACGAGTACGGCGTCCTCCACGAGATCGACGCGGGACCCCTCGCCGCGGGACCGCACCTGGTCACGCTGCGCGCCCGCACCCGCCCCAGGTTCCGCTGGGACTTCACGGTGGCCGTCGACGGCACGGACGTGGCCTGGCTGGAGGGCGTGCACCTACTGATCGGCATGGCGCCGCTGCAGGGCATCAGCGTCGGCGTGGACCGCAAGTCGCCCGTGTCGTGGCCGGTGTACGAGCGGCACGGCTCGTTCCGGTACACGGGCACGCTGCGGGCGGTCACCTACACGCCCGGACCGAGTGCGGCCTACGACCCCGAGACGGTGATCCGCACGCTGCGCGAGGCGGCCGCGACGTACGAGTAGGACCTGGATCGATCCGCGGTGCCCGTGGGCTGCCGCGGATCGATCGCTTTTCACCGCCAACCCTGAGTGGGGCGCCGGGATTTCGTCCCGGCGCCCCACTCGTTTGTCCGACTCGTTGCCCGGCTCAGTTGTCGGCAGGCCGCGGCTTGACCGCCACACTTGCCCGGCCGTCGACGCCCACCGGAACGTCGCCGTCCACGGTCGTGCGGTGCAGCACGCGGCGTGCCCCGCCGAAGTCGGACACGGCACGGTGCTGCGTCGCCCGGTTGTCCCAGATGGCCACGTCGCCCTCGCGCCACGACCAGCGCACCGTGTTCTCCAACCGGGTCACGTGGCCCTGCAGCAGGTCCACGAGCAGCCGCGAGTCCTCGCGGGAGTAGCCGACCAGCCGCTGGACGAACCCGCCCAGCAGCAGCGTGCGTTCGCCGGTGACCGGGTGCACGCGCACCACCGGGTGCTCGGTCTCGTACACGGTGGAGGCGAAGACCTCCAGGTACCGCTTGAACGCCTCCGGGTCCTTGTCCGGCGAAAGGCCGGCGTAGTCGTAGGCGTTGGTGTGGATCGCCCGGAGTCCGTTCGCCAACTCCTGCAGCGCCGGACTGAGTTCGTCGTAAGCTGTGGCGGTGTTGGCCCAGACGGTGTCGCCGCCGTGCGACGGGATGTCGATGGCGCGCAGGATCGACGCCAGCGGGTAGGCGGGTACGAAGGTGACATCCGTGTGCCACTGGTCGGCGGCGCCGCCGTACTCGCTGGTGATGGGCAGGACGTACTGCCCTTCGGTGTTGACGGTCGGGTGGCCGATCGGGGTCCCGAGCAGGCGCGTGAAGGCGAGCTGGATCTCGTCGGTCAGGTGGTCCTGGCCGCGGAAGAAGACGACCTTGTGGGCGTGCAGGGCGTCGCGCACGGCCTGGACGGCGCTGGGGTCGAGGTCCCCGGAGAGGCGTACGCCCTCGACGACGGCGCCGATGCGCCCGGCAACCTTGGTGACGGTGATCTGGTCGAGCGTGGATGCGGTCATGACTGATCGGCCCTTTCACAGGCGGACGTCGGGAAACCCGACGAAGACACGGATGGCGGAATCCCCAGCCCGCAAGGGCCCGGCAGGGGATGGCGGCACGCGCGACCGCCGCGCCACGGGCGCGGTGACAACCGAACGGGACGAGCGGGCAACGGAGAAGAACCGGCCCGCACATGGCGGCGCGCGTCGTTCAGCGACAGTGCGCGCCGGGGGGCACCGGCATGTGGGAAATGCGGTGGCGACTGATCACGTGTCGATTCTGTGCGGCGCCGAAGGCAGGCGTCAATTGTGAACAGCAGGGCAAACAGCAGTATTTGATGGAGAAACGGGCAATGCCGCTGGAAACGCGAAACGTGGGCGTCACAAGTGGGTTGAGCGGGTGTGTCGGGGTGAACGGCCGCGGCGGAGCGCGCACTTGCGCAAGCCGGGCAGACCATTTGGTTGTACCTGATCGTGATCATTAAGGTTTGGTCTCGGGCGACCGCCGAGTCGTCCGCCTTGACCGGGGCGGACAGCGGGCGCCTCCGCCGAATCCGGCGAGGTCTCCCCGGGCCGAGCCGGAGCCGGGGAACCACCGTTCCTCGGGGTGAATCGGCGCGGTCCGCCGCGCTGTAGGGCCTCCTTCCGGCCCGAACCCGTCAGCTCACCCGGTAGGCGGCCGAGGAAGAAGGAGGCCGCCCGAGTGCCGTCCCACCGACGGCTCAAGAAACCGAGCAAAGCGCGAATAGGTGTTGTCACCGCCGCGGCCGCAACCGCGGTCGCCCTGTCCTCCGGCGTGAGCCACGCCGACCCGGCTCCTTCCAAGGACCAGGTCAAGGCGCAGATCAACGACCTCCAGCACGAGGCGGAGATCGCCACTGAGGAGCTGAACGGTTTCCAGGAGGAGACCGAGCAACTGCAGAGCCAGGTCGGCGAGATCCAGGACCGCATCGCCCAGGAGCAGTCCGACCTCATCGCGTTGCAGGACGGCATGGGCGCCCTGGTGAGCGCGCAGTACAAGAACGCGGGCATCGACCCGACGCTCGCGCTGCTGCTCTCCGAGAACCCGGACGACTACCTGCGCAAGGCTGCCCAGCTCGACCAGATCACCGCGCACCAGGCGGAGGTGATCCGGCAGATCCAGGCCAAGAAGCGCTCGCTCGACCAAGAGCGCAGCGAAGCGTCCCGGAAGCTCGGCCGGCTGGAGGACACCCGCAAGAACCTCGAGTCGAAGAAGACCGAGGTCGACGCGAAACTCCAGAAGGCGCAGCAGCTCCTCAACACGCTGAGCGCGGCCGAGCGCGCCGCGCTCCTCGCCCAGGAGGGCCACGGCGAGGACACCCGCGCGTCGCGCGACGACACCCGCACCCCGAACACGCCGGGCTCGACCGCGGGCGACAAGACGGACAGGGCGGACAGGGCGGAGAAGGAAGCCCCGCCGGCGAACGTCCCGGCGAGCGGCCGTGCCGCCGCCGCGATCGCCGCGGCGAAGGCGAAGCTCGGCAAGCCGTATGTGCGCGGCGCCACCGGCCCGGACTCCTTCGACTGCTCGGGCCTGACCGGCTTCGTCTGGCGCCAGGCCGGCGTCTCGCTGCCCCGCACCTCGCAGGCCCAGGCGGGCATCGGCCCGAACATCCCGAAGAGCCAGGTGCAGCCGGGCGACCTGATCATCTACTACGAGGGTTACTCGCACGTCGCGATCTACATCGGCAACGGGCAGATCATCCACGCGCCGAAGCCGGGCACCAACGTGCGCACCGCGCCGTGGGACTCGATGCCGATCACCAAGATCGTCCGCCCGTCCTGACCTCGGCGCCGCGGCCGACCGGGACTGGAGTGTCCGGGTCGGCCGCGGCGTCATTCCTTGGTGGGCCCGGTCCGCCGGTGACCGCGTGTCACGTCGGGCGTTCCGGATAAAACGGGCATGATGGCCGCCGTGAGTGTCTGGGAGCCGGCCCTGGTGCTGCTCGGCGTGGCCGTCGCCGGGGTCGCCGCGGTCTACGGGATGAACACGCTGTTGAGCGCGCAGCGGTCGCCACTGGCATCCCCGGCGTTCTCCGGCGGCGTACCGCCGCGCGAGCACGCCCTGTCCCGCTTCCATGTGCGCTGGTACGCGGTGACCATGATCTTCCTGGCCTTCGACATGGAGATGCTCTTCATGTACCCGTGGGTCAGGACGGTCCGCGAGGTGGGGACGCCGGCGGTCGTCGAGATGTTCCTCTTCCTGGGCATCCTCTTCGCGGCGGTCGTCTACGCGTGGCGGGAAGGCGCCCTGCGGTGGGCCTGAGCACGCGGCTTCGCGCGGCGTCGGCGCGCCGTCCGGCCGTCCTGCCGGTGACGCTGCCCGGCGCGACCCGCCAGCGCCTCGCACTGGAGGCGGAACTCGGCGCGCACGGACCGGGGTTCGCCGACAGGCCGGCGGCGGCATCGGCCCTGGTGGTCTGCGGAGTGCCGGGTGCGGGGCACCACGACGTCCTCGCCGCGGTGTGGGCGGCGGTGCCCGGGCCCAAGGCGTACGCGGTGGTCCCGCATGCGACGAGGGTCGGCGACGCGTTGGCGGACGTCCGCCGGGACTTGGCGGCGGGCGGGGACGGCCCGGGGCCCGTCGACGTCGCGAAGCACGGCCACACCGAGCACGAACACGGCCACGCGGAACATGGCCACGCGGAACACGGTCAGGAAGACGGCCACGCGGAACACGGCCATGCCGAGCACGGTCAGGAACACGGCCCAGAACACAGCCGAGAACACGGCCACGGCCACGGCCACCATCACGGTGGTCTCGTCGCCGGGCTCCCGATGGCCGATCGCGCCGACGACCGCGACGGGCTGCGGCTGGACCGCCTGCACCTGACGCTCGGTCCGGCGCTGCCGGACTGGCCCACGGGACTGCTGGTCGACGTCGCGCTGCAGGGCGATGTGATCCAGGAAGCCGCCGTGCGCTGGTGGGCCTCCGAGCCGCCGGCCGACCTGCCGTTCTGGACCGAGCCGTGGCTGCAGGCCGCGCACGGCCTGCCCGTCCCGGAGGGCGCGGCCGCGCGCCGGTCCTGCGCGGCGCACCTGGACAGCCTTGCCCGGCTGCTCTCGGTCGCGGGCCGGCCGCAACCGGCGGCCCGCGCCCGGCGCTTGCGCGACGCGCTGCTCGGCGGCGCCGCGGCGGTGACGGTCGCTGCCGAGTTACCCCGGCTCGTGCGTTCCGTCCGCCGTTCGGCGGCGTTGCGCCATCTCACCGCCGGGATCGGCGAACTTCCCTCCCCCCAAGCCGAATCGGCCGGGCTCATGGGACCCGCCGCAGCCGGCGACGTGCACCGTCGGGTGCTGGCGTGGTTGGACGCGATCGAGGCCGCCGCGGCGCGTCTCGACGACCGGAACCCGCTGCCCCCCGACGCGGCGGACGGGCCGCGCGGCCGCCTCGACGGACGCCCGCCGTCGCAGGCCCTGTTGGACGTCCTCCCCGGCCTGCTGGCCGGCGCCGAGTTCGCGTGCGCCCGGCTGATCGTCGCGAGTCTCGATCCGGACGTGGACGAGGTGCTCGGCATGGCGGCGGCCCATGGCTGACACGGCACCGCTCGGGGCGGTCCTCGCCGTGCCGTTCGCCCTGGCCGTGCTCGCGACCGCGGCCGCGGGCTTCGACGCCGTGCTGTCCGCGCGGGCCGAACGCGGCAGCGGGGGACGGGCGTTGCGCGAGGCCGCGGCGCCCATGCGGGAAAGCGTGCGGCTGCTCGGGCAGCAGCGGCGCCGGACGAACGCCGCGGATCCGCTCCTGGGCCGCCTCGGTATCGCCCTGGTGCCGGTCGCCGCGGTGCTGGCGGCGGCGGTGCTGCCGTGGGGGTGGGGTGCGGCGACGGACCCGGCGGTAGGCGTGGTCTGGTTCAACGCCATGGAGGCGCTCGCCTGGGCGGCGGTGTGGCTCGCCGGGTGGGGTCCGAACTCGGCGCTGTCGCTGATCGGCGGATACCGCTTCCTGGCCCAGGGGCTGGCGTACGAGCTGCCGCACATGTTCGCCCTGACCACCGCGGCGCTCGGCGCGGAATCCCTCGGCGTGGGCGACGTGGTCCGTGCGCAGCAGGGGCTGTGGTTCGTCGTGTGGATGCCGGTGGCGTTCGTCGTCTACCTGCTCAGTGCGATGGCGATGGCGTTCTGGGGCCCGTTCGGCCAGCCGCTGGGGCGCGACCTCGCGGGCGGTGCGGTGCTGGAGTACAGCGGCGCCGACCGGCTCCTGCTGATGGGCGGCCGGTGGCTGCTGTTCGCGGTGACCGCCGCGTTCAGCGTGCCGCTGTTCCTCGGCGGCGGCAACGGGCCGCTCCTCCCGCCGTGGCTGTGGACGCTGCTGAAGACGGCCGCGGTGCTGGGGCTCCTGGTCGCCGGACGCCGCCTGGTCCCGGCGGTGCGCATGGAGCGCTACATGGAGGTGGCCTGGATGGTGCTGGTCCCGCTGACGCTGCTGCAGGCGCTGGCCGTCGCCGTTGTCGTGCGGAACCGGTAGGGGAGCGGAAGGGAGCGAGACGAAGGATGCTCGGCGACACCGTGTTCTGGGTGCTGTCCGTGGCGGCGGTGGTGAGCGGGGCCATGGTGTTCCGCTTCGACTCGATGCCGCGGGCGACGTACGCGCTGCTGCTGTCGCTGCTGTGCGTCGGCGGTCTCGTGATCCAGCTCGGCCTGGACTACCTCGGCGTGGTCGTCATCCTCATGATGACCATCGAGATGGCCATCATGGCGGTGTTCATGGTCATGTTCATGATGAACCCGGCCGGCCTCATGCCGATGTCCATGGTGCACAACACCAAGGGCGCCGCGGCCGTGTGCGCGGGCGTGTTCGCCGCGCTGGCCGTCGGCATCCTGCTGGCGCCGTGGCCCGGGCGCGCCGGGACGATGCCGGACGCGGACCCCACCAAGGCCCTCGGACTGGCCCTGATGGGGCCGCAGATGCTGACCATGATGACGCTGGGCGTCACGCTGTTCGCGACCATCGTGTCCACGGTCGTGCTGGCCACCCGCCGCGGCCGGTACGACCGGTTCGGCGACGATCTGCGGACCAGGCCCGCCGACGACCCGGTTCGCGGAGGCGTCGGCCGGTGAACCTCGAACTGTTCCTCCTGGTCGCCGCCGCCCTGTTCAGCGTGGGGTTGTTCGGGGCGCTCACCCAGCAGTCGATCGTCATGCTGATGATGGGCCTGGAGCTGATGATCGGCGGCGTGATCCTGGCCGCCGCGGCGATCTGGCACTACATCGCACCCGCCTCCTCCGACGGGCAGGTCCTGATCGTGCTCGCGGTGACCGTGATGGCGGTCGAGATGGCCGTCGGGTTCGCCGTCGTCACCGCGCTGTTCCGGCAACGCGAGGTCGACATGACCGACGAGGCCGCGGAGTTGCGCGGGTGACCGCGCTGCCGTGGGCGCTGGTCGCGGTCCCGCTGACCGCCGGTGCGCTGCTGGCCGGGGCCGGGGCCGGGGCCGGGGCCGGACGCCGCGGCGACCGGTTCGCGCCGGGCGCGGCGACGGCGGTCGCGGCCGCGGACACCGTCCTCGCGGTCGTCGCCGCCTTCCGGCATCCGCACACGGCCGTGCCTTTCCTGGAAGGCGCGCCGTTCGGCCTGGCCGTGGACGGGCTGTCCGGACTCCTGGTGGTGACCGTTGCCGCGGTCACGACAGCCGTCCTGATGTTCGCCGTCCACGACATCGGCCCCGACGAAGCCCGCTGCCGCTTCTTCGGGCTCATGCTGCTGTTCAGCGGCGCGATGCTCGTGACCGTCACCGCGACCACACTGCCCGCGCTGCTCATGGGCTGGGAGGTCATGGGCGCCACCTCGTGGGCGCTCATCGGGTACTGGTGGCGCGAGCCCGTCCGCGTGCGTGCCGCCTACACCGCCTTGATCACCACCCGCGCGGCCGACCTCGGCCTCTACCTCGCCTTCGGCGCCGCCGTGGCGGCCGGGGGAGGGACGGCACTCGACCGGCTGGCCGGCGCGCCGAGCCCGTGGCTGCACGTCGCGGCGGGCGGCGTGATCGCGGCCGCGCTCGGCAAGTCGGCGCAACTCCCGTTCAGTTTCTGGTTGTCGAAGGCCATGCAGGGTCCGAGCCCGGTGTCCGCGCTGCTGCACTCCGCGACGATGGTGGTGGCGGGTGCCTATCTGCTCATCCGGGTGCAGCCGCTGCTCGGCGCGACCGGGTGGGCGGACGACACGGTGGCGTGGACCGGCGTCGCCACCGCCCTCCTGCTCGGCCTGGTCGCGGTGGCGCAGACCGAGCTGAAGCAGCTTCTGGCGGCGTCGAGTTGTGCGCAGATCGGCTTCATGGTGCTGGCCGCGGGCGTCGGCTCCACCACCGGCGGCACCTCGCAGCTCATGGCGCATGCCGCCGCCAAGAGCCTTGCCTTCCTGGTGGCGGGACTCTGGCTCACGGCACTCGGCACCCAGAACCTCGCCCGGCTGCGCGGCGCGGCCCGGCGGCAGCGCGCGGCGGGTGCCGCGCTCACCGTGGCGGCATTGTCGTTGGCGGGCGTTCCTCCGCTGTCACTGTGGGTCGCCAAGGACACCGTGCTGGCGGCCGCGCTGGAGAAGGAACCGGCGCTGTACGCGGCGGGGTCGGCGGCGGCCGTGGTGTCGGCGGTGTACGCCGTCAAGGCGCTCTGGTACGTGTGGCAGCCCGCGGCCCAGGAGTCTTCGCCGCAGGAGTCTGCGTCTCAGGGGCCTGCGTCTCAGGAGAACGGCCGCCTGCCGCTCGCGGTCGCCGTGCCGTTCACCGTCCTGGCCGTCGCCTGCGCCGCCTTGTCCGCCGTCGCGCTCCCGCCGGTCCACGCCGCATTCGCCCGCACGCTGGACGCCGTCGGCGAACCCACCGCGGCGGGCTGGGAGTACGCGCTCAGCGGGGCCTTGGCGGTGGCGACCTCCGGAGCCGTCTGGGCCTGGGCCGACCGGCACCGCCGCGCGCGGGCGTCGTCCCCGGCCGTCCTGCACGACTGGCTCGGCCTGGAAGCCGCCGCGCACGCCGTCGCGGTCGCGCCCGTCCGGGGCATGGCGGCCTGGGCGGCCCGCTTCGACGACCGGGTCCTCGACCGCGGGACCGAGGTACTCGCGCACGGCACCGTGCGGCTGGCCGGTGCCGTCAACCGCCGCCTGGAAACCGCGATCGACGGATCCGTCGGCGGCGTCGCCGCGGCCTGCCGGGCGCTGGGGCGGCTCGCCCGGCGGCCGCAGACCGGGCAGCTCCACCAGTACCTCGCCCAGGCCGTCGCGGCGTTCACGCTGCTCGCCGTCGTCTTCGTTCTCGTGAGGTGACCGCGGTGCTCACCGCCCTCGTCTTCCTGCCCGCCGCCGTCGCGGCCGTCCTGGTGTGCCTGCCCGCCCGAATCCCGCGGTGGGTGGTCACGGCCGTGTGGGCCGGCACGGCCGCCGCGGTCCTGGTCCTCACCTGCATCATGTGGGGCCACTACGCCGACGACGGCGGCATCCAGTACGAGACGCAGGCGCGCTGGATCCCCAGCGTCGGCATCAGCTACCACGTCGGCGTCGACGGGCTGTCGCTGCCGCTGATCGCGGTGACCGCCGTCCTGTTCCTCGCCTGCGCCGTCTTCGCCGCGCGCCGGAACCACCGCATCCGCGACTTCGCCGCCCTGTTCCTGTTCCTGGAGACCACCTGCCTGGGCTTGTTCGCGGCGCTCGACCTCATCGTCTTCTTCGTCTTCTTCGACCTGTCGATCGTCGCGATGTACTTCGTCATCGCGGGCTGGGGCCACGCCGACGCGGCCCGCGCGGCCCTGAAGTTCTTCCTCTACACGTTCATCGGATCGCTGGCGCTGCTGCTCGGCTTCATCGGCCTGTACCTGGCCGCGGAGCCGCACACCTTCGACATGGTCGAACTGACCCGGCAGGACCCGCTGGCCGGGCGCACCGCCTACGGGGCGCTCGTCCTGCTCGCCGTCGCCGTCGGCCTGGCCGTCAAGACGCCCACCGTCCCGTTCCACACCTGGCTGCCGCCCGCCCACACCGAAGCACCCGCGGAAGGATCGGCGATCCTCGCCGGGGTGCTGCTGAAGATGGGCACCTACGGATTCCTGCGGATCGCCCTGCCGATGCTGCCGCAGGCATGGCGGTCGTACGGCCTGGTCTTCGTCGTCGTCGGCGTGGTCTCCGTGCTCTACGGCGCCCTCGTCGCGCTCGCCCAGACGAACTTCAAGCGCATGGTCGCGTATACGTCGGTCAACCACATGGGCTACATCCTCCTGGCGATCGGCGCAGCCGCCGTCACCACCGCCGACACCCGGGCCGCGCGGCAATTGGCCGTCACCGGGGCCACGTACCAAATGGTGAGCCACGCGCTGCTCACCGGCGCCCTGTTCCTGCTCGCGGGCGTGCTCCACGAGCGCGGCCACACGTACACCATGACCGCCTACTCCGGGATCGCCGCGCGGGCACCGCTGTTCGCGGCGCTGACCGGACTGGCCGTGTTCGGGTCCCTCGGCCTCCCCGGATTCTCCGGCTTCATCGCCGAGTTGCAGATCCTCGCCGGCAGCCTCGACCCGAGGCCGCTCGCCGCGGGCTTGGCCGTGCTCGGAATCCTGCTCACGGCGGCCCTGCTCGTGCGCGCCCTGCAGGGGATGTTCCTCGGCCCGCTGCGCCTCCCCGGCGGTCCCGGCGCCGCGCCCGCGTTCCCGGACCTGCACCGCCACGAAGCCGCGGCCATCGTGCCGTTGCTCGGGCTCGCGGTCGTCCTGGGCCTCGCTCCCCGCTTCCTGCTCGACGTCGTCGAGCCCGCGTCGCACGGCGTGCTGGAGCTGCTCGCGCGATGACGGGAATGAACGAGAACCCGGCCGAGCTGCTGCCCGAGATCTTCGTCGGTGCCTCGGCCCTCGTCGGGCTCCTCCTCGGCGCCTGGCTGCCCCGCCACCGCCAATGGCCGGGCGCCGCGCTGGCGGTGATCGCCTGCACGGCCGGGCTGGCCGCCGCCGGGGTCGCGGCCGCGGACACCCCGTCGACGGTCTTCGGCGGCGGCTACGCGATCGACGCCGTGTCGTCGACCGTCCGCATCGTCGTCCTCGGCGGCACCCTCGCCGTCGTCCTGCTGGGACGACCGTGGTTCCGCGCCGACCTCCGCGAGACCGAGTTCTACGTGCTCGTCCAACTCGCCGCGCTGGGCGCCCTCATGCTCGGCGGCGCGCACGATCTGCTGCTGCTCGCCGCCGCCTACCTGCTGGCGAGCGTCCCGGTCTACACCCTGGTCGGCTTCCGCAAAGACCGGCCCGGCACCGAAGCCGCGCTCAAGTACTACGTGGTCGGAGCGGCCCTCGGCATCCTCTTGCTCACCGGCATCACCGTCCTGCTCGCGGCAGCGCGCGGCACCGCCTACCCGGCGCTCGCCGCGGCGTTCCCGACCGCGCCGGAAGGGCTCGTCGCGGCCGGTGCCGTGGGCGTGTTCGCCGGTCTGACGTTCAAAGCCGGCGCCGTCCCCGCGCACTTCTGGGTCCCGGATGCGGTGCAAGGCAGCACGCCGCCGGTCGCCGCACTGATCACCACGCTGCCCAAGATCGGGGCGCTCGCCGCCTTCTACCGGTTCGCGGCCGAGCCGCTCGTCCCGTCGACCGTCCCGTGGCCCGAACTGGTCGCCGCGCTGTCCGTCGCGGCGATGAGCCTGGGGAACCTGGCGGCGTTCTTCCAGACGGACGCCAAACGGCTGCTCGCGTACTCCAGCATCAGCCAAGTCGGCTACCTGCTCATGCCGATCGCGGTCGCCGGCCGGGCCGACAACGCGCAAGAGGCCCTGCTGTACTACCTGGCGGCGTACGCCGTCACCAACCTCGGCGCCTTCGCTGTCGTCTGCGCCCTGCCGCAGGCCCGCACCCTCGACGACTACCGCGGCCTCCTCCGCCGACGCCCCGCCCTCGCGCTCGGTCTGGTCGTCTGCCTGCTGGGCCTCGTCGGCACGCCCCCGACGGCGGTGTTCCTCGGCAAGCTCGGGATCTTCACCGCCGCCGTCGACGGCGGCTTCGCCTGGCTCGCCGTGGTCGCCGCGGTGAACACGGTGGCCTCGCTGTTCTACTACCTGCGCTGGATCCGCCCCGCGGTCTCCGGCCGCCCCGGTCCGGCGACCGCGGCGGTCGACCGGTCCGCCGCGGTGCTCGCCTACGTCCTCGCGGCGGCATCCGTCGCCCTGGGGATCGCCGGCGAACCCGTCCTCGACGCGCTCGGCGGGGCGCTCGGGCGATGACCGGCAGCACGGCCGCGCACGGCCGAGGGGCGATCAGTCCGCGTCGTCGCCCGCGTTCGCGTCGCCCACCCGCGGCCAGGGCCGCCCCACCAGGTCCTCCACCCGCCGGTTGAACCGCAGCAGGTAGTCGGCGAACCGTGCGACGTCCTCGGCGCTCCAGTCCTCCAGGACCTTCTCCAAGCCGTTGACGGTCGCCGAGCGTTCGTGGTCCAGCCGCCGTTCGCCCTCCGCCGTCAGCCGGAACTTGCGCGCGATCCCGCCCTCGTCGTCGGGGATGCGCTCCAGCAGCCCGTCGCGCTGCAGCGCCGCGGTCTTCCGGTTCAGGGTCGACACGTCCAGCCCGAACGCCTCGCTGAGCAGGCGCAGCGACATCGGCCCCTGGATGCGGAGCCGGCTCAGGAGCACATACGAACTGCTGTCCAGGAAGCCCTCGTCGCCCTTGGCGCGCGCGGTCATGATGAAGTGCCGCCCGAGCAGCATCGTCTCGTATTCGACCAGCTGCGTCGGCTTCTCCGTGTCCATGTCCGTGTCCATGTCCATGTGCGCCCCTTTGCCTCCCCTTGCACCCTACGCGTGTTGTGCAGTTCACATGAGGTGTGTGTACTGCACATGATATGTGTAATGCATGACATGTGCATGATGCACATCATGTGCATCCCGCACATGCCGCTTGGCTCGAAGGCCGCGCACGGCCGCGAAGAGCCGCGGGGGACCGCAACCCCCTCGAAAGACACGGGAGAACAGCGTGGACAGCTCCACCCCGGCCGTCCGCAGCAGCGGCGTGGTCGGCGTGCTCGCGTTCGCCGGCATCATCGCGTCGCTGATGCAGAGCATCGTCGTGCCGCTCATCGGCGAACTTCCGCACATCCTCGGCACCACATCCGCCAACTCCGCGTGGATCGTCACGGTCACGCTGCTGACCGCCTCCGTCGTCACCCCGGTCAGCGGCCGGCTCGGCGACATGTACGGCAAGCGCCGCATGCTGCTGCTCTGCACCGTCCCGCTCATCGTCGGCTCGATCGTGTGCGCGCTCGCCACCTCGCTCGTGCCGATGATCATCGGCCGCGCGCTGCAAGGCATGGGCACCGGCATCGTGTCGCTCGGCATCAGCGCGCTGCGCGACATCCTGCCGCCCGAACGCCTCGGCTCCGGCATCGCGCTCATCAGTTCCTCGATGGGCATCGGCGGCGCCCTCGGCTTGCCGGTCGCCGCGCTCGTCGTGGAGAACTCCAACTGGCGCGCGCTTTTCTGGAGCGCCGCCGGACTCAGCGCCCTCGCCGCCGTCCTCATATGGTTCTACGTCCCCGCCACCCCCAAAGCCGCCGCCAAACCCGGCCGCTTCGACTTCGCCGGCGCGATCGGCCTCGGCCTGGCACTGATCTGCCTGCTCCTGGCCGTGTCCAAGGGCGCCGACTGGGGCTGGGGGAGCGCCACCACGCTCGGCCTGCTCGCCGCCGCCGTCGTCCTGCTCCCGGTCTGGGGCTGGTGGGAACTGCGCGCCACCGCCCCGCTGGTCGACCTGCGGGTGACCGCCCGGCCGACCGTCCTGCTCACGAACGCCGCCTCGATCGTGCTCGGCCTCGCCATGTACGCGCAGGCGCTGATCCTCCCGCAGCTCCTCCAGTTGCCGAAGGAGACCGGCTACGGCCTCGGCCAGTCCATGGTCGCCATGGGCCTGTGGATGGCGCCGTCCGGCCTGATGATGATGGTGGTGTCGCCGCTCGGCGCGAAGCTGTCCGCCGCACGCGGCCCCAAGGTCACGCTGGTCTGCGGCTCGATCGTCATGGGCCTCGGCTACGGCTCCTCGCTGCTGCTGCTCGGCACCGCATGGGGCGTCATGCTCGTCGGCGCCATCTGCATGATCGGCCTCGCGCTCGCGTACGGCGCCATGCCCGCGCTCATCATGGGCGCCGTCCCGCCGTCCCAAACCGGGTCGGCGACCAGCTTCAACACGCTGATGCGCGCCGTCGGCACGTCCGTCTCCGCGGCCATCGTCGGCGTCGTGCTCTCCCACATGACCACCGACTTCGGCGGACGCGCGCTGCCGTCCGAGAGCGGCTTCCACGTCGGCCTGCTCATCGGCTGCGCGCTCGCCTTGGCCGCCGCCGCGATCGCCGCGTGCATCCCGGTGCAGCACCGCCGCACGGAAGCCCCCAAGGCCACCCCTGCCGGAACGCCCGCCGCAGCCCGCGTCTCCTGACCGCGACAACACCCCGGAAACCACGTCGCGCCCGCGACCGCGACGCCACCCCCGAAATCACGTCGCGACCGGGGACGCACGGCTGAAACCATGCCCCCATGGCACAAAACACCTTCGAAGCCCTCGTCGCCGAAGCCGAGGCCGCGCCCGTCGAAGGCTGGGACTTCTCCTGGCTCGACGGGCGCGCCACCGAGCAGCGGCCGTCGTGGGGCTACCAGCGGCTCATGGGCGAACGCCTGGCGCATGCCCACGCCGCGCTCGACATCCAGACCGGCGGCGGCGAAGTCCTCGCCGGCGTCCCGAAACTGGCGCCGCTGACCGTCGCCACCGAATCGTGGCCACCCAATGTCGCCAAGGCCACTCGGCTGCTCCACCCCCTCGGCGCGGCCGTCGTCCACGACCCGGACGAGCCGCCGCTGCCTTTCGCAGCCGACGCCTTCGACCTGGTGGTCAGCCGCCACCCGGTCACCGTGTGGTGGGACGAGATCGCCCGTGTCCTCGCCCCCGGCGGCACCTACCTGTCGCAACAGGTCGGACCCGCCAGCGTGTTCGAACTGGTCGAGTTCTTCCTCGGCCCGCAGCCCGAAGGCGTGCGCCGCAAACGGCACCCCGACGACGCCCGCCACGACGCGGAAGCCGCCGGTCTGGAGGTCGTCGACCTGCGCGCAGAATCGCTGCGCACCGAGTTCCTCGACATCGGCGCGGTGGTCTACTTCCTCCGCAAGGTCATCTGGATGGTCCCGGGCTTCACCGTGGACGCCTACCGCGGCCGCCTCCGCGACCTGCACGACCGCATCACCGCGGAAGGCCCTTTCGTCGCCCACACGACGCGGTTCCTCATCGAGGCCCGCAAACCGCGCTGACCCGCCGGTCACCCGCCCGGCCGCTCGCCGATCGGCAACCGCGCCTGCGGCTTGTGTCGTCGGCAGGCGCCTCGTCGTCAGCCGCCGTTGCCCACCCGCTCCTCGATGCGATCCCGGCTCAGGTACGCGTCCGTGTACTCGAAGTCCTGGAGCCGCGCCGGGCGGCCGGTCTGGAAGCCGGTGCGCACGAAGTCGTCGCCCGCGGCGGCGTTCAGCGCCCAGTTGACCATCACGCGGGTCCGCGCCGTCATGGTCGGCAGCGCCATCAGGTGGTAGCCGCGGGCGACCGCCTGCGCGGGGATGCCGTGGAGTTCGACGCCGAGCGGCTTCGACACCGCGTCCTTGCCGCCCAGGTCGACGACGAGCCCCAGGTCCTTGTGGAAGTACGGCCGCATGACGTCGCCGCGGATCCGGGCGGCCACGTTGTCGCCGAGCGTCTTGCCCTGCCGCTGGGCGTGCTGCGCGGTCGGCGGCGTGATCGCGTCCCCGCCCTTCGCCAGGTCGGGGATCGCAGCCGCGTCGCCCGCCGCGAATACGTCCGCCAGCCCCGGCACCGTCAGGTCCGGCGCGACCACGAGCCGCCCGCGGAGCGTGTCGCACGACAGCGTGTCGACCAGCGGGCTCGCCGCGACACCGGCGGTCCAGATCAGCGTGTGCGACGGCAGCACCCGGCCGTCGGTGAGCGTCACCTGCGTCGGCTCGATCGCCTTCACCGACGTGCCCAGCGAGAACTCCACGCCGCGCTTGCGCAGCATGGCCATGGCCTTCGCACCCAGGTTCTCGCCGAGTTCGGGCAGCAGCTTCGGCGCGACGTCGACGAGGTGCCATTCGATGTTCGCCGGGTCGAGCCGCGGGTAGCGGTGCGCGGCGGCGGTGGTGAGCCGTTGGAGGCAGGCCGCGGTCTCGGTGCCCGCGTAGCCGCCGCCCACGACGATGAACCGCAGCCGCGCGTCGCGTTCCACCGGATCGCTGGTCACCGCGGCGAGGTCGAGCTGCGAGATGACGTGGTCGCGCAGGTACGCGGCCTGCGCGAGCGTCTTCATGCCCAGCGCGTGCTCGGCCAGGCCCGGGATGTCGAAGGTACGCGTCGTGCTGCCCGCGGTCAGGACCAGGTGGTCGTACGGCACGTTCACCAGTTCGCCGGTGGTCTTGCGGACCACGCACACCTTCGCCGCGGGGTCGACGCCCACCGCGCCGCCCGGCAGGATCCGCGTCCGGCGCAGCCGCCGGCGCAACGACACGGCCACCGACTGCGGGGTGAGCACCCCGGCGGCGACGTGCGGCAGCAGCGGCAGGTAGAGCTGGTAGTCGGTCGGGGTGACCAGGCACAGGTCGGCCTCGGCCGGTGCGAGCCTGCGTTCGAGCCGGTGCAGGCATTCGGCTCCCGCGAAGCCGCCGCCGACCACCACGATCTTGGGACGCGCCATGGACCGCACTCCTTACGCCGGGGCTTGGACGTCGTGCGCCGGAGCGCGCCACGGCGCACAACCGGCATACCGGGCAGCCTACGGAGCAAACCGCCGGTCCGCGCGCGTCAACGAGCGAAGACAACGGCGGACACCCGCGGGACACCCGCTTGGCACTCGCCGATACCCGGAGACGCGGCACCTAGGCACCTATCCGGCGATCTTCCGGGAATTCCCATGACGGCCGCCTCCGTATACGGCCGAACAGGTGGCCGCCGCGGCCGCGGACCGGGACGTTCGACGTCGTCACGCGGACAACAGCGCCGGATCGATCCCCAGGGTCTCCCGCAGCGCCTCGACCCCGCGGGGCGTGACCTTGACCGCGCGCCGTGAACCGAAGCGTTCGCACCAGCCGGAGTCGAAGGCGTGGGTGCACAGCGCGGCACCGGCGATCCCGGACAGGTGGGCGCGGCGTTCCGTCCAGTCCAGGCAGGGCCGGGCCAGCGGGCGGCGACCGGGGCGGGACGGGGTGAGCGGGATGCCCTGGGCGGCGAACCACGCGAGGCCTGCGTCGGTCAGCGCGAAGCCGGTGTCCTGGACGAGCAGGCCGCGCGTGGTGAGGGCGTCGGTGATGGCGATGCCGAGGCGCCCGGCGAGGTGGTCGTAGCAAGTACGGCCGCGGGCCAGCGCGTCCGACACGCTGCGCGCCCGGAGGGTGGTCGCGGGCTGCGCCGGGGGGCCGGCGAACGCGGCCAGGTCTTCGACGAGTTGCGCGGCGCGCGAGTCGGCGACCCGGACGTACCGGTGCCGCCCCTGGCGTTCCTCGGCGAGCAGGCCGCCCGCGACCAGGCGGCTGATGTGCTCGCTGGCGGTCGACGGGGCGACCCCCGCGTAGCGGGCGAGTTCGCCGCCGGTCCAGGCCCGCCCGTCGACCAGTGCCAGGCAGATCGCCGCCCGGGTGGGGTCCGCGAGCAGCCCGGCGACGGCGGCGAGCCGGGCGGCGGAACGGTCGGATTCGGTCACCCGTCCAGCATGCCGCAGGCACGATTCGGCGAGCGCCGAAACGTCCTCGGCCTAGCGTCGAGGACATGACGAGCCCTGAACACGCGTCGCCGACCGCCACCGCGCCGGTCGCCATCTGCGGCCACGCCGCGGTCGTCCGCGTCCTGGCCGATCCCCGGTACCAAGTCCCGCCCGCCGCCACCGATTTGACCGGCGCGCCGGCACGTGGAGTGGCCTGGCTGCGGGCATCCGTCGCCCGCTTCGCCAACGGCGAGACCCACGCCCGGCGGCGCGCCTACGTCACCGCCCGCCTTGCGGCGCTCCGGCCCGACGACCTCCGGGACGCGGCTCGCCGGGAAACCGCGGCGACGTTGGCGCGTACCGCTCTGTGGGCGGCCTCCCGCCCCACGGTGTCGGAGGCCGCGCATCCGCACGGCACGGTCGTCGTCGACGTCATGGCCGCGCTTGCCCGCCGCGTCCCCCTGCGGGTCGTCGCCGCCGCGCTGGGTGCGCCGGACGCGGACCTCGACCGCGCGGCTGCCGCGACCGTCCGGGCCGCGGCCGCGTACCACCCGACCGCCGACGAGGACACCGTCCGCCGCGCCGACCCCGCCGTCGCCGACCTCGCGGCGATGTTCGCCGCCGCCGAACCGCACGCCGGTTCCGAGGACATCGCCAACCTGATCGGCATCCTCGTGCAGACCTGCGAGTCCACGGCCGGCCTCGTCGGCAACACCGCGGCCGCCGCCCTGCGCCTCCCGCCCGCGGCCCGCGCCGTCCCGGTCGAACGGCTGGTCGGGGAAACCCTCCGGCACGACCCGCCGGTACGTGCGACGCTCCGCCGCACCACCGAACCGCTGTCCGTCGACGGAACCGCGCACCCGCCCGGCACCGCCGTCGCCCTCGACTTCGCCGCCGCGAACCGCGACCCCGTGGTGTTTCCGGCACCGGACGCCTTCGACCCGGACCGCCCCGCGGCGGACCCCGGACACCTCGCCTTCGGCGCCGGGCTCCGGCCCTGCCCCGGATCCGCGCATGCGCTCGCGCTGGCCTGCGGCGTCCTGGAACCGCTGCTCGCCGCGGCCGAGCTTGCCGAGCCCGACGCGGCGACCGCCTACCAGGAGCCGGCCAACCCCCGCGTCCCCGTGCGTCTCGACGTCCGCATCCCCACACCCCACGGAGAGCCCCGATGACCGCCCCCGACCGCTCCCGCGTCTACCTCGCCTTCCGGGCCCTGCACCGCGGCCCGCGCCCGCTGCTGCTGCCCAACGCGTGGGACCACGCATCCGGCGCCGCGCTGGCCGCGGAAGGGTTCCCCGCGGTCGGCACCACGAGCCTCGGCGTCGCCGCGGCCGCCGGGAAGCCCGACGCACACGGCGCGACCCGCACCGAGACCCTCGCGCTCGCCCGCGGACTCGCCCGGCTGCCCGTCGCCGTCAGCGCCGACATCGAATCCGGCTTCGGCGGCGGCCCCGACGACATCGCCGCACTCGCCGCGGACCTGAACGCGGCAGGCGTGGCCGGGATCAACATCGAGGACGGCCGAGCCGACGGCACCCTCGCCGACACCGCCACCCAAGCGCGGCTGATCGCCGCGATCAAGGCCGCGGCCCCCGACCTGTTCGTGAACGCCCGCACCGACACGTACTGGCTGGGCGGCGGCGCCGACCCGCTCACCGACACGCTGCGCCGCACCGAGGCCTATGCGGCGGCCGGAGCGGACGGCGTATTCGTCCCGTCGCTGCCCGGCGACACGGCGATCGCCGCCGTCGTCGCCCGGATCGAGGTCCCGCTGAACGTGCTGTACGCGCCCGACCGGCACACCTACGCCCGGCTCGCCGACCTCGGCGTCGCCCGCATCAGCTGCGGCTCGTTGCTGTTCCGGGCCGCCCTGCACGCCGCGGTCGCGGCGGCCCGCGCAATCACCGCGGAATCCCCGGACGCGGTGGGGGAGATCGCCGCCGGGATCCCGTCCTACGCCGCGGTCGCGGCCCTCGCCGACGCGTTCGCCTGACGGGGACGGAGCCCGGCACCGCCACCGGGCCCCACCCCCGCGTGTTCAGCTGCGTTCGAGCGACCGGAGGCCGCGGCCTTCCTGCCAAACGCGGATCACCAGGCCGTCCGAAGCGGCGTTCAGGCCGGTCATGACGACCTCGGACAGGTCCGCGCGGAACAGGTACGACGCGCCCGGGTCCGGGAGTTCGCCGCCCCACGACTCGAACACCGCGAGCTTCTCGCCGAGGTCGGTGATCGCCACCGCGCGGCCGGCGAGCTTGGCGTCGCCGCGCCAGTCGGCACCCGACGCGGTGCCGGTCCCGCAGTGCAGCGCGAACCGCGGATCACGCAGGAGGTCCTTCGCCTTGACGGCGCCCGGCATGCTGCCGAACCACAGGTCGCCGTCCAGGAACTTGCACTCGGTACCGCTGATGCGCGGCGAGCCGTCCGCCCGCAGTGTCGCGACGGTCTTGTGGGTGAACGCGTCGAACGCGTGCTGCACCTCCGCCGCGAACCCCGGTTCGTCCTTGGCCACATCGGCCCAACGCGCCATTGCTTCCCCTTTTCCCTCGAGCCCCTCGGAGCTGCGCGGACGGCGCGTGCGGGCATGGTCCCCGGCGGCCGTCCACACAAGCCGACCACGCTACGGGCCGGGACCGACAACCCCGCGAACGCGCGCCCACCGGGCCGGTGCACGTGACCCGAGTGGACCAACCGAAGAGTTTTTCCGGTGATGTCCCGGGCTCACACGAGCGCGGCCGGTTCGGCGGACAGTGTCCGGGCCGTCGCGCGCAGCTGCCCGAGGAATGCCGCGGCCGCCGCCGACGGGGCCACGCCGCGGCGCGTCGCGGCATGCACCGCACGCACCGGGACGTCGTCGGCGTCCAGCGCGCACACCGCAAGATCCGCGCGCAGCGCGCCCGCCGCGAGGGCCGGGACCAGCGTCACGCCGAGCCCCGCCGCGACGAGCCCCTGCTTGGCGATCCAGTCGGACGCGACGAAGCCGATCCGCGGCGCGAAGTCCGGGCGCAGGTAAGGCCCGAGCAGGGTCTGCTCGGGCCGCCGCCCGCCCGCGATCCACGACTCCGCGGCCAACTCGGCCAACCGCACCCGGCGCCGTCCGGCGAGCGGATGCGTGCGGGGCAGGGCCACGAGCATGACCTCGTCGAGCAGGTGGTGCAGCTCGGCATCCGGACTGTGGCCGGCGGGCCCGCTGACCACCGCGACGTCGAGTTCGTCCGCCGCGACGGCGGCGAGCAGCCGGGGCGTGAGGTCTTCGTCGAGGGTCAGGCCGACACCGGGGTGGTCCGCGAGAAAGCCCGCGATGGCCCGCGGCACCAGCGCGGCGCCCGCGGTGGCGAACGCCCCCACGCGCACCCGGCCGCGCGCCAGCCCACGCAGCTCGGCCAGGTCGCGCCGCGCCAGGTCCACCTGGTCGAGCACGGCGCGGGCCCGGGGGAGCAGGGCGTGGCCGGCGTCGGTGAGCCGTACGCCGCGGGGGAGTCGATCGAACAGCGGAGAGCCGACTTCGTCCTCCAGCGCGGAGATCTGCCGCGACACGGCGGACTGCGTGTAGCCGAGGCGGACGGCGGCCGCGGTGAACGACGCGGCTTCCGCGACGGCGAGGAAGACCCGGAGCCAGGCCGTCGAGAAGTCGTGCGCCACGGGATCGGCCGCGGTGCGCGCGATGCCGGCGTCGGCCACGGGCTCGGCGTGGGACCGTGCGAGCGGCCCGTCGGCGGCCGGGGTGGGCCGTGCCGCGTCGGTGCGCCCTGAGGCATGCGGTTCCTGCATGGCAACCATGCTAGACAATCGCTGGTGGCATCGCTTGTGCGCGCCTAGCGTCAAGGCCATGGAACACATCGCCTTCTTGGGTCTCGGGCGTATGGGCCTGCCGATGGCCCGCCGCCTTCTCGCCGCCGGTCACCCGCTGACCGTGTGGAACCGCACCGCCGCCCGCGCGGAACCCCTCGCGGCAGCGGGCGCCCGAATAGCCGCCGACCCGCACGACGCCGTCGCGGACGCGGACATCGTCGTCACGATGCTCGCCGACCCGGACGCCGTCCACGCCGTCGTCGCGGCCTTCGCACCCGCTCTCAAGCCCGGCACCCGGGTGATCGAAATGTCCACGATCGGCCCCGCGGCGCTGCGCGCGATCGCCGCCGAACTCCCCGACGGCGTCCACCTCGTCGACGCCCCGGTGCTGGGCAGCGTGGACCGCGCCGAGGCCGGCGAACTCCTGATCTACGCGGGCGGCGACACCGACCAGGTGACGGACGTCCTGGCCCACCTGGGCACCGTCCTGCCGTGCGGCGCGCTCGGCGACGGGGCCGCGCTCAAGCTCGTCGTGATCAACGCCGTCGTCGGCGGCGTCGCCCTGATCGGCGAAGCGCTGGCGTTGGCCGACGCCCTCGGCGTGCCCGCGGGGGCCGCGGAACGCGCGCTGGCAGCAAGCCCGTTGGCGGGCCCGTACGCCCGCGCCACCGCCACCGGCAGCGACTTCGCGGTGCGGCTTGCCGCCAAGGACGTCCGCCTCGCCGCCGACGCGGCACGCCTGCCGATCGCCGAAGCCGTGCTGGCCACGCTCACCGCGTTCCCGGACGTGGCCGACGCCGACCTCGCGCAGGTCACCGACCGGATCCGCGCCCGCGGATAGGCCGGACGGCGGCGGGCCGGCGCGCTCCGGCCGAACCCCGCCCCGACCGGGCCCGGGCGAGCCCGAACCCCCGCCGCGACCCGGTCCCGCGTCAGCCGAGCCCGGCCGTGACCGCGCCCCCGACGTGGAAATGCGCGGCCGCATGCTCGCCCACCGCGGTGGCGATGCGGTTGAGCATGTCCTCGCTCATCGGCGGCAGCGCGTCCAGCGGGAACCAGGCCGTCTCGGTGTTCTCGCCGTCCGCCGGATACGGCTCACCGCCGAGGTGGCGGCAGCGGAAGACCAGGTCCAGGTACTGCGCCTGGTCGCCGTTCGTGTAGACGGACATCTTGGTGACGTGCACGAGCGCCAGCCGCTCCGGCGCCGCGTCCACGCCCGTCTCCTCGAGGACCTCGCGGACCGCCGCGTCGGCGGGGTGCTCGCCGGGATCGATGATGCCGGTGACGGGCGTCCACGCGCCGTTGTCGGCGCGGCGCACCAGCAGGACGCGATCACCGTCCACCACCACGGCGGTCACGCCGGAGAGCCACAGCGGATGCGTGCCCACCTTGGCGCGCAGGGCGAGGATGAAGTCCGGAGTCGACATCCGGCCAGCCTACGTGTCCGCGCCGGAGCCGGGCGCGCATCCGTGCGGCGCCGAAGCCGTGTCCGGCGCCCCTGTCGTCGGGTTCGGAGCCGCGCACTGCTTGGCTTCTGCGCCTGGGGCTGGTTCGAGGGAGTCGTCCTCGCCGTCCGTCACCGTCCTCGTCCTCGTCCTCGGATTGGGGAAGGCCGAGTGCCTGGTCGAGGAGGCGGCCGTGGTCGGCGGGATGGCGCAGCCGCGTGCCGGGGGTGATGCGGTAGGTGTTGCGTTGGTACATCGCGACCATCAACACCCGCCGCTTCACAAGCGCGGCCCGACGGCCCGTGGGTGGACAACTCTCCGGCAACCGGCCGCGCCCCGTGACTTGGCCAAGTCATTCGTGGCCCGAACCAAACCTCAGCTTGCGTGCCAGGCCCTTATCGGCATGCGCGCTCATCGCTGCGAGCATCATGGGGGGCATAGCTGCACGATTCCTCGGTGAAAGTCCATCCTGCTTACTCACCGAGGGCGCGAGGGGGGTAAATCCCACACTTGTTACACGGGTTGGCGACGGAGAAGATGTCGGTGGTCGCCGGCCCCGATTATCATCGGACCCGCGGGTGCCATGAATGGAAACGGAGAATCTGTCGCCAAGGTGGCGTGCCATGGTTTGTGTTAAATGGCCGTCCGGCGCAAGTGATTCATTCATCCAGTGCAGCGCGGCACGAAAATCTGGAGCAACGCGGAGGACATCCGACGCGTTGGGGAGGAACGCATTCGCGAGTCTTCCCAAGGCGTCGTCCCGCCCTTCCCACCCGTACACATGAGCTTGTCCTCCCACCTCGGCTCCCAGCTCCGATATACCATGGATCCAATCAGTAGCGTAGGTCGCGGCATATGATCCCATCGCTCGGAGAACCTGACCGGGCTCAACGTCCGCCTTGCCAACCCGGGCCCTCAGATACCTCCGGGCAGCGTCGAAATGGTTTCTCCCCAGGGGAGGCCAGTTGAAATCCCCTTCTTCGAGTGACCCAAGTCGCGAGAAGGCGGCATGCGATAGTTCATGAATCACTTTGACGGCAAACTTGTCGCCTTCCGGTCCGGATTTCGCATCCAGATACCGTGTATTGATACTCACGCCCCCCTGCCAGGCCCGACCCCATGAAGGCTTCCCGGCACCGGGCCCGGCATTTTCCGGCGCCAGCGGGAGGGGGTGGGCGTGTAAAAACAGGGCATGGGCTTCGGGGTTCACCAAGCGGTGGTGCACGACCGAAGCGCCCAATAATTTTGCTTTCTTTAGACTTATCCGTTCCGGAGGCTTCTCCAGACTTATGCGCTCACCGGGCGGAATCGGCGGATATGGTGCTGAAATCTTGAAAGAAAACCGTGATCCGACAGCAGTGTCCACGATTTCTGTCATCTCGCCAACGGACTGCGCTCTCATAATTTCCCAAAATTCTCCAGAGTGTAAACTCAATCCTGTCATATTTGATTGCCTCGAATCGGGATCCTATTGACCGGGCTCCGGCGGTCGGAGTCATTTCGGGGCCCTTATGCTATAGCCGGTGAACGAAAGTGGACTATCTGTATTTCTGCGGGGACCTGCCGCGTCGGATCAAAAATCAACAGAGACCCTCGGCGTCAGCCACCCTGGCTGGTCTGTGTGGCACGACAGCGGATGTTGACGAGTTCCGGGAGCGGACGTTAATGCGTTGCGCTCTTCGAGTGCGTCTACAGCGTGGTGGCGACATGTCTGCCCTGCTGGATCACCCGTCGTGCGCCCGCGGTGGAGCGACCTGGAACGACCCGGCCGCCCGTCACCATCTGGGCAGACGCGCCCGCCGCCCGCTCCGAGGACGGCGCATGCACGAACCACCGGGCACCGTACGCCCCAGCCGCCCACGCGCCCGGACTCGTCGCGGCCACCACCGCCGCGGCCTGGACCCGGACGATCCGCCGCACCTGCAGCGGCGTCGCCCCGACCGCCCGCAGCAGCACCAACTCCCGCTGCCGTACCGCATAGCCGAGCATCGCCGCGACCACGAACACCGCCGCGGCGAGCCCGGCGAACGTCATCGGCCGGGCACGGATCCCGGCGTACGCGAGACCGGGGATTGCTGTGGCTCTCATGCGTCCAGCGTCGCCGCTCCGCCGCGGCGTGCCGATCGGGCGGGCTCCCGGATCGGGGGTTCGGATCGGCCTAGGAGCTACTCCGCCGCCGACGCCCCGGCCTTCGGGTGGTCCGCCGGCATCGGCTCCGGCGTCAGTCCCTGGTCGATCGCCGCCTCCGCCCATGTGTCGGTGAAGCGTTCGAGCAGTTCGCTCAGCCGGGTGCGGTCTTCGGCGGGCCAGTCCCTGATCGCCCAGGCGATGTCCCGCCGTCCCACCGCGTGGGCGCGTTCGCACGCGGCCGCGCCCGTCTCGCTGAGGGCGAGGAGCTGGATGCGGCGGTGGGAGGGGTGCACGGTGCGGGTCAGGTAGCCGTCTTCCTCCAGCGGGGCCACCTGGCGGCTCGCGGTGGACTGGTTGACGCCGAGGTGGCGGGCCAAGTCGGTGACCGAGAGCGGGCCCGTCCGGGACAGCAGCATGAGGATGCCGATGCCGGACTCGTGGGTGTCGATCTGCGCCAGACGCCGGAGGCGGCGGCGGGACGCCGGGAGGCGGCTCATCGCGGTGACCTGGGTGATGAAGGCTTCGATGCCGGCCACCGCGGGGTCGTCGGTCGGCGCGGCGGCGGCCATCCGGTCGGTCTGCTTCCTCACCATCCGGTTAGAGATACACGGGGGTGGAACGCGAGAGCAAGAACGGCGCCGAGGGGTGGCGGCAAACGGCGGCGGCGGTGGTGCGTTGTGGGCACCGCCGCCGCCAACGTCCGCCGTCTTGCGGACCGCCCCGTCGGGCGGCCCGCCGCGATCCGGGCGCCTACGCCAACCCGACCGGTCCCGGCGGCTCGCCGCCCTCCGGGCCCGGGGCGGAGCCCGTGCCCCCCTCGCTCGCATGGGACTCCGCATGGGCGTCCAGCAGGCCCAGCAGCCGGGCGACCTCGTCGTGGGGCGCCCCCTGCCGTTGCTCCGCGTAGTACGCGGCGCCGAGTTGCTTGAACAAGTCGGACTGGGCGCGGTTGGCCTGGAACTCGTCGGCCTTGAGCTTCCCCGTGGCCACCGTTTCCCGGACCTTCTCCTTCGCCTGGTCGAGGAAGCCGCTCATGACGTCGCCTTTCGTCGGGACTCGCCGCGCTCCGCCACCGCGGACGGGCACGCCTCACTCGTACCCGCCGAGCCCGCCCGGCAACGTTCGGCCACCGGAAAACTCCCCTCGGCCCGCCGGCCGATTACGAAGCGTCACTGCCGGACGCCGCGAGGCCCTCCTCCACGGCCGCCATGACCGCCCGCCAATGCTCGCGCTGCCGCCCCCGTTCTTCCGCGTCGGCCAGCCACTCCTGGTGGAACCGCAGCATCGTCTTCTCGCCCGCGGCGCGGATCGCCACCTGAACGGTCGTGTCGTGGTCCCACGCGGCAGGGCGGTACGTCACCCGGACCCGGTCCGGCGGCCGGTAGCTGCGCACCTCGCCTTCCGTTCCCTCGTCCGTCCGGTACGGGGCACCCTTCTCGGGGCTCAGCTCCGCGCCCGCGCCCAGCCACAGCGCCACGCCGTCGTCGTCGGTCAGGAACTCCCACACCTGTTCCGCCGGGTACGGCAGGGTCTTCGACACCCCGATCTGGAATCCGGCGTCCTGGGTCCGGCCGACCTCGTCCGTCATGGCGCTGCTCCTCTCCACCCCGCTCCGCTTCCACGCCGATTCTGTTCCGCATACCTGACAGATCCCGTCAGGATCCGGGAGAGAATATGAACATGCGTGCGAGCCGACTGCTGTCCGTCCTCCTCACCCTGCAAACCCGCGGCCGGGTGACCGCGCAGGAGCTGGCCGACGAGCTGGAGGTGTCGGTGCGGACGGTCTACCGCGACATCGAGTCGCTCGGCGCCGCCGGAATCCCGGTGTACGCCGAACGCGGCCCGGCCGGCGGCTACCGGCTCCTCGACGGCTTCCGGACCCGCCTGAACGGCCTTACCGCGGACGAGGCCGACTCGCTGCTCTTCGCCGGCCTGCCCGGGCCGGCCGCCGAACTCGGGCTCGGCGCGGTCGTCGCGTCCGCGCAGCTCAAGCTGATGGCCGGGCTCGCGCCGGAGCTGCGCGAGCGTGCCGAACGCACCGCCGAGCGCTTCCACCTCGATACCGTCGGCTGGTACCGCGAAGCCGACCGGTCGCCGCACTTGGCGGAGGTGGCGAATGCGGTGTGGCGGCGGCATCGCATCCGTGTGCGGTACCGGCGGTGGGGCGGCGCGGCGTCCGAACGGGTGCTCGAACCGTATGGGCTCGTCCTCAAGGCCGGTGCGTGGTACCTCGTCGCGAAGCCCGTCGACGGCGACGCGCACCGCACCTACCGGGTCGGGCGCATCGACGAACTGGAGCCCGTCGAAGAGGAGTTCGAGCGCGAGGCGGAGTTCTCCCTGCCGGAGTACTGGGCGGCGTGGGCCGAACGGTTCGAGGACGAGCTGTACCGGGTGCCCGCGGTCGTGCGGCTGTCGCCGCGGGCCCGGCTCGCCGTCGCGGCGCTGTTCGGGCCGTACCGCGAGCGGGCCGTCGCCGAGACCGCGAGCGCACCCGACGCCGACGGATGGGTGCGCGCCGTCCTCCCGCTCGAATCGCTCCGTTACGGGGCCCACGAACTCCTGCAGCTCGGCGCCGAAGCCGAGATCCTCGGCCCGCCCGAACTCCGCCGCGCGGTCGCCGCCCAGGCCCGCGCGGTCGCCGCCATGTACGAGGACGACGAGGGCGCCGAAGCCGATGGGGCGGATGCAGCCGACGCGGCCGATGCCACCGATGAGGCCGCGGAAAGCCGCGCATAACCGGCAAACATTCCGACACGTCCCCGCGAGCCGCCCCGCACGCATGACCGCACCCGCCCGTGAGGCTTAGCCTGCATGGACTAGACCAGTGCGGATGCCGGTTGGGTCGGTTCCGGGCTGGTCGCCGCACACGTACGACACGCGGAACCGGCCCGCTCCGGAGCCCGCGAGGACAGGAGCGCAGCGCACGATGGACACGACCGGCCGGCCTCTCGTCTACATCGGCAGCTACACCGCGGACACCGACGGCCGCGGCGCCGGCATCACCGTGTGCGCGTACGACCCGGAAACCGGGGAACTCACCCCGCTGGGTGAACCGGTGGCCACCCCGTCGCCGTCGTTCCTCGCCGTGCACCCGGACGGCCACACGCTCTACGCCGTCAACGAACTCGAACCGCACGGCACCCTCAGCTCGTTCGCGATCGCCATCGACGGCTCGCTCACCCCCCTCGGCACCGTGCCCACCGGCGGCAGCGCGCCGTGCCACCTGGCCGTCGACCCGACCGGGCAGTACGTCCTCACCGCGAACTACGGCGACGGCCGCGTCTCCGTTCACGCGATCGGGGGACACGGCGCCGCCGAACCCGCCGACGTGGTGATCTCCCTCGCCGGACACGGACCCGACACGGAACGCCAGACCGGCGCGCACGCCCACCAGGTCGTCTTCGACGCCGACCTGCTGCTCGTCTGCGACCTCGGCTCGGACCGGGTCTGGCGGTTCCGCTTCGCCCACGGCGCGGCCACCCCCGACACCCCGTGGGCCGTCACCCCCGGCACCGGACCGCGCCACCTCGCCCTCGCCGGCCCCGGCCGCGCCTGGGTCGTCGGCGAACTCGACCCCGCCGTCCACCCCCTGCCGACCGGTACCCCCGCGGCCGTCGAGGCCGCCGACACGTCGGTGCGCAACTACCCGTCCGCCATCGTGGCCTCGCCCGACGGCCGCTTCGTCTACGTCGCCAACCGCGGCCCGGACACCGTCACCGTGCTCGACGTGGAAGGCGACACCATCCGCAGCATCGGCGAGTCCCCGGTCGGCGCCGCCTGGCCGCGCGACGCCGCCCTCGTCGGCGAGTTCCTCTACATCGCCGCACAGGACGGCGACGCCGTCACCGCGCTGCGCCGCGACCCGGTGACCGGACTCCTCGGCGAACCCGCTGTCGTGCTGAAGACCGGCAGCCCGACCTGCATCACCATCGGACCACGCCGAGGCTGAGCACCGTACACGCGCCGCCTCCCCGGCCGACGCCGTTCCCGCGCCTACGCTGAGCGGTATGCACCACGAGATCGACCTCGCCGACGTTCCGCGGCTCACCCGGGACGACGGGCTGTGCGCGTGGGCGGCGCAGGACGGCGCCCGCGCGTGGGCGGACGGGACGGCCGTCGCGGTCGCCGCACCCGGACTGTCGCTGCGCGACCGCCTCGTGGTGCACGGCGAGCGCGACGCCCTGGTCCCGCTCGTGCGCGCGGTGTTCGACGAGATCGGCGCGACGTACCGGCCGCTGGGCGCGCCCGAACTGGTGCGCGCCCTCGGCGACGGCATCGACGGGCTGGCCGTGCTCGGCGAGTTCGCGTGGATGGAACGCCGCGCCGGCGAGACGGCCACCGCGACCGGCGGGGGACGCAAAGACGCCGAGTGGCTGGAGCCCGCCGACGACGCGCACATCGCGGCGCTCATCGACGACGTCTTCCCCGACTCGTACGCACGCCCGGGCATCCCCGGTGTGCTGCGCTGGGCCGGGATCCGCGGCGCCGACGGGCGGCCCGCGGCGGTCGCCGCGGAAGCGTGGTCGGCGCCCGCGATGGGCTTCCTCAGCGGCGTCGCCGTGGACCGCACCGCCCGCGGGGCGGGGCTCGGCCGCCGCGTCTGCGGGTTCCTCGTCGACGCGATCCTGGCCGAGCGCGGCCGCGTCGGACTGATGGTGGACGACTGGAACGCGCCCGCGGAACGCCTGTACCGCAAGCTCGGGTTCACCTACCGGCGGCTAGCGGCCGCCGCCATGACCCAGCCCGGGTAGCGAGCCTGGGAAGTCCGGGTGAGAAGCCCGGGACACAGCCGTACACCTAGTCTCCGGATGTATCCGGATCTCCGGACGTCTCCGGACACGGCCTACCTAGCCGCGGTTCCGGGCGCCCGCGGGGCGCACGAGCCACCACAGCGCCCCCGCACCGGCCACCGCGGCGCCGACCAGAGCCGACCGCCACGGCAGCGTCACGGCCAGCACCGTACAGCCCCCGAGGCCGGCGAACGGCAGCCATCGGGGCGGCGGATTCTCGTCGGCACCCAGCCGCATCGCCGACGCGTTGGCGAGTGCGTAGTAGACGAGCACACCGAACGACGAGAAGCCGATCGCGCCGCGCAGGTCGACCAGCGTCACCAGCAGCACGACCACCGCGCCGACCGCGATCTCGGCGTGGTGCGGCACCTGGTGCCGCGGGTCGACGGCGGCCAGCGTGCGCGGCAAGTGCCCGTCCCGGGCCATCGCGAGGGTCGTCCGCGACACGCCCAGGATCAACGCGAGCAGCGACCCGAGCGCGGCCACCGCCGCGCCGATCCGCACCACGGGAGCGGCCGCCGACCAGTCGGACGCGCGGACCGCGGCGTCCAACGGCGCGGTGGCGTGGGCGAGTCCGTCCGGCCCGAGGGCAAGCAGCGCGGTGAGCGCCACCGCCGCGTACACGACCAACGTGATGCCGAGGGCCAGCGGGATCGCCCGGGGAATCGTGCGCTGCGGATCGCGGACCTCCTCGCCGAGCGTCGCGATCCGGGCGTACCCGGCGAAGGCGAAGAACAGCAGGCCCGCCGCCTGCAGCACGCCGTAGGCGCTCGCGTCCGGAAACGGAGTCAGACGATCGGTGTCCGCGACGGTCAGACACGCGGCGACCACAAAGGCCAGCACCGCAAGCGTGACGGCCACGACGGCGCGGGTCAGCCACGCGGCCTTCTGCACGCCACGCAGGTTGAGGAGCGTCAGCAGGACGACCGCGCCGGCGGCCGTCGCACGGGCGTAGTGCGGCCACACGTAGGCACCCACGGTCATGGCCACGGCCGCACACGACGCCGTCTTGCCGACCACGAACGACCAGCCCGCGAGGTAACCCCAGAACGGGCCGAGGCGTTCACGGCCGTACACGTACGTACCGCCCGACTGCGGATGCCGCGCCGCCAAGCGCGCCGACGACGTGGCGTTGCAGTAGGCCACCGCCGCGGCGATCGTCAGACCGATCAGCAACCCCGAACCGGCCGCCCGCGCCGCGGGCGCGAACGCCGCGAACACCCCCGCGCCGATCATCGATCCGAGGCCGACGACGACCGCGTCTCCGGTACCCAGACGGCGCGCGAGCCCGGGAGCGGGGGATGGCTGGGGCTGGTTCACCGCACGTGCATATCAGCCCGCGGCAACGCCCGGGTGAACCCGCGCCGAATGCCGGCCTCCCGCCCTGTCAGCGCCCTGTCAGGCATCGGTCAGCGCCGCCGCCGACGCTGGACCCATGACGCACCACCGCGAAACCGGCGCCGTACGCTTCGGCCTCGCCCAGGACGGCCGCCGGCCGACCGCCTTCGAAGCCGCGTTCAACACCCCGCACGCCGCCTTGGTGGCGCAGATCTACGGGGACCCCGAACCACCCGGCGGCGAACTCGGCACACCGACCACCGTGCGCCTCCGGCACGCCCACGTCGCGGGCGACATCGCGCTGCTCACCGTCGACTGGGCACGCGACGACCCGGACGACTCGGCCGACGGGGACGCTCCGATCCGCGGCACGGCGACGGGTGTGGCGCGGCGGACGGAGGACGGATTCTGGCGCTACCGGGTCGAGGCGCCGTTCTCGTGAGCTTCGGTCGGGCGTCCGGGTGCGGAGGGCCGTTCCGGGGGCGTTTCTGTGGCGGCTGCCGGTCGGTGGGTGGCTGCCGCGCCGGTGGGCCGCTGCCGGTCGGTGGGCGGCTGCCGGTCAGTGCCAGAAGCCCTTGTGGACGTCCCGCATGCCGGGCACGTCCACGGGGCCGACGACGGTGATCGGGCGGCTGCCGGCCGCGAACACCGTGCGGCACGGCAGCTTGAGCGTCGGGTTGCGGGCGTCGTCGCCGGTCAGGATGTACAGGTCGGCCTCGGACAGCGCGAAAACGACGCGCCCGATACCGGACCAGTAGATCGCCCCCGAGCACATCGCACACGGCTCGCAGCTCGTGTAGAGCGTGCTGCCCGGGAGCAGCGCGGCGTCGACGCGGGTGGTGGCGATCCGCACGAGGTTGGTCTCGGCGTGCCCGGATACGTCGCCGGTCGTCCCGACCGAATTGCGGGCGGCGGCCAGGACGTCGCCGTCCGCACCGGCCAGCACCGCGCCGAAGGGGTGATTGCCGCCGTCGCGTGCTTCGGCGGCGAGTTCGACCGCGCGGGACAAGTGCGTCCTGTCGATGGCGGTCAGGAAACCGTCGACCACGGTGAACCTCCCCATTCCGGTACCCCGACCGTCGTCCGTGGTCAGGGTACCGGCGCCGAAGGTCCCGCATCGGCACCCGGGCCCGCGCGGGTGGGTGCTCAGTAATCGATGCGGTCGGCCTTGGCCAGCCACGCGTCGAACGGCGCGTTGCGCTGCGGCAGGTCGAGCTGCTCGACCGGTGTCGGCCACATCGATGCGGGCTTCTTCTCGAACAGGTCGTAGAACTTGCGGTCGTCGAACCCGGCCACCGCGGCGTCGTCCCGATCGGCGCAGAACACGATCCGGTCGACGCGGGCCCACAACGCCGACGACAGACACATCGGACACGGCTCACACGACGTCACCAGGACACAGCCCTCCAACGCGAACACGCCCAGCTTCTGACAGGCCGCGCGCATCGCCGTCACCTCGGCGTGCGCCGTCGGGTCCAGATTCGCGGTGACCTGGTTGTTCCCGATCGCGACGATCTCGCTGCCCTTGGCGACCAGCGCACCGAACGGACCGCCGCCATCGGCCACACTCGCGGTGGCCAACCTGATCGCCTCCTCCATCCAAGCCCGCTCCAGCTCCTGGACGCTCGTCTGCTGGGTCTGCACGCGTTACTCCTTTGCGGAAGAAGACAGTTGTGGGTGGGGGCGTGTTTGTGGGCCGCGGGCGCGGGGCGGACTACGCCGTCGGCACGCCGCAGATGTGCTCGGGACCGGCCGGGGGGTGTGGCAGGTCCAAGCCCGTCGCGTTGCGGATCGCGTTCGGGATCGCGGGGGTGGCGGAAACGGTCGGCGGCTCGCCGAGGTAGCGCACGCCGTAGGGCGGGTGCGAGTCGGCCGGTTCGACGACGTCGACGGCCATCGGCGGCATGTCCTCCGGGCGACGGTCGGTCATCGGCAAACCTCCACTGGAGCCGGTACGTTCGGTCAACACGGGCCGAATTCACCCGCACTCGGCGGACGTTGCGGCAATTCGGCGACGGACCCGCGGCCGCATTCGCCGAGGCACTTCCGAAAACGGCCGCCGCCGCATCACGGGTTCCACTCTTTCCTCGTTCCGCTGCGACGGATGTCAGCGAGTACACCGCCAATGGAGTGATCTCAGCTAGCGGCGGAAGGGTTGAAAGCCACGGTGGGGCGGGCGTGGTTCTTCGTAGGCTCCTACAAGGGGCCCCGGGCGGTCACGGCGGCTTGGTCGAGCGCGCGAGGGGCTGTGTGCGGGCATGGGGCGGGGCGCGCGGCTATCACGGTCGCTTGCCGTGCCTCAAGTTCTCCGTCCACAGCCGACGTTGTCCACAAGCCCGGTCGCGTGATTCGACCGTTGCGCGGAATGATCTCGGCGACGGCCAGGTTCTGGCCCGTACGACCCGCCCGGCCGCCCGGCCGTCAACGCCCTGGAGTTGTGCCATGACCCGCGCCCGCATCACCGTGCAGTACCTCGGCGGCCCGACCGCGCTCGTCGAAATCGGCGGGTTGCGCCTGCTCACGGACCCCACATTCGATCCGCCGGGCGACCATCCGGTCGGCGCCCGCAAGCTGGTGAAGACCGCGGGCCCGGCCGCCGCGGCCGACGAGGTGCTCCCGGCCGACGCCGTCCTGCTGTCCCACGACCAGCACCCGGACAACCTCGACCGCTCCGGCCGAATCGTGCTCGACGCGGTGCCGCTCGTGCTGAGCACCGCGTCCGCGCACGAGCGGCTCGGCGACACGGTCACCGTGCTGCCGAACTGGGCGTCCACCGAACTGCCCCGGCCGGACGGCGGCGTGCTGCGGATCACCGGCGTCCCGGCCCAGCACGGCCCGGACGGCACCGAGCACCTGGTGGGCGAGGTGACCGGTTTCGTGCTGGAAGGCGACGGCCTGCCCCGGGTCTACGTCAGCGGCGACAACGCGTCGCTCGACGTGGTCCGCGCGATCGCCGACCGACTCGGTCCGGTCGACGTCGCGGTGCTGTTCGCCGGCGCGGCCCGCACTCCGGTCGCCGACGGCCCGCTCACGCTCACCAGCGAACACGCCGCGGAGGCGACCCGCATACTCGGCGCCGCGCACGTCGTCCCGCTGCACTTCGAGCACTGGACGCACTTCACCGAGGGCGCCGACACCCTCGTCGACGCGTTCGCCGCCGCGGGCCTCGCCGACCGCCTGCACCTGCCGAAGCCGGGCGAGCACGTCGAGATCGCGGTAGACGAAGACTGACGCCGGTCGGCTGCCGCCTGGAACGGAGACCGGGTTTGCAGCACCACCGCGGCAGGCAGTGCCGTCAGTTCCCGGCCGGAGGAAGCTCCGCGCCGAGGTGTTCCGCCACGCGAGCGCGCAGCCGGTGGTACTCCTCGGCGCGCCTGCGGAGCGGTCCAGCCGGGCGCACGACCGTCCGGGCCGGCCCGACCACCTGACCCCGGATGAACTGCTCGTAGGTCAGGTCGAGTTCCACGCCGCTGGGCAACCGGTTCCACCAGTGGAACCCGTGGTCGTCGTCACCCGACCGCACCGTGCCCACCAGCAACTCGCCACCGAACACGTCGTGCACGACGAGCGCGGTGATGTCGCAATGCCCGAGTGCCGGGTTGTCGATCCCCCACGGGGTGCGCTCGGCGTCGTCGGGGGAGCAGGTGTCGGCCGCCCACGCGGCACGGATCGCGGACTCGAACCGGGTCAGGGTCCAGGGGGCGGGCCGGGCATCCGCGGGCTGGGCAGGCGTGGGCTGGGGTGGGGTGGTCATGGGGGGAGGGTGTCAGGGGGGTGTGACAGGGGGGTGTGACAGGGCGGGTGGGGGCGCATGGTGGGCCCCTGACGATGACGATGACGATGACGTCCTGAGGTTCGGCGCGAGGTCACGCAAGCCGGGGCGCAGGCAATCGAGGGTTTTGAACTTCTGATGCGCGAGGCGCCGGCGCCGGCGCCGGTTCAGGCGTACAAGCCCTTCAGCGTGATCGACAACCCGCCGACCAAGGCCAGTCCCAGCACCAGGCGTCGCATCCGGGTGTCGGACACGCCTCCGATCCGGCTGCCCGCCGCGATGCCGATCGCCACCGCGCCCGTGATCAGCAGCCACGAACGCAGCGGCATGTCGGGCAGGCCCTTCGCGGCGACGGACAAGCCGTTGACGGTGACCCCGTAGAACTGCGCGTTGGCCACGAATTCCGCGCCGGCCCAGCCCGCGTTGACGCCGTACAGCGTGAGCGGCGGGCCGCCGACGCCGGCCGACGCGTTCATGATGCCGCTCGCCGCGCCCGCGGCCAGCGCACCGCGGCGTCCGCGCAGCCCGCGTAGGCGCACCCCGGCGAGCAGCAGGGACACCGAGGCCACGACCAGCGCGCCGATGCCGATCATCAGCACCTGTTCCCGCAGCCGGCCCACCAGCCAGGCCCCGACCGGCACGGTCAGCATCGCCGCCCCGACCAGCGGCAGCATCGCGGTCAGACGCACCCGGCGCCACGCGGTCGCGAGACCGTACGCGCTGATCGCCCCCGCCGCGAGGTTCGACAGCAGCACGCCTTGCCCCGGCCCCAGCAGCAACACCAGACCCGGCCCCGCGACCAGCCCGAAGCCGATACCCGTCAACCGCTGCAACGAGGCGGCGACAAGCACGACGAGGCCGACGAGGAAGGGGACCATGCCGGGCATCTTGTCAGCTGATCGGTGGGGGAGAGGGGGGCGGCACCGGTGGCCACGGGCGTCGGTGGCGGGTGGCCCGGTCATCCGACTCGCACTCCGTCAGCTCCTACGCCACGGAGGCAGGTCGATTGACGCGGGGGCCACAGCTCCGAGCGGGCAAGGCCGCCGACCAGCACGCCCCGGCGGGTGCCCCGGGTGTAGCCACAGCGACGATGCAACGCATCGCCCGACGCGTGCGCTCGTACCGGGTGACCACACCTCGACACGACGGCCATCCGGCCTACGACCGGACCGGGACGCCCCGCCGCCATCTCACGACGACAGCGTCGCGTACCGCTCCCGCAGTGTCGGCTTGTGGATCTTGCCGGTCGCTGTCATCGGCAGCTCGGCTACGAAGTGGATGACTCGCGGCACCTTGAAGCCCGCCAGCCGCGACCGGCACAGCGCCTCGAGATCCGCCGCGGAGACGGTGCCCGGATCGGCCACGACGACCGCGCACACGCGCTCGCCCCACCGCGGGTCGGGCACGCCGATGACCGCGGCCTCGTGTACGGCCGGGTGTTCGCGCAGCACCCCTTCGACCTCGCGGGCGCTGACGTTCTCGCCGCCGGAGATCACGATGTCCTTCTTGCGGTCCACGACATACAGATAGCCGTCGGCGTCCACCCGGCCGAGGTCGCCGGTGCGCAGCCAGCCGTCGCGGATCGCCTCGGCGGTCGCCGCCGGATCCTCCCAATAGCCGTCGCACACCTGGGTGGCACGGATCGCGATCTCACCGGGCTCCCCGGCTGGCACGTCCGTCCACTTGTCGTCGACGATCCGCAGCTCGACCCCCGGCCCCGGGCGTCCCGCGGCGGTCAGCAGCTCCGGACGGTGGTCGGCAGGCGTCAGGAACACCGCATTCCCGGACAATTCGGTCGACCCGTATCCCTGACCCAAATCGCAGCCCAGCACCTCCGCGGTACGGGCCAACAGTGCGGGAGAGATCGCCGACGCGCCGTACCCGATACCGCGGACCCGACCGCGCAACGCCGCGGCCTCCGGCTGCGCAAGCAACGCGTCGATCATCGTCGGCGCCAGCGACATGCTGGTGATGCCGTACTCCGCGACCAGCCCCGGCAACCCCGCGGGATCGAACTTGCGCAACACCACCGCGGGCCGACCCGCCATGTGGTGCATCGGCACTTGGTACGCGCCCGCGACGTGGCACAGCGGGAACGGCGTCAGGAACACCGTGTCCTCCTGCACCGGACGCCGCGCCAACGTCGTCCGCATCGCGGCGGCGAGACTCCGATGCGTCAGCCGCACACCCTTCGGCCGCCCCGTCGACCCCGATGTGAACAGCAGCCACGCCAAGTCCGCGTCCGAGGCCGGGCCCTCCGGCTCCACACCCGCGCCCTCCGCGAGCAGCGCCGCCCAGTCGCCGAACCGCACCACCGGCCCCGGCCACACACCGTCGAGCCCGTCCGCCGGACCGTCCTCGGCGAGCACCATTTCGGCCCCGGCCCGATCGAGCTGCTCGGCCCACTCCCGCGGATGCAGCCGTGGGTTCAACGGCACCAGCACCCGACCCGCCTGCGGCACGCCGTAGCAGGCCGCGACGTACTCGGCCCGGTTGTGCGCGACGATCGCGACGCGTCCCCCGGGGGACACCCGCCGCGCCACCGCACCGGCCAACCCGGCACTCCACGCCCGCAACTGACCGAACGTCAGCTCAACCCCGTCATCCGGGCACACCAAGGCCACCGCGTCGGCCCGCTCCCGGGCCGCCCCCGCCAGGATCTCGTGAAGCAACACCCTCGCGACGCTACCGCACCCCCGAACCGCCCCTCCGGGACGGAGGTCCTGGGACGGGTCGACCGGGGCCGCGACGGCACAGGCGCGGGCCCCAGCCCACCGCCGCGCGGCGGTATGAGGGCGGGACGAGGCGCGTGGACGAGCCGCGTGGACGAGGACTTCGGCCCGTGGGCCGCGCCGCCGGCGTCCGTCCGTGAACGCTCCGGTGATCGGATCAGGGCTGGGGTCGAGGGGGCAGCTGCGCAGGGGCGATGTATCGCCGAGCAGGTTCCCCACCTGAACCGGCGCCGCGCCCACCGCCGGTTCGGCGTCCACGGCTCCGGCCGCCGTGGACCCCCGTCCCTGCCAGGTACCCCCACGTGACCAGTCGCTTCACAGCAGGGGCGAATCGAAGCGGCAACACCGTCCCGCCACCGTCCGACAGGTTCCGGGCACCCCGCTCCGACCGGTTGTTTTCCTGTGCGGCGCCCGCCGTGAACGCCCCACCGCGTCGGTGGCACGATGGGGCGATGGCGATCACCACCGGAGGCGGCAGCGGCGAAGCGGAGCGGGTTCGGGGGTTCTGGCGGGAGTTGGGGCTGCCGGGGCTCGTGGACGTGCACACGCATTTCATGCCCAAGCAGGTGATGGACAAGGTGTGGGCGTACTTCGACTCCGCCGGGCCGCTGATCGGGCGGCCGTGGCCGATCACCTATCGCAGCGAAGAGCAGGCGCGGGTGGAGACGCTCCGGGCGTTCGGGGTCCGGCGGTTCAGCGCCATGCTCTACCCGCACAAGCCGCAGATGGCGGCATGGCTCAACGCCTGGGCTGCGGACTTCGCGGCGCATACCCCCGATTGTCTGCACACCGCCACGTTCTTCCCCGAGCCGGACGCGGCCGACTACGTCGCCCGTGCCGTCGGCGACGGTGCCCGCGTGTTCAAAGCGCACCTCCAGGTGGGGGCATACGACCCGAACGATCCCCTCCTGGACGCCGTGTGGGGGCTGCTTGCCGACGCCGGGATTCCGGTGGTGACGCACTGCGGCTCCGGGCCCATGCCCGGCAAGCACACCGGACCCGGGCCCATCGGCCGGGTGCTCGACCGGCATCCGGGGCTCCGGCTGATCGTCGCGCACATGGGCATGCCGGAGTACCGCGAGTTCCTCGACCTCGCCGACCGGCATCCGCAGGTCTACCTCGACACCACTATGGCGTTCACCGACTTCGCGGAGCGCGACGCGCCGTTCCCGCGGGACGAACTCGCCCGGCTCGCCGCCCTCGGCGACCGGATCCTGCTCGGCTCCGATTTCCCGAACATTCCGTACCCCTACGTCGACGCCCTCGCCGCCCTGGAACGCCTCGACTTGGGCGCTCCCTGGCTGCGCGCCGTCTGCCACGACAACGGAGCGCGGCTCTTCGGGATCGAGGAACCCGCGGCACCGTGATCGGGTGGCGGAACGGTGCGGCAGAATGCGTCCGTGTCGCGAATTCGGTTGGCTGCACTTGTCGTTGCGATGGCGCTGGGCATGGGCCTGTTGACCTCCTGCACCGTGCCGGAGGGTGCGGTGACCGGGGTCGGCGTGGCCGCGGACGGGGCGCCGATGGTCTTCGTCGCCGTCTGCAAGGGGCGCATCGATGCCGCGGTGCTCCACGAGGAGGGCGACGCGACCCCCGAGGCCCACACCCACTGGCAACACGCCGGTGCCGTCAAAGACTTCGCGGCCTGGCCGTTCGCCGGTAATGCGGAGTGGAGCGTCGACCGGTCACCGCTGCTGTCGCCGGGGCACGCCTACACGCTCTACGGGGCGACGCACGACAACACGTGGTCGGGAGTGCATGTGCGCTTCAGCTTCGACGACTTGGCTGCCCTGTCCGTGGACCAGGTCAGGTACAGCCCCTGGCGGGACGTCAATTCCGTGGTGACCACCTCCGTTGCCGAGTTCCGGGCGCATGCCTGTGACCAGCGGAAGAAGTAGGGAGCCGACACCGCACTCGGGGGCCAACCCCCGAGAACCCCCGAGAACCCCCGAGTGCGGTGTGGGCTCAACCCGGCACGTCGACACGCCCGGAGGCCCCCCGGCCGTCGCCGGTCAGGCGAAGACGCGGACCAGCGGCTGGGAGGAGCTTCCGCTGAGCATCACCACGCGGCCGTCGGCGACGTAGGTGATGCCGCCCAGGTCGATCTCCACCTCGTCGTCCTTGTCCGGGTAGGCGTTGCGCGAAGCCGCGGTCGGCGCGCCGGCCGCGGCGGGCTTGGCGCGCAGCGTGTGCACCGTGGTCACCGTGCCGTCCGCCTTCGCGAACCGCTGCACGTGCGCCTCGGTGCCGCCGTGGTCCTCGCCGACGAGCACCAGCACGCCGGAATCGTCCGCCGACAGCGGCATGGGGTAGCCCGAGACCTTGGTGGACGACGACCACAGGCGCTTGCCGGTCGCCAGGTCGAACGCGCCGACGCTGCGCACGTCCTGGGCCGACCCCAACCCGGTGTAGAGGACGCCGTCACGGACCACCACCGAGCCGTCGTACTCGTTGAGGCCGTCGAGCATGCTGCTCTTGTCGAAGACGATCTCGTCCTCCTCGCCGACCTCGAACCGTGCACCGGGCTTGAGCGCGCCGTCGTAGACCGCGATCACGCCGGCCTTCTTGCCCAGGATCCCGGTCGCGTTCCACTCGTCGAAGACGACGACCGGGTCGGCGGCGAGCAGGCTGGGCCAGCTGTCCGGGCCGTTGGCGAGCTGGGTCTTCGCGCGTGCTGTGCCGGTGGCCGGGTCCAGCACCACCACGCCGCCGATGTACTTGGTCTTCTGGTCCATCTTCTGGACGGTGACCGCGATCTGCGTCGGCGAGGCCAGCACGTCGCGGATGTCCCAGCTGCCGTAGACCCCGCCGTCGTCCTGGGACTTGTACTTCCACTTCACGGTGCCGGAACGCAGGTCGAACGCGTAGACGTAGCCGCCCGCGCCCGCGACCGCCTGGTCGCCGAACCCGCTCAGCGCCATCTCCCACGCCCCCGAGGATTCCGTCAGGACTGCGGACCACAGAACGGTTCCGGCGTCGAGGTCGAGCGCGGAGACGTTGTCGCAGTCGCCCGAGGCACCCTCCCAGCCGACGAGGCCGACATTGCCGACCGGCCGCGCGGCCGCGGCGCAGATCTTGCCCGCAGCCGCGGGCAGCGCCACCTTGCCCGTCTCGGCGCCGCCCGCCACCTCGCGCACCGCGATACCCGACTCCAGCACCGTGTAGACCTTGGCGCCCACGACCCATCCGCCGCGCGCGGAGTCCGAGCGGCCGGGGGCGGCCGCCGTCCACGCCTGGACGAGATCGCTCTTCGGCGCGGCCTTCGACCCGCCGGGGCCGGGGGACGCGCCGGACGCGGCCGACGCCGGGGCGTCCGAATCGCCGTCGTCCGAGCCGCCGAACGCGAACCACGCGCCCGCACCGGCCAGCAGGACCAGGACCACGACACCCGCGACGACCGCCGGGAGCCGACGGCTCCGCCCACCGGACGCAGGCCCGGGGCCGAACCCCGGCCCCGGCCCCGGCCCCGACCCCGACCCGGGGCCGAAGCCCGGTCCGGATCCCGACCAGGGGCCGTTCGGGGGCGGCGCCGGATACGGGGGCGGGTAGGCGGCCGGGTAGGGGGCGGTCGCCGGTGGGGGCACCGGCGGGCGGGAAGGCGGGGGAGGTGTGGTGGGGCGGGGAGGGGTGTCCGGCATCGCTGCTGCTCTCGTTCAGGGGTGCTGCCCGTCGTGGGTCGCCAAGGTACGGGCACACTGACAAGGTCGATCAACGAATACACGTCGCCGAGAACCGAGGGATAGCCGCAAAGCGCGCCGAAACAGGTTCCGGGCGCCGAGCCACCGGCGCGGTGGAGCGGCGACGCGGGCCGCGGCTGCTCGACGTGGCCGGCCGGGGACAGGACCCACACGACGTCTCCGACGTCGAGCGCGGCGGCCCACCACGGTGCGGCACCGGCGCGCCCGGGGCCCACTCCCCGCCGTACGACGCCTGTGGCCCTCCCTGCGGGGGCTCGGGAGATCGCCAGGGTAGGTACCACCCCAACGCAGCGCACCACCCCCAACGCAGCGCACCACCAGAGCGTGCCGCCGCCCGAGCGAACTGCCGCCAGACCGAGCCGGCATCGGAGATGCCTGCCGCGGCGCTGCCGTGCTTCGCGCTGCCCCGTCGCCCCGCCTTCGGCGCGACGAACGAGGGTCGGCGTTGATCACCGGGTCGAGCGCCTTCGGGGCCGGCCGGACCGCGCGGAGCAGGTCGCGGAGCCTCGGGAGCGACGCCGGCCCCGGTGTGAGCGATCGGGCGTCGCGATGCGACGCGCTCGACCAGGAGGCCGGCGGCGGTGCACCGTCCGCCGGGCGTCGCACGGACACACCACCGTCAACAACGCTCGTGATCAATACACCTAGCTCACCACCCGCCCCCGGAAGTGGCGGATGCCGCGGCCGAGGAGCAGTGCGGTGGCGGCTATCAGGACCGGGTAGACGACGAGCAGGCTCAGGTGGTCCGCGGAGGTGACCGAGGCGCGGAAGCCCTCGCTCAGGAACGTCAACGGGTTGATCAGCGAGACGAGTTGCACCCAGCGCACGTTGTCGAGTGCGCTCCACGGGTACAGCGTGCAGCCCAGATACAGGACGGGGGTCAGCAGCGTGGCGAACAGCGCCATCACGTTGCGGGCCTGGAACGCGGAGCCCAGGTAGAGGCCGAGGCTGGAGAACAGGAGCGCGCCGAGCGGGGCGAGGGTCAGCAGCACCGGCCAATCGATGTGCAGCGCGGGGCGTTCCGCCGGGACGAACTCGGCGAGGGGGAACACCATGGCCGCGGCGAGCAGTCCTTGCAGCGCCCCCACGGCGACCTTGGCGCACGCCACCAGGGAGACCGGCACGGGGGAGAGGACCCGGTCGTCGATCTCCCGGGTCACGCCGAACTCCTGCACCAGCGGCATCGCCACGGCGGTGATGCCCTGGAACAGCACGACCATCGCGAGCATCCCGGCGAGCAGGGTCGTGGCCTGGTCCGCGGCGAACGTCGAGCCTGCGGAGGTCCCCGAGGCGCCGGCGGCGATGTGGGGCATGACGTAGCCCAGGGCGAACAGCAGCATGAGCGGCTGCACGACCGATCGGGCGAAGAAGTCCAGCGGCTGGCGGCGCAGCACGGTCAAGTCGCGTGCCACCAAAGCGCCGAAGGCGCGGACCGTGGCGGACACGGGCATGCCCGGGTGAGGTGACGGGCCGGTCGGCGGCAAGGCGGCGGCTTCGCGGGAGTGGACGGCGGTCATCGGTCCCTCAGCTCCTTTCCGGTGAGGTGGAAGAACACGGCTTCCAACGTGGCGGCTTCGGCATCCGCCTTGAGCGCCGCGGGCGTGCCGAGCGCGAGCAGGCGGCCGTGGTCGATCACCGCGACCCGGTCGGCCAGGCTGTCGGCCTCGGCCATGTCGTGGGTGATCAGCACGGTGGTCTGACCCGCCGCGCGCAGGTCGCGGACCAGGTCGTGCAGGGCTATGCGGCTCTGCGGATCGAGGCCGGTGGTCGGTTCGTCGAGGAACAGCACGGCGGGGCGGTGCAGGATCGCGCGCGCGATCATCAGCCGCTGTGCCATGCCGCCGGACAGCCCGCCCACCGGCTTGTCCGCCGCGCCGGCCAAGGCGACGCGGTCGAGTTCGCGGTCCGCCGCGAGGCGGGCGTCGGCGCGCCGCATGCCGAAGTAGCGGCCGTGGAAGACGAGGTTTTCGCGGACGGTCAGGCTGCGGTCGAGGGTGGAGTGCTGCGGGACCACGCCGATGATGCGGCGCGCCGCGGCGGGCCGGGCGGCCACGTCGACGCCGCCGACCCAGGCGCGCCCGCCGGTGGGGACGACGGCGGTGGTCAGCATGCCCACCGTCGTGGACTTTCCGGCGCCGTTCGGGCCGAGCAGCGCGAAGACCTCGCCGGCGCGGACGGACAGGTCGAGCGCGTGCACGGCTGCCGTGCCGTCCGGATACACCTTCGCGAGTCCCTTGGTGTGCACGACGGCGTCGCCGGGCGGACCCGTGCCGGATCCGGCCGGTGAGGGAGTCGGCACGGGGTGAGACGGGACAAAAGCGGACATGGTGGCCCCCGGGTCGCGGTGGTCGGACGTCGGTGAGGGAAATCGGTGAGGGAGTTCGTGAGGGAGTTCGTGAGGGAGTGCTCGCGCTGAGGGAGTTCGCGCCCGAGCGGTGGCCGCCGGGCGGTGGCGGCGCCGGAGCCGATTCCGAGTTGGACTGGACGGTCCAGTCCAAATATTTCTCCGCTAATATTGGACGCATGCGTCCAAGTCGTCAAATCCGCAGCTCAGAGGCCGATTCGGCAGCGGAGTCCGGGGCGGGGGCGGCGGGCAGGCCCGCACGTTCCGGGCGTCCTGGCCGTCCCGACAAGCGGCGCGCCATCATCGACGCCGCCAAAGAGGTGTTCCTCCGCCAGGGATTCACCGATACGAGTGTCGACGTCGTCGCCGCGGAGGCGGGCGTCTCGAAGCAGACCGTCTACAACCACTTCGGTGACAAGGCGAACCTGTTCACGGCGGTGATAGAAACCGCTCAGCAGGACACCGCGAGCATCGCCGAAGAGCGGTTCGCCGCGTTCTTCCGGGAGTCCGGCGACATGGAGGCGGACCTCCGCGCCGCGGCCCGCATCTGGACCGACATGGTGCTCGCGCCCGAGGTCTCGGGCCTGCGCCGGGTCATCATCGCCGAGCAGTGGCGGCACCCGGAGATCGCCGCGCAATGGTCCCGCCCGCGGCCGGCGTTCGAAGACGCGCTCGTCGCCGAACTTGAGCCGCACGTCGCGGCGGGCGACCTCGAGATCCCCGACGTCCATGTGGCCGCACACCAGTTGATCCTGCTGACCGTCCACGAGGCGATGCACGCCTCGCACTTCGGGCTGCACCGCCTGTCCGAGCACCAGGTCCGGCGGATCGTCGACGACGGCGTCGACATGTGGCTGCGCAGCTACCGCACGCGGCCCGCACCCCAGACCGACCAGGGCGTGTCCTAGGCCGCCCCGATCCACGCCGCGGACGCCGACGCCCCGGCCCGCCGCGGCGGACCGGGGCGTCCGGTCGGGAAATGCGGGAGGGTCTTACCCCGCCGCCTCGTCGTAGGCCTTCGCCACCCGCTTGGGCGCCGCCAGCCGCCACGCGTCGACGAGCATCGCGCGCAGCTCGTCGAGGTCGTCGACGGCGGCCAGGTGCGCCCGGATCCAGTCGAAGTTGTCGTCGTGGCCGGGCCGCAGGAAAAACTTGTCCGGCTCCGCCGCGATCAGCTCGGCGCGTTCCTCGCGCGGGCACTTGAACGCCATGGACGCGTCGTCGTCGCCGAGCGCCGCGAAGATCTTGCCGCCGACCCGGAACGTCGGCTGTCCCCAGCTCAGCTTCTCGGATGTCTCCGGCAGGGCCAGCGCTTCGCGGCGGACGTCGTCGGCGGTTGCGGGCATGGGCGTTCCTCCGTGCTGATGGGGTTCCGTCGGCGCGCGGCCCGAAACGGTCACTCCCGCCACGCTAAAGGCCGCCACCGACACGTGCTACGGCACGAGCACCAGCCGCCCGCGCAGCCCGCCCGCACCGAGCCGTTCGTACGCCTTCGCCGCGTCCGCCAGCGGGTACGTCGCCGCGACCCGGAGCGTCAGGCCCCCGGCCGCCGCCAGCCGCGACAGCGCGGCCAGCCGCTCCGCATCTGCCGCGACCAGCACAATCCCGGTGTCGATCCCGCGCAGCGGCGCCGCCGGGACGGCCCCCAGCGTCACGAACACGCCGCGGTCGCGGACCGCGCCCAGCACGGCCGTGCCGCCGAGGACCGCCGCGTCGACCGCGCCGTCCACGCCGCCGGGCACGAGCGCCCGGACCGCGGCCGCGAGGTGCTCCGTCCCGCGCGGCACGAACCACTCCGCGCCGAGCCCGCGTACGAAGGCCTCGTCCGACGCGCCCGCCAATGCGACCACGCGCAGCCCGCGCCGCACCGCCAACTCGACTGCGAAAGCACCCACCGCGCCCGCGGCACCGGTCGCCAAAAGGGTCTGGCCGGGCGCCAATCCGGCGCGGTCCAAGGCCTGTTCGGCGGTGAGCGCGTTGAGGGGGATCGTCGCCGCGGCAACCGGGTCGACTCCCGCAGGCGCCGGTGCGACCTGCACCGGGTCGAGCAGCGCGTAGTCGGCGTGCGCTCCCGAGGAGACGTCGAGGAGGTGCTGGATGCCGATCACGTCGTCGCCGACGGCGTAGCCGGCGACACCGGAGCCGAGCGCGTCGACGGTGCCGGCGAGGTCCCAGCCCAGGCCCACCGCGTCGCGCCGCGGATGGAAGCCGATGGCGGCGAGAGCCCCGGACGCGGTCGCGGCGTCGACCGGATTGACCGCGGCCGCCCGGATGCGGACCCGGACTTGTCCCGGCCCGGGCTCGGGCCGCGGCAGCTCGGCGAGTTCGAGGACGTGGCCGTCGCCGACGGGACGGGAAACCAGAGCGCGCATGAGACGTACTCCCTCAGGTGACACGGCAGGAAGGCGGCCCGCGCCGAAGCGGGGGCCGCGCTGTTCGACACCACGAACCTAGGAGCGGGTACTCTCTGTCGGTAAGTACGTACCTGGAAGTGCGTATCGGATCGAAGGGTGCGTCCATGTCCACGCTGACCGCCGCCCAACGCCGTGAGCGCGACCGCGCGGCCTACGACGCCTTCCTCGCCGCCTGTCCGGCCCGCCAACTCCTCGACCGCATCGGCGACAAGTGGGTCAGCCTCCTGATGGCCGCTCTCTCCGACGGCCCGATGCGCTACGCCGAACTCGGCCGCAAAGTCGCCGGCATCAGCGAGAAGATGCTGACCCAGACGCTCCGCGGACTGGAACGCGACGGCCTGGTCACCCGGACCATCACCCCGTCCGTGCCGGTCCGCGTCGACTATGCGCTCACCCCGCTGGGCGAGAGCCTCGGCACCGTCGTCCGCGAACTGAAGCGCTGGGCCGACACGCACATGGACGCCATTGCCGCGGCCCGCGATGCCTACGACACCCGTACCCCCGGCGCCTGAGCCGAGCGCCGGATCCATACGGTGGCGTGTGGTGGTGCGGCCGGACACAGCCGGGCCCGACAGCGAAAACCCGGACGTCGCTCCGCCCCGTGACCTGCCAGAATCCCCCTATGACCACACGATCGCCGGGACCGCGCGGCGGCGACCGCAGCACCACATCCACCGATGGCAAGGCAGCCTCGAAACGGGGCTCGGCCCACCGGCCGGGCGCGGCGGCGAAACCCGCGGTCGCCGGCCCGGTCACCGGTGCCGACGTCGCCCGCGCGGCCGGCGTCTCGCGCGCCACGGTGTCGTACGCCATGAACGACACCGCCGACGCCCGCATCCCCGAGGAGACCCGCCGCCGGGTCCGCGAGATCGCCCGCGAACTCGGCTACGAGCCGCGCTCCGACGCCCGTTCGCTGCGCCGCGGCCACACCGACTTGGTCGTGCTGCCGACGTACACGATTCCCTTCGGCGGGCTGCTCACCGCGTTCGTCAACGACTTGTCCCGCGAACTCCACCGGCTGGGCCACACGTTGGTCACGTACGGCGACCCGGATGCCGACCCCATGGCCGCCGCGCGCGCGTGGGCCGCGCTCCGTCCGGCCGCGATCGTGGTGCTGCCCGAGCGGCTGACCAGGGAATCCACCGCCTACCTCGCCGCGCGCGAAATCGCCATCGTCGGCCTCGCCTGGGGCAAAGCCCCCATCGACGGGGTGCACTTCGTCCTCGAAGGCGAGACCGGGAGATCCGGGTATGTCGCCGCGGAACACCTCATCGCGCAAGGCCGTCGCGACATCGCCGTCGTGATCCCGCGCGAGGGCCGCGACGACGTGATCGGCTTGGCCACTCTGGGCCGCGAACGCCTCAAGGGTGTCCAAGAAGCCGTCGCCGCGGCTCCGCACCCGGTGCGGGTTCGCATCGTCGAGATGGCGGAATCCCCGGCCTCCGCCGCCGAGGTCGTCGCGAGCTGGGCGTCCGACGACCGGCCCGACGCGGTGTTCGGCTACAACGACGAATATGCCGCGTTGCTCATGGGTGCTCTGTCCGACGCCGGAATCCGGGTCCCCGACGACATCGCCGTGACCGGCACCGACGATCTGCCGCTGTGCGAAATGGTGCGCCCGCGACTCACCAGCGTGGGCTTCACCCCGGCGGTCACCCTCGGCGCCGTGGCCCAGCGCATTGCCGACGCGGTCCGTAGCCCGGTACCGGAAGAGCCGAAGCGCGTGATCATGTGGCGCGCGGAACTGCGGCCGCGGGATTCCGCCTGAGCGGAACCGCGCCCGCGGGCTTCCGGTGAGCGGATCGGCGCGCCGCAGCGGCGGGGCGGCGTCCCGCGCCTCCGCCGCCGGACGCGGCAGGATGGCCGCATGTCCAACCTCACCAGCCGCGTCCTCGACATCCGCACCGGCCGCACCGAAACCGTGTACGACCTGACCGCCGAGTGCGCCGCCTTCCTGCGCGATGCGGCGTCCGGCCGGGACGGTCTGCTCAACGTGTTCACCCCGCATGCCACGGCCGGTATTGCGGTGATCGAAACGGGCGCGGGCAGCGACGACGACCTCCTCGCCGCGCTGCGTGATCTGCTTCCCGCCGACGACCGCTGGCGGCACCGCCACGGCAGCCCCGGCCACGGCCGCGACCACGTCCTCCCGGCATTCGTCCCGCCGCACGCCACCCTCCCCGTCATCGACGGAGCGCTGGCCTTGGGCACGTGGCAGTCGGTCGTCCTGGTCGACACCAACGGCGACAATCCCGATCGCCACGTGCGGTTGTCGTTCCTCGGCTGACCACGGCCAAGGCGGCAGGCGGCCGGCGGACGGCCCGCGCGACAGACAGCCAGTGCAACAGACAGCCAGTGCGGCAGACGGCCAAGCCGCCCGCCGCCGGGCACGATCTACGATGATGGGCACGGCATCGCGCGCTGGGCACCGTCCGGGTGTGCGTGGAGGTGCCTGTGACATGCCTGTTGGAGGCATCGCACTGTGTCAGTCCATTTGAACCACACGATCGTGCATACCCGTGACAACCGGGCCTCGGCCGAATTCCTCGGGGGAATCCTCGGGTTGGTGCCCGGCGAGACGTGGGGACCGTTCGTGCCGCTCGACCTGGCGAACGGCGTCACGCTGGACTTCGTGTCCACCGACATCGACTTCCCCGCCCAGCACTACGCGTTCCTCGTCAGCGAAGCGGAATTCGACGGCATCTTCGCGCGCATCACCGAAGCCGGCGTCACCTACTACCCGAGCCCGAGACTGGACAACCCGGGCCACATCAACCGCAACGACGGCGGCCGCGGCATGTACTTCCTCGATCCCAACGGCCATGCCATGGAAGTCATCACCAAGCCGTACGGCGGCTGATCCCCGGCCGGGTTCCTCGGTCGGCTCACACCAGGCCGAGGAACCCCGGCAGGGCCGCGTGGAAGCCGTCCGGCACGCTGCCGCCGGTGCCGTCGGCGGACGGCATCCGCGTCAGCGGATCAAGGGCATCGGCGGCGCAATGGAGCGGAGGATGCGCATGTCGGAAATCTGGGATCCGTACGGCAGCCTGCAGCGCACCTTGTGGATCGGCGGCGGGCAGTGGTGCGGCAAGTCCACCGTGGCGGAAATCATCGCCAAGGAGCATGGCTTGACGGTGTATCACTACGACTTCCACGACGCCCGCGGCCACCAGGATCGCCGCGTCGCGCGCCGTGTCGCGCGGGGCGAGCCCGTGGCAGATCCGACCCCGGACCAGGTCTGGGTGGAACAGAGCCCGGAGGAGATGGCCGCCGAGACCCTGGCCGGCTTCCCCGTCCGCTTCGCGTGGGCGCTGGACGACCTTCGCGCACTGTTCACCGGCCGGCCTGCGATCGCCGAGGGATGGGGACTGCGCCCGGAGCTCGTCGCGCCGCTGCTCGACTCGCTTCGGCGCATGGTCGTCCTCGTCCCCACCGACGACTTCCGCCACCACCAGCTCCGCACCCTGCCGCGCGCACGAGCCCTCAACGCCCTCGTCACCGACCCGGCCCGCGCCCAAGCCAACCGCATCGCCCGTGACCGGCTGATCGCCGAGGACGCGGCGCGGAACGCACGCCGCCTCGGCATCCGCATCATCGAAGTCGACGGCACGCTCGACGCGTCGGCGGTGGCGACAGAGGTGGCCGAGCACTTCGCCCCTTATCTCGGTGCGTGATGCCAAGCTGAAGGCCTGGTTCTCCGTCCAGGGCGCTCCGGTAGACGCGGCCGTCTTCGATGACTGGTGGTCCGGCCCGCTGTTTCACTCGGACGTAGGAGCCCCGCGGCGGCCACGCCTCGCACAGCCCGCCATCTCGGGGGACAGGCTCACGACCCCGGAACGGCGGCTCGTGCAGATGTGTAGGTCCACAGGGACGACACGACGTGGGGCCTATCGGGGCGTCGTCGCGGCAGCATCCGTGTCGGCGCCTGGCGGTGGTGCCCGACGGGGCGGGCCGGCTGTCGGGGATACCGCTGAGGCCGCCTGCAGCAGGTCCCAGGACCCCGCCCGGTGTCCCTGGTCATGCGTTCTCCCTCCCGCTAGCGTGCGGCCATGACGCAGCCGGAGAATGTGACGCCGTTTCAGATCGAGGTCCCGGACGCCGATCTCGTGGACTTGCGGGAGCGGCTGGCGCGTACGCGGTGGCCGGACACGGAGACCGTCGACGACTGGTCGCAGGGCATACCGCTGGCCTACGTGCGCGACCTCGCCCGCTACTGGGCCGAGGACTACGACTGGCGGAAGGCCGAGGCGCGCTTCGCCGCCTACCCGCACTTCACCACCGCGATCGACGGCCTCGACATCCACTTCCTGCACATCCGGTCGCCGCACGAGGACGCGATGCCGCTGATCCTCACGCACGGCTGGCCCGGGTCCTTCGTCGAGTTCCTCGACGTCATCGGCCCGCTCACCGACCCGACCGCGCACGGGGGCGACGCGAGCGACGCGTTCCATCTTGTGGTGCCGTCGCTGCCCGGGTACGGCTTCAGCGGCAAGCCGGAGCGCGCCGGGTGGAACGTCGAGCGCATCGGCGCCGCGTGGGCCACGCTCATGGACCGGCTGGGCTACGAGCGCTACGGCGCGCAAGGCGGCGACTGGGGTTCCATGGTCACCGTCGCGACCGCCAAGGCCGGCGGCGACAAGGTGGCCGGCATCCACCTGAACATGCCGGTGGTGTCGCCTGACCCCGCCACGTTCTCCGACCTGACCGACACCGAACGCAAAACCCTCGCGGACCTCGCGTCGCACCGCGACCACGGCACCGGGTACTCGAAGATCCAGTCCACCCGCCCGCAGACCCTCGGCTACGGGCTGGCCGATTCACCGACCGGGCAACTCGCGTGGATCGTCGAGAAGTTCCAGGCCTGGACGGACTGCGACGGACACCCCGAGAACACCCTCACCCGCGACCAGATGCTCGACAACGTGACGCTGTACTGGCTCACCGGCACCGGGGCGTCGTCCGCACGCCTCTACTGGGAGAGCTTCAACGGCCCGCACCTGGACGAAGTGACCACGCCGACCGGCTGCTCGATCTTCCCGCACGAGATCATCCGCGCCTCGCGCCGCTGGGCGGAGAAGCGCTTCACGGACCTGCGCTACTGGAACGAACTCCCGGCCGGCGGCCACTTCGCGGCCTTCGAACAGCCGCAGACCTTCGTCGAGGAAGTACGCCGGTTCTTCCGCCTCGTACGCTGACCGCCGACCCGAAGGCCGCGTGATCCAGTCCGCGGCCTACGCCGCCGTCGGGCGGGACGAGTCGGTCACCAGCTTGACCGCGATCAGACCGAGCATGGTGCCCATGACGTAGCGCTGCGCACGCAGCCAGCCGGGGCGGCGGGCCAGGAACACCGCGATCGTGCCCGCCGCCAGCACCATCGTCAGGTTGACCGCGACGCTCGCGGCGATCTGCACGCCGCCAAGCACCAGGCTCTGCAGGAACGCGTGCCCGGCCTTCGGATCGAGGAACTGCGGAATGATCGTCAGATAGAGCAGCGCGGCTTTGGGATTCAGCAGGTTGGTGAACAGCCCCATCATGAACAGCTTCCGCGGCGAATCCCGGGGAAGCTCGGCGGCCTCGAACACCGAGATGCCGCCCGGCTTGAGCGTCTGCCACGCCAGCCACAGCAGATACGCGGCACCCGCGGCCTTGACCGCGACATACAGCTCCGGCACGGCCACGAACAGCACCGACATGCCCAAGCTGGTCGCCACGAGGTAGACCACGAAGCCGACGGCCACGCCCGCGATCGAGATGGCACCGGCCCGGCGACCCTGCGTGATGCTGCGGGACACGCAGTACATCATGTTCGGCCCCGGCGTCAGCGCCATGCCGAGGGCCACCGCCGCCACACCCAGAATCGCCCCTGTTTCCATGCCGGTGAGCGTAAAGCGCCTTGCCGACTCGGTGCAATAGGAATATTGTTCTCGGTGCAATCAAGGTCGAGGCGCGCGCAATCCGCAGCGGAAAGCGAACAGCCGCCGCGGTAGCCGAGCAGCCGAGGAGAAGCCGTGGACTTCCGCACCGTCGCCGACGCCGTGGCCGCCGACATCGCCTCCGGCCGCCTGCGCCCCGGCGACCGGCTCCCCACCCAGCGCGACTTCGCCCGCGCCCACGGCATCGCCAACTCCACCGCCACCCGCGTCTACGCCGAACTCACCCGCCGCGGCCTCGTCGTCGGCGAAGTCGGCCGCGGCACCTACGTCCGCGCCGCCACGCCGCGCCCGTTCGCGCTCGCCGAACCCACCACGGCCGCCGTCGACCTCGAACTCAGCGTCCCCGCGGTCCCCGAGCAGTTCCCGCTGCTCGCCGACGGCATGAGCCGGATGCTCCGCCCCGACGTCCTGCGCGACGCCCTGCGCCCCGTCGGCGCAGCCGGCACCCCGGAGGCGCGGGAAGCCGCCGCGGGCGTCCTGGCCCGCGCCGGGTGGGCCCCGGAGCCCGACCGTGTCCTGTTCACCGGTACCGGACGCCAGGCCCTCGCCGCGGCCGTCGCCGCGCTCGTGCCACCCGGCGGCCGCCTCGGCGTCGAAGACCTCACCTACCCGGCAGCCCGCGCCATCGCCACCCGGGTCGGCGCCACCCTCGTCCCGCTCGGCATGGACACCGAGGGCCTACGCCCCGACGCCCTCGCCGAAGCACACAGATCCGCCCGCCTGCACGCCGTTTACGTCCAACCGACCCTGCACAACCCGCTGTCCGTCACGCTGCCCTACCAACGACGCCTCGAACTCGCACAAGTCACGGGCACGTTGGGAATCCCGATCATCGAAGACGCGGTTTGGTCCCACCTCGCCACGGATCCCGGGCCGCCGCTCGCCGCCTTCGCACCCCACCACACGGTGCTGATCGACAGCCTGTCGAAACGCGTCGCCCCCGGGCTCACCCTCGGCTTCGCCGTGGCCCCCGCATCCGGCGCCGATGCCGTTGCGCACGCCATCCGCTCCGGCGCCTGGACCGCCCCGCGCTTCGCCCTGGAAACCGCACTCGGCTGGATGCGCGACGGCACCGTACGCAGCATCGAAGCCGCCAAACGCACCGACGCCCGCGCCCGCCAGGCCGCCGTGGCCGACCTCCTCGCCGGCTTCCGCATCCGCACCGCGCCCGAGGCGTCCATGTGCTGGTGGGACCTGCCCGAACCGTGGCGCGCCGACACGTTCGTCGCGGCTGCCGCACGCCGCGGTATTGCGGTCACCCCAGGCGCGGCCTTCGCAGTACGCGCCACCGCCGCACCCAACGCCGTGCGCCTCGGACTGGCCTCCCCGCCGCCCGACGTCCTCGCCCGCGCCGTGGCGACACTGGCCGCCCTCGCCCGATCGGCACCCGACGACGAGGCGATCGGCTGAGCCACGCCGCCACGCGGAAGACCCGACAGGGACCGAGCCGCCTACTCCGACGGCTCCGTCCCCGCCGGCCAATCCCACATCGGGACCTCGCGCAGCGGATGCAGTTCGGCGTCGGTCCGCGCATGCGAGTTCTGCATCGCGACCTGCGACCCGAACTCGACGTGCTCGCGAAGCGCCTGCCGGAACGGCGCATCGGACGGCAGCCCGGCCTTGTCCGCCGCCGCCATGTACAGGTCGACGAACCGCTGCCGCTGCTCCTCGGCGATGCGCAGCCCCCGGTGCACCGCGATCAGTTGCAGGAACCCGCCCATGGCGCGGCTGAACGTGTCCGGGCCGCCGAACGTCTCGGCGGTGAACGCCGTGAGATGGGCAACGTGTTCGGGCTTCCCGTCGCCGAACAGCGGCTTCAGCAGGGGATCGGCAAGCACACTGCCGTAGAAGATGTCGATGAAGCGGTGGAGGCCTTCTTCTCCGCCGGCATGCTCGTAGAGCGTCACCATGCGGTCAGCATGACACGGCGGCCCCGGGTTCCGGCAACTCGCCGAGCTCGCCGGCCAGTTGGCGGCGCAAAAGTTTGCCGGTGGGGGTGTAGGGGAGTGCCTCGCGGACGACCACGTCGTCGGGGGTGCGCGAACCGCGAAGCTGGGCACGCACGTATGCGCGCAACTCCTCTGCGTCCACCGTCTGCCCGGTTGCGGGGACGACGGCCGCGGTGATGCGTTGGCCCCACTGGTCGTCGGGCATTCCCACGACCGCCACTTCGCGGACCGCCGGGTGGTGGATGAGCACGTCCTCGATTTCCGCGGGGGCGATGTTCTCACCGCCCCGGATGATGGTGTCGTCCGCGCGGCCTTCGATGTACAGGTAGCCGTCGGCGTCGATGTGCGCCCGGTCGCGGGTGGGGAACCAGCCGTCGTCGTCGAGCACCGACCCGGTGCCGAGGTACTCGCCGGATACCTGCCGGCCGCGCACCCACAGCTCGCCGTCCCGGACGGCGCCTTCCACGCCGGGCACGAACCGGCCCGCCGAGCCGAGACGGCGGCGCACCGCGGGATCCTCGGACACGAACGCGGCGCGGTGCTCATCGGGGCCCAGGACGGCGATCGTCGAACTGGTCTCGGTGAGGCCGTAGGCGTTGGTGAACCCGGCGTCGGGGAAGGCCGCCAGCGCCGCGGCGAGCACGGTGGCCGGCATACGGGCGCCGCCGTAGGCGATACCGCGCAAGGCCGGAGCGTTCGCTTGGCCGCCGTCGAGGGCGTCGACGATCCGCGCCAGCATGGTCGGCACCACCATGGCCTGCGTGACGGCTTCTCCGCGCACCAGCCGCAGCCACTGCCCGGCGTCGAAGTCGGGCAGGTGCACCATGCGGCGTCCCGCGTACAGGTTGCTGAGGACGCCGCCGACTCCGGCGACGTGGTACGGCGGCACGCTCACGAGGATCGCGTCGTCGTCCGCGGCCGACGCGAACTCGACGGTCTGCAGGACGTACCCGACCAGATTGTCGTGCCGCAGCACGACGCCCTTGGGGCGCGACGTGGTGCCGGACGTGAACAGCACGACGGCAGGTGCCGAGTCGTTCTCCGCGGAGGCAATCGGATCGGCCTTCGTGGCATCGTCGAACCACCGCGAGGCCGCCAGGACCGGGGCGGGGGAGTCGGCGAGTGCCGGGGCGTAGGCGTCCTCCGCGACCACGACCGCGCCCGGGAGATCGCCGATCAGTTCGCGCAACTGGGCGCCCGAAAGCCGGTAGTTGAGCGGCGTCAGCGGGACGCCCGCGTGCGCGGCCGCGAACAGCAGCGCGGGGAACGCCGGGCCGTTGACGCCCACGTACACGACGTGCCGTGCGCCCGCGTCGCGCAGCAGGCCGGCGCCCGCGGCCGCGGTGCGGGCGAGTTCGGCGTACGTCAGCCGCCGCGCGTCCGGCTCCGCCCGGCGGCCTACGGCCACCCGGTCGGGGTTGGCGGAGACCGCCATGTCGAGCAGCATCCCGATGCCCACGGGAACCCTCCCCTTCCGCGGCCCTTCCGAATATCGAAACGGCGGACAACCCGCCGACGGCACCGCTCCCGCAGCGAACCCCGTAGGGCGCGCGGGATCAAGAGGCATCGGCGAAGGCAGCGCATTCGATTCGGCTCCGCAGAGGCTCCGCAGAGGATCCGCAGAGGGTCCGCGGAAGGTCCGCGGAGCGGCCGTAGGGGCTTCGAAGAGGCTCCGCAGGGCCGCAGACGGCATGGGTGTGCCCCCGGAGCTGCCACTCCGGGGGCACCTGCCGCGCTGTGGGGCACGGGTATTGCGTGGTCGATTGCCCCGAGCGCTGGACACGGCCTGGGTATCGGGGCATTCCGTGCACATCGCCGGCGCCTCGGGCGCACGCTGACGGCGGTGTACGGGCTCAGGAACGCAGCGGGGCGATGTCCGACGGTGCCAGCTTGCGGCCGGCGATGCCGTCGAAGCCGTTGCGGTCCTGGTAGCTCTCCTCGCCGATGACGCGGCCTTCGTCGTCCATGACCCACACGATCGCCATGCGGACCTCGTACAGGTAGTACGCGTCCTGGTCGTCGATGTCTATGCCCATCGCGGCGAGGGCCTTGCCCGGGTAGGCCATCTTCATCACGCCGTCGGTGAGCACCGCGTGGCGGTCCACCGCAAGACGGTCGATCTCGTGCACGAGCTGCGTGGCGCCGCTCGCCACGAACGCGCTGTAGTACGCGCGGATGCCCTCGGTGCCGCGCGGGTGCAGGCGCTCGTTGTCCGGCGGGCCGAGGCGGTAGACCGGCTCCGGGGCGAGGGTGCCCATGAGTCCGTCGAGGTCGCCCTGCGCCTCGGACTTCATGTGCGTGACGATCGTTTCGAGGTTGCGCCGCAGGGCCGGGTCGGTCTCCTCGGCAAGCCGCTTCTCCAGCGGCACCCACGTCAGGTTGGGGTCGATGATCGCTGCGGTGTTCGCTGCGGGGTTCGCGGGGGCCATGGCCGACTCCTTGCACACGCCTTTGTTGTTTATGGCGTAAACGTTCTAGCATTGCTCCGTGACACGGTCAATGAAAACGCGGCTCGGGCTCCGCGACATCGTCCTGGCCGCCCGTGCGGTGCTCGCCGAGGGCGGTGTTCCGGCGCTCACCATGGCGGCGGTCGCCCGCCGGCTCGGGGTCACCCCGATGGCGCTCTACCGGCACGTCGACGGGCGCGACGAACTCCTGGCCGCGGTCGCCGACTCGGTCCTCGAGGACGTCGGCGCGGCGGCCGCGGAGCCCGGACTCCCGTGGTGGGACGCGGTGGAGTCGTGGATGCGCGACGTCCGGCACCGGATCGTGGAAAGCCCGTGGACTGCCCAATTGATCGGCACTCCCACACAGATCGCCCCCGCGTGGGTGGCCGCGCTGGACCGGCTGCTCGCCGCGCTCGAACGCGCCCCGCTGGACGACGACGCGCGCGCGGGCGCGTTGACCTGGATCGCCCGCACCACGGTCGGCATCGTCCTGCTGGAAGCCAAGTCCCCGCTCGCGCACGCGGGCCGCGCGGTCGGTGCGCCGCTGGAGGCCGCCCTGGAGACCGCGTCGCCGGAGATGGCGGCCCGCTGGGCACGGATCGAACGACCGCTCGAGCGCCACGGGGACGACTATTTGTTCGAAGACCTGGTGCGGCAGACGCGAGCCCGATTGCACGCGGCAGCACGTTTTGAAAAACACGAAGACGGGACAGCGACCCCGGAAGTCCCCGAAGTCCCCGAAGTCCCCGAAGCCCCCGGTATCCCCGACAGCTCCGACACCCCCGGCGACCTGACCGACGCCCAGTGGCACCTGATCCGCGTGCTCCTGCCGCCCCCCGACCACCGCGGCGCGGCCCCCGCCGACGACCGCCGGGTGCTGAACGGCCTCCGCTACCGCGAACGCACCGGCGCGTCCTGGCGCGACATCCCCGCACGCTACGGCCGCTGGCAGACCCTCTACGGCCGCCACCGCAAGTGGGCCGCGGACGGGACCTGGAGCCGCGTCAGCGAGGCGCTCGCCGGCCGGGAGTGAGCCGTGCGCGGAACCGGAGCGGAAGCCCTCGACGCCCCGCTCCGCCCCATGACCGCCAGCCGCGCCGAAGTCGACGCCGGCATCAAGGAAGCGATCGGCCTCGTCCCGCACTTCTTCACCACGATTCCCACCGAACTGCTCGGGCCCGAGTGGGAGATCTTCAAGCGCCTCGAACCCGGCGAGACGCTGATCCCGAACAATCACAAGGAACTCGTCGGCGACGGCATCCACGCCGAGACCAAGTGCCGCTACTGCTCGCTGTTCCACCGGACAAGTGCGCAGACTGTCCGCGGACCCTGCCTATTCGCGAGCTGCCGCCCCGGACGTGCCCGTCGCCGCCTCGTCGGCCCCGGTCGCACCCGCCGCCGTCCCGGTCACCCCGGCCAGGGCGGCGACCGCCAACTGCGTCGCCCGCTCGTTCACCGCTGCGAAGTCGTCGCCGGACTCGATGGCCTTCGTGGCCGCGTTGACGAAGCCCTGGAGTAGCCCGGCCGTCCGGCGCGGGGCGTCGTCGCCCAATTCCTCCAGCGTCTCCACAAGGGGCTGCAGGATGTCGCGGTGCGCGTGCTCGGCGCCCGCCCGCAGGGCCGCCGCGTCGCGGTCGCCGGCCAAAGCCTGCGCCACGCGGTGCTCTCCGTCCCGGACCAAGGCCAACTGTGCGGTGACGAACGCCGCGACGCGTCCCTCCGGGGTGTCGGCCGCGGCCATCGCCGTGCGGATCGGTGCCGTCCAGCGCGGCGCGGCCTCGACCACCACCGCTTCGAGGAGTTCCTGGCGGCTGCCGAAGTACTTGTACACGCTGTTGCGGGCCAGCCCCAGCCGATCGGCGACGGCGCCGAACGTGACCCGGGCGGCGTCGCCCTCCTCCAGCAGCTCGTGCGCCGCGCGCACCAGCGCGGCGCGCTGCTGCGCGCGGTGGTCGGCGACGGACGCGGCGGAGATCCTGGGCACGCGCCCAGTCTAGGGAGCGGCCGGCCGACAGCCTCCGGCACTTGGGGACGCGGTGTCGCCATCTGTTATCTTGGCGACGCGGTGTCCCCAACCTTGGTGTCGGCATCCCACCGCCCGGACGTCGCCGCGGCCCCGCGAACGACCCGGATCCCGCACACTCGAAACACCCCGAAGGGACCCCACCGTGTACCTCGCCCTGCGCGAGCTGCGCGCGGCACGCGGCCGCTTTCTGCTCATGGGCAGCGTCGTCATGCTGGTGGCGGCACTGGTCGGCATCGTGTCCGGCTTCACCGCCGGCCTCGGCAACGACACCGTCTCGGCCCTGCGCGCCTTGCCCGCCACGCACTTGGTGTTCTCCGCCGACGCCAAGTCCGACCAGTTCAACCGCAGCCTCGTCGGCGCCGACGTGCTCGACGCCTGGCGCGCCGAACCGGGCGTCGAGGCCGCGCCGCTGGGCGTCGCCATCACCCGCGGAACGACGAACCGCGGCGTGGAGATCGACCTCGCGGCCTTCGGCGTGGAACCCGGGTCGTTCGTCGCGCCGGACCCCGACTCGGGGCAGCCGGTCGGCACGACGCCGGGCGGCATCGTGGTGTCCCGGAAGCTCGCCGACAAGGGCGTCCACGTCGGGGACATGCTCACGATCGACCGGCTCGGCACCGCGGTGCGCGTCGACGGGATCACCGGTTCCGCGTCGTACGGTCACGTCCCGGCCGCGTACGTGCCGCTCGACGTGTGGACGCGGCTGCGCTTCGGCATCCCGGGCGCCGACCCCAACGCGACGCTGCCGCGGCAGTTCAGTGCCGTGGCCGTCCGCGCATCGGGCTCGGCCGCCCTGCCGATCGACCGGCTGGACGCCGCGAAGGGGACGCACACCATCAGCCGCGGCGCGTCCTTCGCCGCCGCCCCCGGCTACAGCGGCGAGCGCGTCACCATGAACTCCATCCAGGTGTTCCTGTACCTGATCGCGCCGCTCGTCGTCGGCGCCTTCTTCGCCGTGTGGACGGTCCAACGCGGCCCGGAGCTCGCGCTGTTGCGCGCCATGGGCGCCTCGCGTCCCCGGCTGCTGTGGATCACCGCGGTGCAGGCGGCAATCGTGGTCGCCGCAGGGGCCGTTGCCGGCGGGGCGGTCGCGGCCGGCGTCGGACTGCTGCTCGGCTCGGCGGTCCCCTTCAGCCTGCCGCCGCTCACGCTCGTGGCCACGCTCGGCGGAGTCGCCGCCCTCGGCCTGGCCGGCACCGCGATCACCCTCCGCCGGGTCACCGCACCCGACCCGCTCACCATGCTCGGAGCCCACCGATGAGCCTCGTGCTGTCCGACGTCACGGTCACCCTCGGCCGCGGCGACACCCGCACCACCGTTTTCGCGGGCCTCGACGCGGCGTTCGCACCAGGACACCTCACCGCGCTCGCCGGGCCGTCCGGCTCGGGCAAGTCCACACTCCTCGCTGTGGCCGGGGCGCTGCTGCGCCCGGACCGGGGGTCGGTCGTGCTGGGCGACCGCGACCTGGCGGCGCTCTCCGATGCCGAACGTGCGCGCGAACGCCGCGAGCACATCGGATACATGTTCCAAAGCGGCAACCTGCTGTCCGCACTGACATCCGTCGAACAACTGCTCGCCGCCGCCTACATCGCCGGGCACAAGCCGTCGCGGCTCAAGAAGCGCGCCGCCGAAGCACTTGAGGAAGTCGGCCTCGGGCAGCGGCTGCGGCACCGGCCCGACCAGCTGTCCGGCGGCGAACGGCAGCGCGTCGCCCTGGCCCGCGCGCTGTTCCTCGGCCCCGAACTGCTGCTGATCGACGAGCCGACGGCGGCGGTGGACCGCGGTCAGGCGGCGATGCTGGTCGAGGTCATCGCGGAACGCGCGCGGGCACAGGGCTGCGTGGCGGTAGTGGCCACCCACGACCCCGTGGTGATCGCCGCCGCGGACGAGGTCGTGAACCCGGCGGGGGAGCGGGTCTCCGTCTGACGCGCTTCTCCGCCGCTCCGGTGGGCCGGTCCGGTGCCGGCCGGACCGGCGGCGCAGGAACGTGCCCGGCAGTTCCCGGCGTTCAGCCTCGGCGGACCGCGCTCACCCGAACGGTGGTGAACCCATGGTCGCGGAACGTCGCGGAATCCGCCTCGCGCAGCGCCGCCGGGATGTCGAGGCCCGGCGGCAGCAGCGGCCGCAGTTCGGCGAGGCTCAGGCGCCAGTAGCGGGCCATCGGGCTGCCCGTGGCGACGGTGGTCGACGTGCGGTGCGTGGCGATGTCCGTCAGTCCGGTCGCGGCCACGTGGGCGGGGAGTTCGCGGGCCCAGAGGGAGTCGGTGCCGACGTACCGGTGCTGCGCCTCCACCATGGCGAGTGTGACCGTGCGGTACGCCCGATGGGGTGAGTCGTAGACCGGCGAGTGGTCCGGTTCCTCGACGACCAGGCGGCCGCCGGGGGCCAGCCAGGACACCATGTCGTGGAGGATGCGGTCGCGTTCGACCAGGTCGCAGAGCAGATAGCGGACGTGGATGAGATCGAACTTCCCCTCCGGGAAGCCGTCGCAGCGCACGTCGTGACGCACGAACTCCAGGTTGCCGAGCGGAGATCGGGCGGGCGGCTCGGCCAGGTCCGTGGCGACGACCCGGGCGCGCGGGAACTGCTCGGCCAGGCGGCGTGCCACGCTGCCGGTGCCCGCGCCCAGTTCGAGGCACAGCCGCGGCGCGGGACCGCGCAGCGCGGCCAAGGCGGCGAACGTATGCGGATCCAGCGCGTCGGCCAGTGCCGCGAGCCGGCGCGACGCGGTGAACTCCCGGGCGGGCGAGGGGATCGGGGCGTAGGCCAAGGAGTCTCACAAGGTCTCGTCGATCGGGCTGCCCCGGAACGGAGGACGCCGGCGGCGGCGCCGCGACGGCCCCGCTGCGCCGAGTGTGGCCAGCGGGATGGTTGCGGCGCAAATGAGCGGTGGTCAATGCGGGTGAACGGGGGCGGGGCGGCTGACCGGGACTTGACGGCTAATGGGGTTAGCTTTAGCTTGAAGCTAATCACATTAGCCAATCAGCTCAGGGAGTAAGCCATGCCGATCGCCAAAGCGGCCCGCGTATCGGGCTGGGCCTTGCTGGTGGGGTTCCTCGCGGTGTTCACGGTGTTCGAGTCGGCGAAGTACGGGTTGGTCACGACGACGGGAGCCGTTGTCGGGCTGGCGATCCCGGAGGTCGCCGGGCGGCTGTCCGGCCGGGCGCCGCGTACCGCCGCCGCATTGCGCGCGTGGTGGCTGCCGACGGTGCTTCTCGTCGTCGCCATGGTGTCGCCGGTCGGCGGGCCACCGCTGTTCACGGCGGGGCTGGGGTGGCTGACCCGGATCACCGCCGAACGGCTCCGCCCGTAGCGCGGGCGACGTGCCGCGGATCCGGTCCGGTCGATCATGTCCGGGCCGGGGTCACCAGGTTGGCCGGATGCCTTCTGCACTTGTCGTCGGTTACGACCCGCACGCAATCCCCGGCGTCGACGGAGAGGCGCTGCGTGCGGCGCTCGACGGGGAACTTGCCCGGTTCGGCGAACACGGCATCGACGCGGCCATGACGCTGGTCGTGTTCGACGAGTCCGCCGAGCCGCCCTCGTCGCCTCGCTGACCGAGCGGCCGTGGGACGTCGTGGTGGTCGGCGGCGGCGTCCGCAAGACCGAGCCGCTGCTGCCGCTCTTCGAGCGGATCGTGAATCTGATCCGGCGTCATGCACCCCAGGCCGCGATTGCGTTCAACACCAGCGGCGGGGACAGCGTCGAGGCGGCCCAGCGGTGGCTGTGAAACCCCCCGTGCGATTCTCCCTCGGCAGGTCCCGCGGGGGATCGGCCACGGCGGGGGACACGCAGGCCCGCCCGCGCCTCGGCGATCGAGGCGCGCAGGGCGGCTAGCGTCGGGCCATGGCCGAGATCGAGGTCGACGCGGACCGGGCGCGGGTGGTGTCGCCCGCTCTGCTGGTCGTGTGCCTGGGCTACTTCATGGTCATTCTGGACAGCACGATCGTGAACGTGGCGCTGCCCGCGCTCGCCCGCGAACTCGGCACCGGCGTCAGCGGACTGCAATGGGTGGTGGACAGCTACCTGGTGGTGCTTGCCGCCGGCCTGCTGTCCGGTGGCGCGCTGGCGGACCGCTTCGGCGCCCGGCGGATCTTCCACCTCGGGCTGTGGCTGTTCGTGGCCGCGTCCCTGGGCTGCGGGCTCGCCTCGCAGGTGTCGGTCCTGGTGGCGGCCCGGGTGGTGCAGGCCGCGGGCGCGGCGCTGACCGTCCCCGCCTCGCTCGCCCTGCTGCGTGCGATGTACGCCCGGCCCGGCGCGCGGGCCCGGGCGGTAGGCGTGTGGGGTTCGGTGGCGGGGCTCGCCGCGGCGAGCGGCCCCGTCCTGGGCGGGGTGCTGGTCGAGGCGGCGAGTTGGCGGTGGGTGTTCTTCGTGAACATCCCCATCGGGTTGGCCGCCATCGCCCTGTCGCGTCATCGCGTCCCCGCCCCGGAACCCCGGGAACGCGGCCTGGACCCGGCCGGACAACTGACCGGTGTCCTGGCGCTGACCGCGCTCGCTCTGGCGCTGATCGAGGGCGGGCACCGCGGGTTCGACGCGCTGGTGATCGGCGGCGCCGTGGTCTTCGTCGTCGCCGCGGCGGCGTTCGTCATGGTGGAACGTGCCGCGGCCAACCCGATGCTGCCCCTGACGCTCTTCCGATCGCCGACCTTCACCGGCGGGTCGGCGGTCGGCCTCCTGATCAACCTGGGCTTCTACGGCCAGTTGTTCGTCCTGAACCTGTACTTCCAGCAGGTCAGGGACTATTCCGCGCTACAGGCGGGCTTGGCGCTGCTTCCCCAGATGGGCGTCGTGGTGCTCGGCTCCACGCTGTCCGGGCGGTTCACCGGTGCCCGCGGCAGCCCGCGGCGCACCGTCCTCACGGGGCTTCCGATCGCCGCCGTCGGCATGTTCGGCCTTGCGTCGGCGGCCTCGGGTGTCCCGTACCTGCTCCTGGTACCGCCGCTGATGGCCTCGGGGTTCGGCATGTCCTTCACCATGCCTGCGGCCACGACCGCGGTGACCGACAGCGCTCCGGCCGAGCGGGCGGGCCTGGCCTCCGGCGTCATCAACGCGGCGCGGCAGACCGGCAGCGTGATCGGCGTCGCGCTGATCGGCGCGCTGGTGGGCTCGGGTGCGCCCGACGCGTGGGGAGTGCGTGCGGCGTTCGCGGCCGCGGGCGGCAGCTTCGTCGCCGCCGCTGTGGTGACCCTGGTAACGATCGACCGGCCGGGACGCGCCTGAGCGCCGCGCGGCGGCGGACGTCAGTCCACGATCCACCGCACAGGCCTATCCCTCGGACTCGCCCTTCCCCATCAGCCGCTCCATCCCGCCCGTCACGAACTGCACCCCGAACTCGAACTGTTCATCCGCCGTGAGCCCCGCCACCACCGCGAAACTCCGCCGCAGCGTCGCATAGCGGTCGCCCTCCGCGGCCAGCTGCTCCGTCAACTCCGGCAGGGCCGGGTGCACCCCGGTCGGCCGCGCCGCGACCTCGTCCCGTGCCGACGCGTACGCGAACCGGGCCAGCAGCGAGAACGACATGATCGCCTCCGCTTCGCTCAGCCCCTCCTCGTGCAGCACGGCCAGCAGCCGGTCGAGCACCTCGATCCCACTGGTCGGGATCACCACGTGGGCTTTCAAATACGGCTGGTACTCCGCCTCGACCAGTCCGGCCCGCCGCATCGACCAGGCCAGGGCCAGGGTCAGCTCGCGCCACCCCGCGTCCTCCGGCACCTCCGGCGCTTCGAGAGCCGCCGACACCGCCGCCGCGGCCACGAGCGCCAGCAACTCGTCCTTGTTCTTCACGTGGTAGTGCAACGCACTCCGGTCGACACCCAGCCGATCCGCCACACTCTGCATGGTGACCTGCCCCGGCGGCATCGCCAGCGCCGTCTCCACGATCTTGTCGCGGTCGATGCGGCGCGGCCGCCCCAAGCGCTTCTGCTGCGGCGTTTCCGTGCCCATGCCGACATCCTCCCGCCGCCCGGTGCGTGTGCCCTACGGGGGCCCACCGCCACCGCGCGACGATCATTCTGCCAGCCCGGGCCGCACCGCTCCGGCGTCGGCCGTACCGGCCCGCACGGTCGCGGACACGGCCCGGCCGCGCGGCCGGAACCCGTCGAGCAGCAGCGCGGCCAGCACCCCCGCCGGGTCCCCCTCGTCGGCCGGCCCCGCGATCTCGTCGTAGCGGCGGTCGACGACACCGTGCGTGGCGGCGAAGACGACGCGGAGCATGCTCTCCGGGTCCACGTCCGCACGCAGCGACCCGTCCGCCGCCGCTTCCCGGAGCGCCCGCTGCCACACCGCGCGCACCGCGTCCCGCCGGGCGACCAGCGTGGCCAGCGACGGCGTACGGCGGATGTACGTCCAACTGTTCGACAGGCACAGGAACTCGCGCGGATACCGCAACGCCACCCCGACGCTCGCCCGCACCATCTCCTCGACCCGGTTCGCCGAAGGACCGCCCCCGGGGTCGGCCGACGAGGCCTCCAACGCTGCCTCCAGCGCCCCCAGATATCGCATCACCAGGTCGGCCAGCAGCGTCGACTTGTCCGGCACATGGCTGTAGAGCGACGAGGGCTTGAGCCCGCACGCCGCCGCAATGTCCCGCACCGACGTCCCGTGGTACCCGCGTTCGGCGAACAACTCCGCCGCGGCGGACAGCACCCGTTCGCGGGCGTCGACGGAGGCATGCGCGGTCTGTTGGGCCATTGCTTCCCCTCGGGGCCTGGCGTACCGTCCGGGGCAATCGGCGTACGAACGATCGTTCGTACGCCCGCTCGGCAGCCTATACCGCCGCACTGCCCGGAGGTACCCCGTGGCCGATCCGCAGCCGAACCCTCAGCCGAACGCCCTTGACCCCACCGCCGGCTCCCTCGAAGAACGCCTCCCCGTGATGGCCGCAATCCGGGCCACCGCACACGGTTCCGTCGACACTCCCGCAGGCCGCTACTTCGCCACCGCCGCGGGCGTCCGGGCCGCGCTCGCCGACGTGGACCGGTTCGTCGGCTCGTTCATCGACACCACGGCGCTGCCCGCCGACGAAGTGATGCTGTCCGCCGTGCCGGAACCCGAGCACGGCCGGCTGCGCAAGGTCGTCAACTCGGTCGTCGCCCACCACCGCCTCGCGCCCGCCGAGCCGTTCATCCGCACGACGGCGGCGGAGCTGGTCGCCGCTGCCGTCGCCGCGGCCGCGGACGGCAGCCCGGTCGACCTGGTCGCCGCCGTGTCCGACCCCCTGCCCAGCGCGGTCATCGCGCACATGCTGGGCGTCCCGCAGGCCGACCGCGAACGCTTCCAGATCTGGTCGGACGAACTCCTCGACGCCCAGCAAGACCGCCGCGCCCGCACCCTCTCCCAGGCGCACCCCGAATTCGCCGCCTACATCCAGCGGCTCATCGACGACCGACGTGCCGCCGACGATCCCCCCGACGACATCGTCACGCGCCTTCTGCAGACCGCCTACGACGACGGCACGCTGCTGTCCGACGCGGCGGTCCGCACCCAGACGATGTTCCTGATCGTGGCCGGCAACGAGACCACCCGCAACCTCGTCGCGAACTGCCTCCACACCCTCGCCGCCCACCCCGACATCTACGCCGCGGTACGCGCCGATCCCGCACTCCTCCCCGCGCTCGTCGAGGAGTCGCTGCGCCTCGACGCACCCGTGCAGATCCTCGCCCGCGCCGTGCGCGCCCCCACCGAGGTCGCCGGGTGTCCGCTCGCCGCCGGCGACCGTGTGGTCCTCGGCATCGCGTCCGCCAACCGCGACGAAAGCGTGTACGCCGACCCCGACGTGCTGCGCCTCGACCGCGCGAACCCCCGCGACCACCTGGCCTTCGGCACCGGCCCGCACGTCTGCCCCGGCGCCTCCCTGGCACGTCTGGAAACGCTCGCGATCCTCCAAGAACTCTGCGTCCGTGCCGAAAAAGTGCGGCTGGCACCGGACTTCGCCGCGGAACCCGGCACGGTCTTCTGGGCGCACGGCCAGCGCCGGCTGCCCTGCCTGATCACCCCGGCCGACCCGTGCTGACCCCCGACCCGCTGGAGTCGGCGGCCCGCGAAGCATTGTCGCCGGAGTCCTTCGCCTACATCGCGGGCGGCAGCGGCGACGAGGTCACCTTGCGTGCCAACACCGCCGCGTGGCGGGCCTACGCGCTGCGCCCGCACGTCCTGCGCGACGTCGTCGAAACCGACCTGACCACCACGGTCGTCGGCACCCCGCTCGCCGCCCCGATCGGGATTGCGCCCACCGCCATGCACAAGCTCGTCCACCAGGACGGCGAACTCGCCACCGCGCGCGCCGCCGCCGCGGCGGGCGCGCTGATGACGGTGTCGATGTTCGCCAACCACAGCTATGCCGACGTCGCCGAGGCGATGGACGGAGCACCGTTCTGGGCGCAGATGTACCTGCTGCGGGACCACGGCCTCACCCGCGAACTCGCCGTGCGCGCCAAGGAAGCCGGGGCGCGGGCACTCGTCGTGTGCGTCGACGGGGCGGCGGTGCCGCGCAGGTCGCGGTTCGCCGGAGGGGCGTTCGTGCCGCCGAAGGGACTCGCGTTCCCGAACGTGCGGGAAATCGGGCTCACCAAGGCGATCACCGGACTCGACCGGGCGATGACCTTCGACGACCTGACGCTGTTCCCCGAGTGGACCGGCCTGCCGATCGTGGTCAAGGGCGTCCAGCGCGGCGACGACGCGGCCCGCTGCGCGGCCGCCGGAGCCGCCGGGATCGTCGTGTCGAACCACGGCGCACGGCAGTTCGACGGCTGCACGCCGACCGCCGCGGTGCTGGGCGAGATCGTGGACGCCGTTGCCGGGAACGCCGAGGTCTACGTCGACGGCGGCATCCGCTCCGGCTCCGACGGGGTCAAGGCGCTCGCGCTCGGCGCCCGCGCGGTGTTCGCCGGACGCCCGCCGCTGTGGGCGCTCGCCGCCCACGGCGAGGCCGGCGCGACGGCGTGGCTACACGACTTCGCCGAGGACATCGCCCGCGTCCTCGCCTTCTGCGGCTGCCGGACGCCGGGGGAGGCCACCCGGGACCTCGTCGCGCGCGCCTGGCCCCCGCCGCACGGCTGAGCCGACGCCGCACCGGGGCCCTCGAAGCCACGCGTCGAGGGCCCTGAAGTCGGCATCGGTGAGCCCCAGCGCGTGGTCCACGTGGTGCAACAGCGCGGGCGCGGGATGGCGGTCGGCGACCCACGCCCGGTCCACGTCGGTGAGTTCGTCGTCCACCCAGACGAACGGCCGTCCCGCGGCCCAGGCGACGAGCGCGCGGGTCTTCCAGTGCAGCCCGGCGCGCTCGTCCAGGGCGTCGACGGCCGTCGGCTCCGGCCACACCACGACCGGGAGTCGCGGCAGCCCCAACAGCGGCGCCAGTTCGTCGTTCGCGTCGTGCATCCACGCCGTCGCCCACACCAACCGGCACGGCAGCGCGGCCAACCGGGGCCCCAGCGCGGGATCGCAACGGGTCGCGTACGGGTCGTCGGCGGCGGCGAACGAGCCCACGGGCGGCGGGGCGGCGCCCCCGAACGGCACAACGGTCCCGTCCACGTCGAGGAACAGCAGCGGCGGCTCATGCGGGCTGGTCACCCGGACACGGTAATGCCCGGTCCCGTCCCGCCGAGCGCGGGACGGGGCCCCGCCCCCGCGGCGTCATACCGGGCAGCACAGGCACGCCGTCCCGCGGCGCTGCCGGACCACGCACCCGCCAGGGGGACACCGACAATGCATCTCGTGCACAGCCGCCGTCCGGAGGACGAGCCGGGCGGCGACGAGCCGGACAACGTCGCCGAACGCGCGGCCGCGGCCCTGCACGCCGCCGGGAACGGCATCAAGCCGCCGCCGTGGCTCGCCCCGCGCGGCCTGGCCCGCGGCCGGCGGGCCCGCCGCGTCCGCGTGCTGGCCGCGGCGGGCGGC